>JAZUSQ010000024.1:0-31068 GCA_045606825.1 Elusimicrobiaceae bacterium
GGAGTTGCACTAAAGTCTTGTCTTCCTAAGACCGCTCCGACTTCTTCCCGACCGGCCAAAAAATTTTTTCGATCGGGGGGGTTGTCAAATTTTTTAACTCGCGATTTCTTTTTTATTTTCCGGCGCGTTCACCGGTATCAAATGTCCTTTGTCTAAATCCATTAATGCTATGTGCTCCACTTCGTCGCCTATAACTAGCGCGCCCGTTTTAATCATTTCTGCAATATCATCCGATAATCTTTTGCGTTCTTCCGCAATCATGTAGTATTTTGTTTTTACAATTACTAGTTTGTTATTCATTCGGCTGTTCCTCCTGGTATCTTTCAAACCATTCATCGATATATTTTTCATACTCATTTCTGTTCATGGTGCTGCCCTCGCACGCCATTGTTAACCTCTCATAGCATTCCGTCTGTGGTGTATCTATGTGTATTAATTCACAATCCAATTTTTGTTTAATTCGCTGCCGATCCATTATTAACGGTGCGCCCATTATCACCCATGCATTGCGCCACATTCCATACCTGGTTTTTATTTGGTCTAGTATAGTGTCGCGGATTGCGAATACATTGCGTTTTAATCGTTCCGGTTTTATGTGTGACGGTTGCCCGGATATTGATTGCCATATGCTATCAATGTCAAATATTAAATCCCCGTGGCCCGCGCTGTTTTTCACAAATTCTTTTTTTCCGGCAAACGGTGCGCCATACACTAAATACACTTTCCGCGCCGATTGCATCCCAAAACGCTCATGGATTACGTTATGGCATCTGTGGTGCACCAATAAAACATTTTCCGGGTTTAAACTAACTGATACATCGTTTACGTTATCAATAGTTAACTCGGCTATATGGTGCGCTATGCAATCATATTTTTTTGTTATTGCATTTCCGCAATGCTGGCAATATAACGTTCCGTCTTCCGCTAACCGATCAAACATTAATAATTCCCTAAATTTCGCCCATTCGCGGCCTGTGTAAAATTCCGATAACGTGTTATACATTAACCTAAACTACCCTTTTGCCAGCCGTTGCTTGTGTTCCAATTATAAACTCTTATGCCTGTGCTTCCGTTGTACAAAAATATTGTTTTAGAGTCCGGCGACATACTCCACGCAAATCCGGCGCCATAACTGCCACGTGCTGAATTATTTGCGCCAAAAAATAATGGTACGCCCACTTGCAAATTATTTTCTACATATGTTTTTACTTGAGCCACAAAGTCATCTACGTTTGATGTATTAAATTCTGTTGTGTTCGTGTCAACAATACCTAAATTTGTTAATGCCTCTACTTGCGTTGTTCCGCCTGTTCCGCCGTTTTCGATATTAACGGCGCCCGTTGCTATTACATTTGCATCATGTGTATGATCTGCCGGTGCTGCTCCTATTTCTTCCGCTGTGTGCGTGTGGCCTTTTTTCGATGCACCTACACTATCCGCATTGATTTCAACTAAACATTTGTTTTTACATATTCCAAAAAATTTATCGTGTGACAAATCCATTCCCCCTGTTTTTTTACGCTAACGTGTAATTTTTGTTTGTGGCTATTGCTTTTTGTTCGTCTGTTAGCTTGGCTAAATTCGTTGCGCCTAATTTAATGCTATATGTTGTACCGCCTGTATTGTCGGCTAGGGCGTTTAACACGCTTAGTAGGCTTTCTACTGTTATTTTAGACGATGGGCTCAAATCCAAAGAATCGTTGCTTGCTACTGTTATAGTTCCTGTTACGGTTAAATTTTGTAAGTTAGAACATGAAGCAAACATCCCTCTACTGGAACTATTAGCGATAAGTGATGTTAGCTCTACTGTGGCTAACTTACTAGAATAGGCAAACATAGTTGCAAAATTAGTTACTTTGTCTGTGTTCAATCCTGTAACTGTGGTGAGTTTATAACATTGAAAAAACATATTGCTACAATCACCGCCGAGAGTTAGGTTTGAAACTGTAGCTAGATTGTCGCAACGATTAAATGTATATTTCGCTTCAGTTGCATTACTAAAGTCTAACTGCGACACTGAGGTCAAACCATAGCAATTGCTAAACATATAGGTAAGATTAGTTGCTTTGCTAAAGTCCATCTGTGGTACTTCGGTCAGTGCGCTACAGTCGCCAAACATCTGCCGAAAATTAGTTCCGCTACTAGTGTCTAACTGTGTCAATTCGGTTAGATTTTTGCAACTACTAAACATCATACTAAAATTAGTTCCGCTACTAGTATTTAGCTGTGGTGCTGTGGTTAGTGCGCAATTATAGAACATACTTTTAAAATTTGTTCCGCTACTAAGGTCTAACTGCGGTACGCTAGTTAGCGCTGAACATCCTGAAAACATAGATTCAAAATTAGTTCCATTACTTGTATTCAACTGTGGCACTGTGGTTAGGTTGGTGCATTTTTGAAACATATAACTAAAATCAGTTCCGCTACTAGTATCTAGTCCGTCTAAACAATCTGCTGGTACTCTATTGTTGTAACAAAACTCATTAAAATTAGTTATTCCGCTTGTATCAAGCCCACCGCCGCCTTGTATTTCCTCTATTTTCGCCCCAAATTCGCTTGTTGGTGTTCCTTGAGGTATTTCTACCCCTTTGTTAATTAACGCCTGTTTTACGCCGTTTAAATCGCTTATGGCCTGGCCTATGTTTTCAGATAGTGTTCTATTCGCCATTTAAAACAACCTCCAAATTATCGTTTAGCGTGCCTATGGTTGTTTCAATTGCTGCCACCCTGTTATTTAATTCAGTATGTTCATGCTCTGCCGGTGCTGCACCGATTTCGGCCGGCGTGTGCGTATGCTCTGCTACTGCTGCTCCTATTTCTTCCGGCGTATGTTCATGCTCGGCCGGTGCTGCTCCCACTTCTTCCGCTGTGTGCGTGTGGCCTTTTTTCGATGCTCCCACGCTTTCCGGCGTGATTTCTACTAGGCATTTGTTTTCGCATATCCCAAAAAATTTATCATGTGCCAAATCCATTCCCCCTGTGTATTACCAATTGTTTTTTGCTGCCTCTTGCTTTAATTTCAGTTCCGCTTTTTTGATGTCTAATAATGCCGGATCGTTAGCCCAATTGTGTTTGTCATAATTTTTTAATGCTAGATTTAGTGCCGCTACATCCGGTAACGATTGTTTGTACATTATGCGCGTGGTGGTTTCTGTTCCCTTTTCGCCCACTTTTTCAATTACTTCTTTTTCTGTGTATTCAAAACCCATAGCCTTTTGGATTAGTTTGCCGCGTAGTTCTTGGATTAATGGGATGCGCGCCTGGAATACTTTCTCCCTAAAATATGATTGTTCGCGTTTGTGGCGTTTCCATACTGCCTCCGATACCCCAATATTGTGGGCGACTTGCTTTTCTGCTGCGCCCCCGCGTATTTGTTCAACGATTTTATCCATGTTGGGTAAAATTCGGTCATAATATAGGTTCGATCTTCCGCGTTTTTCTTCGCGTGGATTTTTTTCGCATGGTTTTTCTTCACACATTTTATTTTTCCTCCTCGGTCGCGTTTACCGCGTTCATCTGTGCAACATATAGCAATTCACACATATCATCCAAATTCATGCGAGCATCAATATATTCGCCGTATTCTTTCGGATATTTTTCCCTTATTCTTATTTCCGCCGTGTGGCGTGCATCTATGTATTTCATATCTTCAAAAACATCAAACAACACACCCGCTACTCGTTTTAAATTTTCCCGGGCCTGTGCATATTTTTGCTGTGCAATTTCCATGTTTTTGTATAGTTCATCAAATTTATCCGCGTTTACGGATGCGCTACCAAAACATAATATTGCCGCTATTGCCGCTATGATTTTTTTAAAATTCATTTTGATCACATCATTATTTAATTTTTAATTTCTGACCCGGAAAAATTAGATCCGGATTATTTAGATTATTGATTTTTGCCAAATATTGATATGTCTTTTTGTATTTGATCGCGATTGCTGTTAATGTATCGCCCGGTTTAACTATGTAATACTCATCGCCGTTACTATCCGGTTTTTTGGATGCTTCGTGCGAATTTTTAGGCCACCCATTTAGTCCCGCTTTTTTTATCACATATGGGTAATCTATATACGCAATATTTGCATCAACATCGCCCTGTATTCCGCTAACCTTGGCCCTGTCTGTATATTGCCACATACCATACTCACCGCTGTATGTGCATTCGTCGGCCCATTGTGCCACCCATTTGTCATATTTATTTAAAATCCGGCTGTTTAACTGGTGAGTTAACCAACTTTTGCTAGCGTACAAACTGACGTAATAGCCCTCATCTTCTAGCGTTTTTAAAAATGTGTCGCATATATCCGCTAATACCAAATTGCTAGGCATTCCGCGTTTTGCCTTGTACCCGTCCGCATCTTCCATATCAAAAACTATCGGATATGTTGGCCTATAATCTTGCAATAACCTAATAGCATGCTCGGCCTCGCTTTTTGCATCTTCCACGTTAAGCGCGTAGGAATACAAATACGCTCCCCATTCAATACCGTTTTTTTCACATCCAATAATATTGGTTTTAAATTTTGGATCGTCTTGCAATTTTTTGTCGCTACCGTAACCCATGCGTAGCATTGCAAATTCGTATCCGGCGTTTTTTACTTTAGCCCAATCAATAGCGCCCTGGTGTTTTGAGACATCAATTCCCTTGATTTCCACGTTTTTCACCCATTTCCTCGCTGTTGTTTTTTAACCACGTTTCTAGTTTTTCCTTTACCCCCTTGGGTAACGGCATACCTAAAATCATCATGTTTTTTAGTACACTTAGCGTTTCAAACGCCACAAATAACATCCCGAAAATTTCAGTTAATCCCACGGACGTTAAATTTATGTACCGCAAAACATTTTCGTCAACAAACGGCGTAAAATTTATGTTTGTTACTGCATCGGCTACAAATAAAAAAATAACCGCTAATATCACGCCGCACTTGCGTAGTAACCCGTCGATGCCAAAACTAGAGTTTAACGTGTGCTGTTTAACCGCTCGCAAAATTCCAAAAATAATGTCTGCTAGCAACGTCAAAAAAACTAGTTTTATAACCGGGTTGGTTTCTAGTTCAATGATCCATTCGTGCATATGCGCCCCCTCTTTTCTTTTCAACTTATATTTTTAATGTACAACGTAGAATATAGGGTATTCTATTGCTATTTTTTGGTGCATTTTGTGCATAAAAATTGCATAAAAAAAGCGCGCTGGTTTCCCATACGCACTAAAAAAATTGGCCCGGATATAACATATTGCTAATTCTTTTTATTAGTTTTTTCCGCTGCCTGGTTATGGTGGACGGATCACAAAATTTAATTTCGGATATCCGTTCATCGTTTAACCTGTCTATGTATTTATATTTTATAACGTCGGAATACGGCTCATTTTTGATGCATTCCAAACATGATTCTATCATTTTTATTATTTCCCTGGTTTCCGCTAACCGGTCACCGCTAACCTGTTTTGATATATATACCATGTCTTTGTAGCTGTACAATAGGCGTTCTGTCTGCCTGTAAAATTCGTTTTTGTTTCGTGATTTTGTTTCCGCTGCCAAATTTACATCGCCCCCACTAATTCGATTTCTACGCGTGGATTATTGCTGTCAATGTAAAAATTATCTTCAAAACCGCTAATATTCGCCCAACCGTCATTTTCGATTGTGCCGCATTTCACAAGCGCATCTAAAATAAATTTATGGGCAAACGCTATATTATCTAAATCGCGTTTCTTATTTTTTTCGTACCATGCAAATTTTATATAAACCCGATCTTTTATTTTTTTTCCGCGCAACTGCGTTTTTATATGTAGCATTATCATATCTTCGGTACTTCGTTTTTGGGTAGCCGCTAAATATTTGTTACCCCTACACAAACGTATATATTCATTTAAACCCATTAAACGCCCCGGGATTACTAGTTTCATAGCCTCACCTCGGATTTATTTTACCGCTCAAATGGTTAATAATTTTGTGGATTTTGTGAAAAATGTAGTGTTTTTTGGTGGCAATTTACCTTTTGTGGGTAAAAAGGAGAAAATAGAAGTTTCCCTAAATTCTAATTATATCACTCTTATTTTTTTATTTGTGTAAAACTTTGGTGCAAAATGCGCTAAAAAACGTAATAGATATTTAATAATAACAACCTTCCAAAATGCAATCATTGTACGGGCAATTAAAACAATCGCCGTGGCATTCCTGGTTTTCCGGTTTGTGATCGTCATAGTATTTGCGTTGGTATTCGCGCCGTTCATCCTGGTGATTGACATAGTATTTACGCGCATATTCACGGATTTCGTCACGGTGTTTGGCATTGTATTTGCGATGATATTCTAGGACTTTATCCCGGTGTTTGGCACGGTATTTGTTAACGTATTGCCGGTGTTTTTCCGGGTGTTCGGCACGGTATTTACGCGCATATTCACGGATTTCGTCACGGTGTTTGGCATTGTATTTGCGCTGACTTTCTAGTCTTTTTTCCCGGCGCGTTTCCATGTATTTGCGTGCATACTCACGCATTTTTTCCGGGTGTTCGGCACGGTATTTGCGCATATATTCACGCATATATTCTTTGCGCTTTTCTTTAGTCGTTTTTTTCTTTTGTTCTTTTATAGTCATTCTTTTTTCCCCGTTTCGTTTCATAATGCTTCTCTTTTCTTCTCTAAGGGGTCAAATTTGCGTTTTTATGCGAACTTAAGGTAAAACCCTACCTAACCAATTTCGCGCCTAAAATCGCCGTTTTTTGTCTAGTTAGAAATATAATCAAATATATTTTCGTAGTTTGTGCCGGTTGTTTCGTATTGATCTAAATCGTAGGATCTTTTTGCTGGGGGATTATAGTAGTTGCCATGTGTCGGTCGCCATTGTTTTAGTTTAACTGTGCCGTCCCTAATTGCCTGTTCTAAAATTAACATCTGTTCAAATTCGTCGCCGCCGGTTAGTTCAATTAATATATTTAGGCATTTGCGTAATGATTCGTTTGTTGTTGCTACCCTTGCATATTTTCGTATTTGCAAATAACTTTTCAATAACGCTCTTAGATCTTCGTTTTGGGTATGTTCTTCAATAATTTCATCAAATGTTTTTCTCTCTTTTTTTGCAACCGCTTTTTGCGGTCTTTCTTTCTTAAATAATATATGTGTTTTATTATCTGTGTTTATATCTGGTATAGGTCGAACAATTTCGTTAGCATGATCGCACAATTGTTGTAACTCGATTGAACAATTTTGTGAACTCGATGTTTCTGCGGGTTTGCGGTGTTCTATAACCTCAAAACCCTTGTCCGTTAACGCGTACCAATTTGTTTGGTCATACGCCTTTTTGTTGAATTGTTTTTTTATAATTAATCCGTTATCAACCATTTTTTTCAATGTATAATCTACCTGACGTTCTGTCATGTACGGAAACAATTCGGCAAATGCTTTTTTGCTATTATACGTCCAATATCTACCCTCAATGTAATGTTTGTTGTTCGCCTTGTTTTTTTGAATCCAAAAATATAAATGTTTTAAAATAATTGCCGTATTGATATCATACTTTTGCGCAATTTCGATATCGAAACTATGCTCCATAATTATCACCCTTTCAAATACAATAAAAACACCTTGTATTTGCATACCGTCGAGATTTATTGTCGATGAGAACTCGACAATATACAAATACAAAGTGTTTTATCAAAAATATTCTTTTTTATTTACTCATCGACGTTTATATTATACCTCAAAAATATCTGAATATTCAATATATTAAGCAAATATTAGTGTTAGATTGTTTCTCAACAATTTCTATTTAATTAATCTATTATGCACAAAAAACTTTTTAGTCGTATTCGTCTACGTCAACTAATCCGTGTTTTGCTAATGATTTTATACCACTAATTATTTTTTCGGGCATTTCTTTGATTTTGCTAACTATTTCGGCCAGCGTTGTGCCCTGTCTATAACCTATAATACTAATCAATATTAAAAACAACCCCACGTTTTCATCACCTACCCTGTTTAGATCGTCAAAAAATTTACGGTTAAATACAATATGCTCATTTTCGATGTGATATTTATCTTTATGCCGTAAATATATTTTCACGTAATCACTCCCCTTTTTTAATAAAATTATCAATTCGACATATTAATTTTAGTGCTCATATCCAAACTTTACCATTTTGTATTGTTTTCAATAGCCGATGTGATAGAATCTTAATTGCAAACGGTTTTTTTAGTCACGTTTTTATCCAAACCTGGGGTAAAACATCGCCTAACTAATTTCACGCCTAAAATCGCCGTTTTTTATTTAGCAACGTGAAACTTATAAAAGTTTCGCCACGTCGGTTATTGTGTTACTTTCTTCCTTTACTTATTACTGTACACAATAACTCTTTTTTTATTTTTATGGAATACTTGTTGGTTATTTTCTATGTTTTGCATAAAAAAAAGAGGGATTTTTATCCCTCTTGCCGCGTTTCTAGATATAACCGTGATATTTCCGGCAATAGATTTTTTTCCCGCTGGCGTGATATCATTATTTTGTAACTACGGCTAAAATTTGATGTAACCACACTATTAATGGTTTTGACGTCCATTGTGGCCAAATTACGTAGTTGACCTGGGCTACCTACCAATTGCTGCAAAATTGGGGGTAGTTTTTTAAATTCTGCGCCGGCATTGTATATGCTGTTTGATGCCGCTGCCAATATCATATTCATGGCCTCGGTTTCCGTTAATTCGTCCGTTTCATCTGCTGTTAAGTTTTCCATTTCTTTGCGTATGTGCGCAATGGTGGGTGGATACTCGTTTTTTGCTATGTGTGCATATATTGCCGCCTCGACCAAATCATACGGTGCATTGCCTATAACGTTATGCCATAATTTAACCGCTACGGCTGCTTTTTCCGGTGTTTGATCTTTCCCAAAAAAATGATACGCCTCATAGATAATTCCTAATAGTTTTGCCATTTCTTGTTTTGTCATTATTCGTCACCCATTTCCAGGGCCAATGCCACAAATGGATTATTCGGATTTTTTTCTATTTTTTTGGTTTTATTCGTATAATTTCCCTCTATTACTTTTACGGCGTTTTCTTCTTTAATTAGCCAATCAAAATTTGCACTCCAATTGTTTTTATTTTCGCCTTTTAGAAAACTGGAATTTTCGGCGTTTATAAAAATTGTTTTCATATCTTCAATCGTATAACCTAATCTGATTAGTTTTATTATTGCCTCTTTTCTTTTAGGGGTTACGCTTTTTACTTTTGGCAGTGATATGCATATGCCATTATATAGTTCTGCCACGGTTTTATATGCCAACTCTAACTCTTTATTTTTTTCTAAATCTTTTTCTTTTTCTTGCTCTTTTTCTTTATCTTTCTCTGTGTAACCGCTTGGTAACGCCGGGGTAACGCTGTTACCGTTTAATTTGTTTTGCTTTTCTCGCGCCCTTTTGTTGCGCATTAACTGGGCCTTGTTGGTTTCGCTGCCTACCATTTGTTCTAGTTCCGGCAAATATATCGCGCCGTTTTCTAATACGTCTATTAATCCAATACGTTTATACAGTTCTAGTGCTACTAGTACCGTGTCATGATCTGTATTTGTCATTTTAGATAGTGTTTGCGCATCGTACGGCAATAACATACTACCAACTTTACGGATCAATATGCCGTTTGTCTTTATCGATTTTAGGCATAGTTTTAAGTATAACAGGCTGTAATCCTTGCCTTTTGGCTGTTCCTCTAGCCACGCCATTGTGTCACTTTCGAAAAAATCCTCTTTTAACTTAAGCCAAAAAAATCGTTTATTGCTCATGGTTTTGTTCCCCCGCGCCCATTATTAGTTCAAATAATTCGTTTTTTGGCATATGTATTGCTGCGCCAATTTTTAGCCACGTTTTTAGCGTTGGCACTCTGCGCCCCGCTTCCACCATTGCGTAATAACTGCGACTAATCCCCGCTGCATCTGCAACGTCCTGTTGTGTTAATGCTATGGATTTACGTTTTTTAATGATTGTTGTGCGTTTCATTTTCATCCCCCGTTTTGCCGATGTATTGATTTAATAGATGCCGTGATATGTGGTAATTCCACCGCCCCGGTGTTAGTTGCACCGCTACGCCTATTGGTAATATTTTTTGTTGCAATGCCACCCGCACAAATTGTGCCGATTTACCTAATGTTTTTGCCGCTTCGTTTACTGTTACATTCGGGCACATATTTCTCGCTCCTTTACACTTTCTTTTACTTAGTCTCTTTTAGAGACATACTGCACAAAAAAATAATGGGTTTTCGTCCCCTTATGTGACACTCTACAATCTTTGTCTCCTAAAGTCAACAAATATGTGTCATTTGTGTACAATTAGAGACATGTTGCAATATAATGTAATTGTCCTGTGACAAATCTAATATAGGGATGTGATAAAATCGTGAATGATTTAGGGCAAAAAATCAAACATTTGCGTACCATGCGCAAATTAACGCAACATGATGTTGCCGAAAAAATGGGTGTGGCGCGTAATACTGTTTCGCAATGGGAAACCGGTGAACGCAAAATGAGTGCCGAACAACTAATTAAATTCGCGCAAATAGTGCACGTTACAATGGATTATTTTGATGAAATACCGCTAGATGAAAATTTATTTAATTTACTAGGCAAATTATCCGCGTTTTTTGCAAATAATGAAATACCCGCCGCCGATAAGGATAAAACATACCAGGATATCATGCGTTTATACCTAAAATCAAAAGAGTATGAATATGCCCCGGAACAAAAAGGGGTGGTGAAAATTGATAATAAAACTAAACCATATTGATAATTTGACGGATGCGCCCGGCCAAATTGATAACCGCACCGATTACATTAATGTGTATAGGCTGCCGTATTCCGATGATTTAATTGCATATTTTATACGGTCACGCAACGGCACGGCATTAATGATCAATGATACATTAACGGCCGATGACCAGGCGCGCGCAATATCTATAGTCAAAAAAAATATTAAAAAATGTGGCATAACCAACATGGGCCTAATCCGTGGCAACTGGCAATATGTTTGCGGTGGCCCGTGTTGTGCATCATAAAAAAGAGAGTGTGATTAAACATTGCGACACCCGAACGGATTCGGTGGTATACGTAAACTTTCCGGCAATCGTCGCCGCCCGTGGCAAGTTAGATTAACTGCCGGCTGGCGTATAGACGGCGAACGCGCAAAACAAATTTATAGTACCCTGGGATATTATGAGACTCGTGCCGCTGCATTAATGGCCCTGGCCGAATATAACCGCGCCCCGTATGATTTAGATTCCGGCAAAATTACGTTTGCCGATATCTATAATATTTTATGGGATCAACAATTTTCTAAAATGGGCAAATCATCTGTTGCATCTTACCGCGCTGCATATAAAAAATGTGAGCCGCTGCATAATATGCCGCTCAAATCGATAAAAAAAGCGCACATGCAAGAAATTATGAAAAACACGGCCGATATGTCTAAGGCATCGCAAAACGCAATAAAAGTGCTACTCAAGGCAATTTTTAAATACGGGGTCGAAAATGATATAGTTGTCAAGGATTATTCGGCTTTCGTAGAAATAACCGCCGAACATAAAGATAGCACCCGTAAACCGTTTGCGGATGCTGAAATAAAAATGCTATGGAATAAAATTGATTATGTAGTTTCCCCCGATAGTCCCGGGGTTTTGGGTCAACCGCTAATCGATACAATTTTGATTATGATTTATACCGGCGTGCGTGTGAGTGAGCTGTTGGATATAAAAATCGAACATATTAATTTAAACGATCGGTATATAGATTTACATGGTACTAAAACACGGGCCGCACGGCGTATAGTGCCAATCCATAAAGATATTTTGCCGCTAATCACAAAACGTATGGCGCTACAAAATAGTGAGTATTTAATACCTGGCAACGATAACGGGCGTATTAGTTATTCGACGTATAAATACACGTTTTTCGATAAACTGATTAAAAAACTAAAAATAAAACATAATCCGCATGATTGCCGGCATACGTTTGCAACATATGCATCGCGCAGCCGTATGGATCAACTGGCCATAAAACGCATTATGGGGCATACATCCCGGGATTTGACCCTGGATACATACACCCATAGTTTTATAGCTGATTTAGTTTTAGAAATAGATAAATTTAAAATTTTTTAGTGGGCCACCGGCACACTATTTTTTTTGCCTAAAATGGCAAATCATCCGTAAAATCGACGGGCGCACCAAAATCATTTTGCTGGGCCGGGGCATCCTGTTTTTTACTGCCACAAAAATGTATTTGTTCGGCAACTACTTCGGTTGCTGTTCTTTTTTCGCCGTTTACCTCATATTCACGCACATCTAACCGGCCGGTAATTCCTATCATTTCGCCTTTACCGCAATATTTTGTTATTAGTTCCGCTGTCTTGTTCCATGCAACAATCCGGATCCAATTTGTTTTATCCCGATTTTTAACCGCTAAATTAAAACTAGTTACGCTGTTTCCGCTGTCTAATGTTTTTAGTTCCGGCTGCATACCGATGCGCCCGATCAAATTTATTTGATTCATATTTTTCTCCTTAATTTGACTTTTTTTTACATATTTATATAATTAGTGATAGGATGCACCGTTCGAAAAACGGCTAGCCCTCAAAAAGTTTTGTTTTAAAATAACCGACTTTTTGGAACAGGACGGTTATTTTTTTATGTCTAAAATATTATTTACAATTGCCAACTGGCATATAAAATACATTGTTAAAATAATAATTCCTGTCATAATCCCACCCCCAATCATTGGGGTATGGGCTAACCGTCATCCTGTGGCTGATCCTATCACTATTTTAGTATATCATATTTTTGACTTTTTTTTACATATCAGTATAATCAATTATGCCAACGGTTACGGGATTGCTGTTGGCTGTATAATGGGGGAAAATGGCTAATGGTAGGGGCTATTTTTCCTTTTTTTATTCACAAAATTTATATCGTAATATTAGTCACATTGCTAATTGCAATAAATCGGCGTAATTTATATTATTTATTTTGGACATTACCCCGCCATACATTTTTTAAAAATTCTCCTTATCTCGTTCGGGGGGTAATAGTTTCACTAGATAATTCCTTTCTTCTTCCGCTTGGCTTCGGCCGGGCGGTGTTTTTTGTGCCTTGTTTGTGCCTTATGGCATAATTTTTTTTGATTTTCTATAGCATTTGTTTTACTATTCAAAACACAAAATACATTGATGCGCCGCTATTCAAACGCAAAAAAAGGCGCATGTGCGCCCTTGTATAATTATTTAAATATTAATTTACTACTGACACTATGCCAACATCTAAAAACCACGCAAAACCTTGATTTATCAACGTTTTACCAAAATATTATTTTTCTTCGTTTTGCGTATTTGTGCCTTGTGTGTGCCTTACGGTTTATTTCTCTTTAAACCATAACGGTATTTTAACACCTATTTATTGCCTATGCAAACCTATTTCAAAATAATTTTTCTTGCATTTTTTTGGCATATAAATATAATTGATATTGCACTTTTTTTCAAATCCTTTGTATTATGCTGCCTTAACTGGTGGCATTTTTTTATTCGCTTTTTCGGTTGCACGTTCTACCATATAACCGTTAACCAATCCGCTACAACAACCTATAAATACTAGTTCAATTATTAATTTCATCATTTTATTACTTCCTATTTTCTAAAATTGATTCGTCAATCAATTCTTTTATTACCTCTTTTATTAACTCTTTTATTTTTTGGTTTAATGCTTCGTTGTTTTTTACATCTTCATTGTTGCCTTTTTTATTGTCAACTTTTTCTTGTTGCTTGTTTTCTTTTTCTTTATTACCTGGTTTTTTATAGTCATTTGCCAATACTGTACATGTAACCCACGCTGGGCCTTTGTTATAGTGATACCCAAAACTTGTATTAAATTGCCCCGCTACTCCTAAAATTGCCCCAATCGATAATAAACATTTTGCTACTTTTTTCATTTCTTTATTTCCTTTCTTGCACACAAAAAAACGCCTTGTTTCCACACCTTATCCCGGGGTTTATTGTCGGAAAAAGCCCGACATAGGGCATAGAAACAAAACGTTTTCTGTAATATTCTTTTTTCTTTTTCCGACACTTATATTATAACAATATTTTCTAAATATTCCAAATAGATGTTATTTCAACATTTAGTGTTTTATTTATACAAAATGCATAAATTTTTTCTACACTACCCTATATTGCACCGATTTTGTCGACTGCATACACTAAATACAAGGTGGCCCCGGGGGTTTTGTCAATCGATCCCCGTTTCTTCTGCCACCGCCCAATCGGGACCCGGCCGGTATTTTTAGTCACCTCTAATTTTTCCCGGCCGGCACCTACTCCAAAAACAAACAACCCCACATTTGTGGGGCCATTTTTTTATATAACCGGGTCAATCCCCGGTTTTTGTTTTTGCATAATTACGCCCTGTTGCGATTAAACGCGCCGTGTGACACAACATTTTCCGCGTTGTAAATTGTAGGCGACGTGTAAAATAGGCCGTCATATACGCCATAACCGCCGGTAATATGCATAGATGCTAATTGCGTATATCCGTCAACCGCTACCTGGTTGCAATTAATCCCGTGTAATATTACGGTGTTGCCGTCCGCTGCCGCTGTAACAAATCCAACCGCTGTGCCGTTTGTACTGGATTTTGTATAGCCTCTAAATACGCAATTGGTCATTGTTGCCGTGTTGCTGTCGCGTAGGAAAAATCCGTGCCCTTTTAGGCCGCCAAACCCGGTAAATACGCAATTTGTAAATGTTCCGCCACCTATACCGCCGTTACCGCTGGCATCTGTGGCCGCTGATCCTGTTGTACCGCTAAAATTACAGTTAACTGCCCTGTTATTAGTACCACTTGTACCGTATGCCGAAACGCCTGTTGATGCTGCCGAAACGTCGCAATTGTCCATTCGTGCATTAACCCCGCTGATACCATACATTGCACCGTTGTTTGATACATTGATTTTGCAATTAATCGATTTTGAGTTATTTAGATAGATCGCCGTGCATTCGCCACCGGTGTAATTTCCGGTAATAGTGCAATTTTCAAAAGTTGCGTTAAATCCGCTTAGTGTGTATATATCCACGTCCAAATTTTTATTGCCGTGTTTTACGGTTAGATTGCGTACTGTCGCATTTTCGGCATACAATAATCCGCCGTTAGCATTAATCACGTCGCATTTTGCAAAATCTAAATTTATTTCTTTCGCGCCCCTGTTTACGATTGCCATGCTATATATTTTGTTTTCTTCGCCGTCATATAATACGGCGGTATCAATTCCAAATTTTCCGATTATATTTATCGTCAATTTGCTGTGTGTGTTAAATACGCCCGTTCCGTTCAAATAATTTTCGCACAAATCGGTTAGTAGTTTGTTGTCGTTTACCCCGTTGCAATAGTAATCATATTTTTTAATTTTTGCCGTTTCATTTTGCAAGTCGGTAACCTGGGAAACTACTGATTCCGCTGCCGATCCGTCCACACTTTTAAATATTTCAAACTCGATTTGCGTGTCCACGTCTACCGGTTTTGTTAATACCACATGATCCGCATATTTTGCGTAATCTATGCCCTGTATTAGTTTTAGGCCGTTAATATATACGTTGAGTATATCTACCGCCATATTGTACTGCGGTATATTAATTGGTATTTCGGTTTGATCTTGCACCGCTGTGGTGTAACTGCTGGTATACTGCTGCATTAATGTCATAGTAGATAATGTTTGTTTTACGTCGGCAAACCACTCATTAAATGCCGCATCGTACTGCGCAAAAATATCCGCTGTGTCGATGTTATCAAATAATTGATGCAAAAACCCGCATAATTCCTCGTCCGGCCGTTCATCCGTAATATCTGCCTGGGTTATTTCGGTTACTTCCGGCGCTACATATATTTGACATAGTGACATTTCCTCTACCATTACGTCGCCGGTTTCTAATTCCGGTGCAACCGGTGTTTCTGCCGGTATCCCTGTTTTTAAAACCAATTTTACATCGCGTGCATAATCATGGTTATCACACCGTAATACTATGCGGTCTATACGCGGTAATATTTCGCTGGCCTCACTAATTACAATAGGATAATCCGATGTGTTATTTACCCATTTTCCATTAGTAAAAAATGCCTTGCCGCTACTAACTGCCACGGTCATTTCTTCTACGGGTTTAACTTGTAACCCACCACCCATTGTTTGTACTACGCCACGGCTGATGATCCCCGTAAAATAACGGCTCATTGTGTCCGCATCGTACAAACGGTCGCTATTAATACTGTCAAAATATCCGTAATCTATTGCCATATTTTTACCCCCTATTTAATTTTTAATTTTGGTGTTAGATGATACCCCGTATCATCTAGGCTAGTTGTTATTTCCGAAACTATTGCATATGTCGTAAATCCATAACCTGTTTTAACTGCTACCGTGTCGCCTAAATTATAATGTGTTTTATACTCAAACGTTCCCACGCTGTTGGCTTTTGCCTCAAAAATGCCCGTGTAGTGGTGTTTTGCTAATTCTTGGTTTCCGTATGATTTTAATATGTTTGTATCCGTGGTTTTAGTGTTTTTTACTTCCACATAAATTTCTTTCCGGCGTATACCCGTGCCACCTCCGGCGTATGTAGTAGTTAATGCCATGGGTATGTCCCCGCTGGTCGATACTAATGCCGCGTTGACAAATTCAATTTCGGAGTCTGAGTATGTAGATTCTAATAAATTGTCATAATCTGCCGAAAATATGACCTTACCCTTGCGGTCTGTCCCAACATATAAAATTAGATTGATTCCAACTATTTTCCCGTTATTTTGCCGCACTACTGATTTTATCCCATACCCATATGTGCGACATAGTTCGATCACACACTCATACAGATTTTTGCCAAAATAATTGCCCGTAATTTTTGCCGGGGTTTTTGACATACTGGACTCTGCATATTGTAACCCTGTAATATTTCTAGCTGCGACCGTGGAATTAGTAATATTATTTTGTATTATCTCATTTAGGATAACTGGGACTGTTTTGCCGGTAAAATCCTCTTGGTTTGCAATTACACGGCGTGATAATAAACTAACTGCGCACCGCCCCGATATAATCACATAACGGTTTTGTTCTTCGTCGGTTTCCACGGTGTATTTTTCGATTAATCCCACCATATCACTATCACGGTGTGTTACATAGCATGCAAATTTACTGCTGGTTAACATACGCATGATTTTTGTATCTGCTAGCATATATATTTCAAAATCGCCGCACTCATCAAAACGCTCCGTCCATATCACACTTTTCGCATTGTCTATAATCGCGATTTTTTTAAAATTCAAATCATAAATATATAGTTCGTCTAGTGCCACGGCTACACCCCCAAATATTTATTGCGAATAGACATATATGCATCGATTGTTTTTACTTGCCCTTTGTTGCCCGGCGTTGTTACTGCGATACTGTTAGTCCCCGGTTCGATGCTAATCCATGTTGACCCGTCTACTAACGCATTAATTAGATTTTGTGATTTTCCCTTTCGCACTAACGTAATATTTCTATACCCTGGGTTAGTATTTATTTTTAATGTGTCGTGAAATTCCCATGTATGGTTTATGGATAGAGATTTATTGCGTACTGTATCGGTTATTTTTATTGCCCCTGTAAAACTATTTTTTAAATTCATTTCTATTTCTACGCCTGTTGGCGCGTCGCCTAAATATTTAAACTGTGTGTCAGATAATTCTGTGCGTTCACTAACATATTGCCCTGGCGGATCTGCGATTTTAAACGAAAATTCAAATTTTTTATTTGTTATAGATAATATTGTCTGCCTTTGAACTGTATCCCTAAAATACGGATCTAAACATTTTATTGTAATTTGCGCAACCTGGCGCATCGAAAATAAATCACATTCAAAATTTTCTACATATCCGTCTATATATACGTCGCGAATTCCACGGTTTAGTTTTTCTTCTTGCACTGCGTTGCCCGACATATTACCAAAATTATAGTTTGCGTTAGAAAACCGCAACCGTACATTTTGTTTAGTGTGTAGCACGTTATATAGTGCAATCCTATTTTCGCGCACCGGATTATTTATATATACCGTAATTACAATATCCCGCACGTCAATCCTGTGTACGTTAATTATTTGCCCGTCTGTAGACATCAACGGCATACCTGTTACATTTGCCGGGGGTGGTGCTAACCCGTCAATTGATGCAACTGTGTAATTTTTGTTTGGGCTTAGTATTAACTGGTTAAATATGTCAATTTTCCCATCGTAAAGTGGCGCAATTTCTAATTGATACATATTTCCACCCCCTATAATGTCGCAAAATTTAGCGCGTTTTTAGTTTGTTTGTATATTTCCAGCCTCGATAATGCTTTGGGGCTGTTGTTAATTTGCGTGTAGTTGTATGTTGCCCCACTGTGTACCTGGGCTTGTCCTATTCCGCCCGCGCGTGGCATTGATAGATTACCGTTAGCACCGCTAATAATGCCGTTAATCGGTTTTAGCATGCCGTTTGATAGGTCTTTCATGGCATTGACGGCATCCTTGGATTTTTTATCAATTCCGACAACTAACCCCGCAACTAGGTTGTTACCAATCATTTTTTCCATGACCGTGGACGGCGAATTTATACCAAAAAAGTTTTTTATTCCGTTAAGTACGGATTCACTAAATCCGCTGATCTTTTTTTGTACCCACCCGGCCATATCATTAATACCGTTCCATAATCCCTTTACGATATCCGTGCCGACTTCACGCATTTTGTCCGGGATTCCTTTGATTGTATCCGTTATTGATGTAATTAAATCCGTTGCGGCTTTTTTGCCTTTTTTCGCTAATTCGCTGCCCCAATCTACAACCTTTTTGGCTCCGTTGGATAACCATTTTGCGATATCCCCCGGCACCTTGGAAAACCATTCATTTACCTCATCCAAAAATTCCGGTATGGTTTCGGTGCCAAATTTTACTATAGCTTTCACGCCGGCGTTAAAAACATCTTTTATTTTTGCAACCCATTTATCTACAAATTCCCGAAATACGTCACAATGTTTGTATAGTAGCGCAAATGCGCCCACAAATGGATTTAATAACAATGTTAGAATTTCTTGCCAATTGTTTTTGAAAAAATCACCTATAGCATTTACTATATCCAAAAATGTTTCGCGAAAACTTTCGCTTGTTGCTAATAGATACACAAACGCCGCGACTAGTGCCGTAATTCCCGCTATTAATAGGCCTATCGGGTTTGCCGACATAGCTGCATTTAGTAACCATTGCGCTATTGTTGCGCCCTCCTGGGCTGCCTTAAACGCCTGGAAAGATGCAACTAACCCCTGTATCATAGTTACTACATTCATGGCCGCGAACGCTGCGCCCATGCCTACAATTCCGGCAATAATACCGTCTTTGTTGTCTATGATCCATTTTAGGCCGTCTACAACTGCCGGCAAAATATCATCAATTAGTTTTTCAAACGCATCCGCAATTTTACTGGCAAATCCCTCTAAATCTTGGCTGCTGACTAGTTCCATTATTTTTTCTAGTACCTTGGCAAAACCGTTTTGTAGCGCTGTTGTTACTGGTGCGATTTTTTGGCCTACGTCGGCCATTGCCTTGTTCATCTTGTTTTGGGCTGCGTTGGCTGCCATGATGTCTTTATTAACGGTTTTATATTTTGTTGATGCATCATCATATAATCCGTTCAATGTTTTGGTTATAAATGCCGCGCGTTCCTGTTCGTTTCGGCATTTTGATAGTTTTTTTTCAAACCATTCGCTATTCATGCCGGCCCATGTTATTGCATCGGATAATCCGCCGGTTAATTCCCCGGTTTTGGCTGTTTCATTGGCCGCCTCGGTCAAACTTTCGATCGGCAAACTGTTGCCAAATGTAGCATATACGCCCGTTGCTATGTTAGTCCATGTGGCCAAATCCTGTTCGGATCGTGCTAATTTTGCCAAATGGCTAACCGCTTCAGTCGCCTGGCCTGTGTCGCCTAAAATTTCATAAAAATCATCAAATGTTTTTTGGGCTGTTTCTGCTGAAAACCGTGTAATCGAAAATGCTGTCTCTACTTTGCCCATTTCCAGGCGCATTTCCCGCGTATTTTCGGATAACGTTCTAAATCCCGATACTAATGAACTTAGCGCCGTTGATGCTAAATTTGCTATTGTGCCTTTTAGGATTGTAAAACCGCCGTCTAGCTGTTTAACGTCATCGGTGGCATGTTTGGCATGTTTGCCCATGTCCTGTAATACATCCGATACGCTTTTACCGCTTTTGGCTGCCTCATCTTCGGCCTTTTTTACTTTTTTTAGCTCATCGCTAAATTTAGCAAAATCCTTTTTTGCTGCTGCAACCCGTCCCTGTTGGTTTAGTATGGTTACATTAAGTTTTTGGGCCTCTTTTTCGTTGCTGGCCATTTCTTTTTCGACGGCCGCTAATTCTTTTGCATATTTTTTCGCTTCGGCGGAATTTTTGCCGTATTGCGCTACTGCCTCGGCGTGTTTTTTTCGTAATTCTTCGGCACTTTTCGCATTTTGTGCCTGTTTTTTGGTTACTAATTCTAATTGTTTTTTATAACTATCTAGTTTTTCATTTTCGGCTGCCAAAATGGTTTCTAATTGCTTTAATTTTGCTTTTAATCCGTCGCTGGATTGGCCCCAATTTTCCATGCCGGCCGCCGCTGCCTTAAACTCTGCGTTTGCCAATTGTATGTTTTTATTTGCATCTGTAATACCGATTTTTAGGTCACTAATGTCGGCATTAAATTTTATCGTAAAATTTTCATCCCGTGGCATTGTATCCCCCCTCTTGATGCTTTGCGGGGGTTAAAACCAATCATCCCCCGCTGGTTTTCTTACAATTTGTTTGCCTTGATTTGTTTTTTTGTTAAGTCGGTTGTATTCGTTTAATCGCTTTACGATCAAAAATACTTCCCTGGCCGGCTTCCGCCGTATGTCAAACGGGCTTAGGCAATTAAAACGGTCGCATATATTTACGTTCATTTCGAATAGTAATTGATATACCGTTTTTTGTTGATCTGCAAAACTAGCATCTTGCGTTTTCCCGTTTGACAATGTTTCTATTCAATTTAGGGCATTTTTTAAAATAGTCATAACCACCGTTACGATTTCTTTTACTTTGGTGCGTGTTAGTTCTTCGTCCGTTAGTCCCGGAAATACGTCCATTAATAACGGGCGTAACTGTCCGCAACATTTTCCTACATTTCTAGCTATTTGTAGCATCAAATCAGTATCATTTTTTGCATCGCCCACGTTCATTAAATTCAAAATATCTTCTACTGTTCCAAACATTAAATCAAATTCCGTGGCTTCATACGTTTTTTCGATTATTTTCGATCCATTTTCGTTTTTATAAATATTTAATTTAATCATCCTAATGCCCCCAATTTCCTAATTATTTTTAATGGGACGGATACCCCGCCCCGTAAATTATTAACCGGCTGTTTTTGCTTTTATCGTATCCGGCGTTGTTACTGTTTCGAAAAATGTCGATATATCGGCCTTATCGTAACGTGTGTCTACTACTACGGCCTTTGCTGATCCACCTTTTGCAAATGCGTGCGTGGTCATAATGCCGGTATATGTTAACGTCATATTGTTGGCATCTGTGCCCGCGTTTTCGGTCGCGTTGGTTTCGTCCGGTATTCCTATGCTGCCTTTCAAACGCCATACATAGCGATATTTGCCGTCTGTTCCCTTGGTGCGATATCCAATCGCAAAATATTTAGGATTACGGATAGTATCAATCATTGATCCCGTTGCTTCGTCATACATTTTTCCGGTAATATCCGCTAATGTTTGTAATTCTAACGGTGCGCATGTGATTGTTATTGTATCTGCGCCCTCGGAATTTATGACTAGCATAGGTTTGTTATCGTAATATTTTGCCTCGCTACTGATTTCTGTGGTTTTTCCGATTTCTGCAACCGGGGCCAATGTTTTAACATCGCCGGTTGTGTAATTTTCTGCATCATCTTTTATAACTTCGGCGTATACCAAATTGTCTACGCCGCGATATTCAAAAATATCCATGGTTTTACCCCCTAATAAATTTCTAAATAATACGCTGTTAGCATACTGCCTGTATGCGTTATTGTGTCGCTGTTTGCGCTGGTTGGTTTACCTTGCAAGCTGTACCCATTGTCTTTTAGTAGTTTTTTTGCCGCCAATGGTACGCTGGCAACCAATTCGGGGTCGGATGAATAAAAATATATCCAAAATCCCCATGTGCATGCATATGGCTCATTGTTATAGTGCATCAATTCATCGGATTCAAAATCCCAAAAAGTGAAAAATGATTCCGGGTATTCTGCGCCCGACAAACTGCCCTGTAAAAACACCGGGTAACCTAACGTTTCTAATAGCTGGATTAATTGCGATTTCATGGGCCGCCCCCCTCTTCTATAATTTTTTTAATAAATACATTTTGCTGTAACTCTGCAATTTCCTTTCGGGTTTTTGCACCAAATACGGCGTTATATAACCCCTTGTCCGGTGCAACCCTGGGCGTGCCGTGTACCGTAGTACCATGCATTAAAAATATTGACGGTAAACCGCCACCCGCTATGTCAAAACCTACCGGTACACTAGCCGTGCTGCCCTCCCACTCAATGTTTGCATCGCGCTGCAATGATCCTTTTGTTTTCCCGGTACGGCTAAAATTGTACCGGCTACTTTCCATTGCATTTTCAATTTTGCTTGTAACGTGGGCGTGTGTTTGTTTTAGTGCTTCTTCTGCTGTTTCTTGCACTGACAAATTCATTTTTTCTAGGCGTTTCGCCATTTCTGCTAGGCCGTCAAATTCTAACTTAAATTTGCTCATTATGCCCCACCCTTTAGGCGTTCTACCTTAAACTGCAAATATTGATTACGCATGTCTATGTTTTCCGGCTCGCTAATAATGTCATACACTACATAGTTGCCGTTATGATTAACCGCCACCCGGCAACTGCTGGTAATATCCGGCCTGTAATGCGTGTCTATTATCGCCGTAACCATAATGCTGTACACGTTGTTGTTTGTTACTTCCGTGCCCCCAAATGTGCGGTAACTGCCAAAAAATTGCGCACCGTCTTCGGGCTTCGGGTAGGTTTTAGTAACTACCCCGTTTATTTTGTTTGTTGTCGGCGTTAATAGGCGCATTTCGACGTTATATGATTGTGGTGGTTTATATGCCATTAAATCACCTTTTCCGGCCGTATTACGCGTAATTCGATAACTGTGCCCGCTGCTACCGGTTTAGTTAATTTGATGTATGCGTTGTAATCAACATAATCAGTTTTTTCAATTAGTTTAAAACCGTTAATATATACGTCTAACACCTCGGTGGTTTGGTCATACCCCGACACACCCACGGGAATAGTGGTTTCATCCGGGTCAACGGTGGTGTAGTTATATGTGTATTCCACTAATTTAATCAATTCGTCCTCATCCTCTCCCGGTGCCGGTATCGGTGGTACATTTTGGCCATTTTTGCACGCCAATTGTATTATGCGTTTTTGGGTTAGTGGGCTGAACTCTGCCGCCCCGCCCACATTGTCCCACATGTCTGTTACCATGGATGTGATACAACCCAAAACTGCGGCACTATCAATTATTTCCTCCGACACACCGCTGTCACGCAAAATCAATATGGCATCTGCTATGTATCCCAATAATGTGCCGTCGTGGTATTCACCCGTTATATTTTTACGGTTTTTGACTTCCGACAATATCACGTTCGCATCTGCCACGTTGTATCACCCCTTACCGCGCTAAATTTAATTCAATTAATAGTTTCGCGCGTTTTTCATTTACGGTTACCGTTTCACCTATAACCATTTCGCGTTTTAGTTCCTGGTCATAGTACGGCTCGATTACCGTTAATGTGCGTTTTGTTTTTGCTGTCTTTGCTGGCTTAACTGCCTTTTCCTCGGCCATTAGATCACCCCGTTAATTAGGCTGTTGCGGCCAATGTTACTACTACAAATCCGTCTTTGTGGGTTACGTTTCCGCCTACCATTACCTCACCGCGGATAGCTAAGAGGCCCTCGGCAAATTTGTAATCCTCGGATACGTTTACTTCGTAATCTCCAAATAGGCCCAATTTGTAGCATGCTGGGTTGCCGTAAACCATAGTTTTAATGGCTTTTGTGCCGCGTGTAGATGCTGACAATGCTGTTAATGCGCTGTTAATGCAATATTTTACGGTCAATCCACCGTCTTTAATTACACCGGTATTCGGGTTAGATCCGTCGGGCTCGATTTCATATACTGCGCCTTTTTCGTTGGTGCCGCGCACGTCACCAAATGCAATTAAATCCTGTTTGTTGAGGTAAAGTACTGCATCGCCGGCAATTTCTTCATCTGTACCATATGCAAATACAATATTTCTTAATGTTTTTTCATTGATTTCGCTGTTTTCAACTGACAATGTTTTGGTCATTGATGCCGGTGCGCTGTCGGTATTTACTGCGTTTGCAATTCCGTAAATGGAGTTTGTGCCGTTTCCGTTTACAATCCATTCACCGACTTTTTTTCTAAGTGCAATTAATGCGCCTTGTTTTACTTTTTCCTCGTATTGGAGTGGGGTTTGTTTTCTGATTTCGCGCGATACATAGGTTACGGTATCTAGCAAAAATGGATTAATTGCAACTGTCTTAAATGTTGGGTCGGACGGCGTGGATGCTGTACCCTCGGTTGCGTGTCCGGCTGATTGCCAACTGTCTACATATGCCTCTTTATATGCACCGATTCCGGTCATATCTTCCACGGTTACCATGTCAACGATAGATGAT
Source organism: Elusimicrobiaceae bacterium (assembly GCA_045606825.1). Taxonomy (GTDB): domain Bacteria; phylum Elusimicrobiota; class Elusimicrobia; order Elusimicrobiales; family Elusimicrobiaceae; genus Avelusimicrobium. The sequence continues at coordinate 24,814 of JAZUSQ010000024.1, forward strand.
ACCGCTGTTCCTGGCTCATTAATTCCACCTACCTGGGTTGGGGTTGCGATTTTACCGGATGATAAAAGCACGCTGCGTGCCTCTGCGTTTGCAATTTTCATGCGGCCGGATGCTGCAAATTCCTTAGCCCTTTTTTCTACGCCATTTCCTTTTCTTTTTTCTGCGCCCATTGCTGCCATAACATTAAACCTCTTTCCTCTTGATTTTCTTGCAAGTTCGTCTAACAAAATTTCTTCAACCGCTGCCGGGACTTCTGACTCTGCTTTTTCGCCGTCAATTACTTCCTCAACGATTTCGGCTACTGCTTCGGCTATGTCTGCTACTTCCTCGGCTGTAATTTCGCCCTCTGCTGCTGGGGTTTCACCCTCAACGGTTTCCTCTCTGTGGGCTTCTTCTGCCGGTTGGTCGGCTTCGGCGTACATTTCTTTTAATGCTGCCAATTCATTGATAATTACGTCTAAGTCCTCGCTAATGGAACGTAATTCTTTTACATCTTCGGATACTGCTGATCTTTCCTTAAGCTTTTTTACTTGTGCCTCTTTTTCGGCAATCATTTTTTTAATTTTTGCTTTCATCTTTTTTCCTCCTAAAAAATTTTTGCTTGAATTTGTGCTCTAAGGCGTAGCGCCTCAATTTGTTTGTTGCGCTTCGCGGTCTCCACCGTGGCTTGGTTGGCCTCCGCCAACTTTTTGCACCGCGCATATATAGATGTTTGATCGTAGGCCGGTACGTCTACCACGCTTACGTCAAATAATCTATCGATTTTAGTAATAATGCGTTTTGCTACACCGTTTTCGGTTTCCTCGCTGATTTCGTCGGCTACCGTAAATGCAAAACTCATCTTGTCTAATAGTCCGGATTGTACCATTTTGTATACATCCCGGTTGGTGCTGGTATCTATTAATTTAGCTCGGATATATAACCCCTTGTCATCCACGGTTAATTCCAGGCTGTCATTACGCGTGCGCGCTAAAATCAAAAAGCTATCATTGTGGTTGTATTTTAGTGGCACATCTTTTAAGTTTGCGCCGTCAAATGCGCCCGGCGCGACTTCTTCATAAAATCCATAATCGTCACTGCCTATATATGTTTGTGCGCCAAATACTACCGCATAGCCCTCTAATATCATTTCGTCGCTGGCTGTTTCATCGGCTGCGCGCGTTTCAAATGTTGCAAAACGTAGTTCTTTTTCGCTACGATTCTGCGTTGCTGGTTGGCTGTTCATCGTCATTTTCCCCCTCATTCAAAATATCTTGATCCAGCGAATTATACGCCCGTGGGTATTCTTCGCCGTTTTCCATAGGTGGTAGTCCCACAAATTCACGGATTTCGTTTTTGTTGACCGCCCCCGCCGGTGCTGCTATTGATAGATAACTAATTTTTTCCGTCATGGTCATAAAATTGATGCGTGCCGGATATAACACAACCTCATTGCCAAAACTACTTTCACGGGCGCTAAATAACGTGTTACTCATGGCCTGGCCTAAACTAATTACGTCAGCTTCTAACGCGTGCTCGTAAAATGCCTCTTTTTGCGTGGCTGTATAGTCACCGTTTAAAATGGCTACACTAACACCAACATTTCGCAAAATTGTTTCATAAAAAAAGTTTAGCGTGTCTTTGTCTACTAGTTTTATGTCACGTTGCACCGGTATGTATTCGGATTTTAGATCCATTACTGCAATACCGCTGTCCCCGTCCCTTAGTGCTTGCTCAAATTTCGCACGTTCCAGGGCCATTGTTTCTTCGTTTAAAAACGTGCCGTATTTCATGATGCCGTTAATATTCATGCTGCACTTTACGCTCTGCGCGATCGATTGAATTAATGTGTCGTATGAACTTAGCATTTTTAGTAGTCCGGCCTCGTCGTGCCCCGCAATACCGCCGCCAAAATAATCATTAATTCCATAGTCTTTACGCCAATGGATAACCTCATCTTGTGGCAACGTCACCGTGTACCCCGTGGGAAATTGGAAACGTATGTATAATTTATTGTCTTTGGCATCCGTCAAATATTCTACTCGGCTGGCGCGTAGTGGATATAATCCCGTGTAATATTTGTAGCCACCTTTAGTGACGTAATAGTCCGGGTAGATATATACGTTTTTGTTTAGTTCCAGCAAAATCATAATTTTTTCTAGAAAATCCGCCGTTGTCATCCAATTGTTAGGCCGTTTTAGCAGCCTGGCAATTGAGCTATCCGAAATAACTGATTGTTTCCCGTCATCCGTTTTTATGTGCCTGGGATTTAATTTTTTAAATTCGTTTGCCTTACATCTGATCGCCTGGACTATAATGTCGGATGCGTAGATGTTATCGCCAAAATCGGTAAATGTCGGCGTATATGCTGCCATTGTCGGCGCATACTTATACGTTGCATCCTTTTTGCTGTCTTTTGGTTTTTTGAAAAAATCAAATAATCCCATATTTACCCCCTTATGTTGCGTGTTTCTTCTAGCAATACGTTTGTTTCGCTATTAAAAATATGTGTATCTCTTATACTTTTAAAAATTTCGCATAGCACGTTTACTACAATGCTATTCCCCGCCATTTTGTATAATTGCGTGTTTGATATTTTGTTTTTTATCAAAATTTCAATATCACTATCGTCAAAACCCATTAATCTAAAACATTCTTTAGGTGTCAATTTACGATTCGTTTTTGAAATAGTAGACCATATACTAGGGATATGCCCCCCGCCGGCTGCTGTCCTAATCGTCGGCGCATATTTATCAAATACCCGGGGTTTTGTTTCCCCAAATCCACCGTAAATATTATGTAAAATCGGTAAAACTGCATCGGATTCCAATATGTTTTCTAGTGTTTCCCCGGTTTTTATAGGCTGTGGGAATTCAAATTTTTTGTTGTCTATGTCATTCCTAATGCTAACGACAAACACCCGTTCCCGATTCTGTGGCACCCCGTAATCCTTGGCGTTTAATACTTTCACGTAATTGTTATATCCGGCAATTCGTAGCGAATTTAAGACTATTTCAAATTCATTTTTAAATCGTTTGCCTGTTAAATTCTTCACATTTTCGGCTATAGCTATTTTTGGTTTTACGGCCTGGATAATCCGTAACGCATCAAAAAATAAACCGCTTCGGGTTTTTTCCCCGTCAACTATAAATCCTTTTTGTTTACCGGCTGCCGATATATCTTGGCACGGAAAACCATATGTTATTAAATCAATGTTTTTAGGCAATAGTGATTCATTGATTTTTGTAATATCGCCTAAATTCATATTTTCATTAACGCCGTGTATTAATGCGTATGCTTTTGATGCATATTTATCAATTTCACTATATCCCACTAATTCAAAATCAATATTTAAATTTTTTAGTGCCTTTTCAAACGCGCCAATGCCGCTAAATAAACTTAATAATTTTATTACGTTCACCCCCGGATATAATTCATGTATTCGCTTCGATATCGCCGGTACATTTCATACAAAATAATATTTGTAACCGCCCCGTCTATTCTGCGCGCTGCCTGGTTATTGATTTTCACGGCCATACAATTGCCTAAATTGTCAATTTCGATTGATGCGTTGCCAAAACACCATTTATCAATTTCGTTTTCGTTATAGTTGACGTGCTGGCCCTTTAAATCTGCCTCCAATAGTTTCATGGCGTTTGATAGTGTCAATTTATTTTGTATTACCATTTCACATTCAAACCCATATTGGTCCATTCGATTTAGAAAATCCCGCGCAAAACGCTGATCGTACCCGCATTTTAAAATTTTTATTTTATGGTTTTTGTATAGTTCGTAAAACCAATCTGCAACCATTGATAAATCTGTTTCGTTGCCCTCGCATACTGTCAAAATGCCTTGCTTGGCCCATTCCCTGTATTTTGCGCCGCTGCTAATATCGGCCGATTCTGTCAATTTACTTTCCGGGATAAAATACATAGTGTGAATATACTTTGTTTTATCTTCCGGCCGCATTAATAGGATTTTCGCGCATGTTAGGTCGGTTGTTTCTGCTAAGTCTACCGCGCCAATTGCCACGCACCCGTTAAATTCGTGTATGTCATACGTTGCCGGGTAGTCATAATCCTGTAGCGTTAACCATGCTTGGCTATTAGATTGCTTAAAATTAAAATCTTTTGACATAACAAATACTCGGTCGGTCTTATTTTTGCGTGCTAAATCAATTTGTTCGCGTAAATAGTCCCATTTTTTCACTATGCCTAATGTTGGGTTACTTTTTTGCCAACTTTTTTCGTTTTGCCACACTTCGTTTTCACTGTCCTGGGTATATAACCACGGTAGTGTGCGTTCGGCTGCAATCCCGTCGTCCTCGCCGTTGATTATTCGCCGGCAATCTTCCAATAAACTATCTAGCACCCCGTCATTTACAAAACCCTCGGTGGTGATAATTATTAGTTTCGGGTTTTCTTTCAAACTCTGCGACTGCTCAATTGATTTTAAAATCACGTTGTCTCTCATTTCATGGACTTCGTCGATTACACTATAATCGATATTTCGGCCCTCTTTGTTCCGGGTCCGGTCTGATAATTTAAAAATTTTACTGCCGTTTAGTAGGCACTTTATGCCTTTTTGGTTGCGCCATGTATCGACATTTTTCGGGTCTATCATTACGCGCATTGTATCTGTAGCCTGGTACAAAATATCGGCCTGGGTATCATCGTTACTGCTTAGCACTATATCCGCGCCCGGTTTGCCTAAAATTAATTCCGTCAATGCTAGGGCGCTGCATGTCTCGCTTTTGGTGTTTTTCCGCGCTATCAGTAATATCACGCGCTTAAATCTGTCTAGGCCGCTATCTGCCATTTTAAAACTGTACATTACCTCAATTAATGCTTTTTGCCATAACATTAATGTCATAGGTTGCCCGTAAAACGGCGATTTTGTTAGTTTGATGCAATTCTGCATAAAATCCATACGCATTTCAGCATCTGCCGTGTCGTATATGTACCGTGGGTTGTCTAAATCATCAATTAACCGGTCTAATTCCATGATTAATTCTTGTCCGGCTACTATTTCGCCGTCTTTTATGGCCTGGCGGTATTTATATAACCATGTTTCCTTTTTTTCGGGCCTCATCCGCCCCGCCTCTCGATGCTTTTTAAATATGCCCTTAGTGGGCTTTCTTCCTCGGCGCCCTTTTTACCTAATAGCGCACATAGCGCCTTGAAAATATTCGTTTTTTGCTGCAAATACTCCCGGTATTGTTTGCCGGCCGCTGTTTGGCGCTGTTTTTTAGGATCTTTCGGGTGCACCTCTATGGACGGTAGCGTTTTTAGCATGTCTAATTTACCGTGTATGTATATGTACTCATTAATCATGGACCGTACTAGTGGCTTTAAATCATCATCTACGTTATCAATTAGTTTTAGTATTTCTTGCATCTGTTTTACCTACCTTTTGGTGCTTGCTTATGCACTTCATACACATCGCTTTCATGTTTGGCGATTTTAATTTTGTCTGTGTGTATAGTTCCTTTGGAGTCCATGTTTTGCCGGTCTTGTCTTTCATTTCCACAAACGGCGCCCCGCATATTTCGCACTTATAGCCTGGGTTTTCTTCTTCCGGCAAATCTTCACCGGCATATATGTATAGTCCTAACCCGAACATTGATATATTTTTTGTTAAACACCGCATAATTGCCTTGTTTATATCAAACATCGTGGCTGCATCAACATTTTTTTTGATTTTATTACCTGTCTTGACTTTTTTGTTGTTTTGCCAAACATACTCATCAATTTCATATTCATATGGCTCGTTTTTCATTGTCTTATTTGCTGTGTCTATTACTGGCAACCACATTTCATGCGTTAAATCGTTAATTGTTACTGACGTAAATACCATGTATCCTGTATTTTCATCAAATACATACGGCAATTGTTTTTCGCCAAACTTATGAATTTTGTACGTTGCACTTGGAAAAATTTTTTTCAGTTCGCCCCACGCATACGCCCAACTTAGATAAGTCAAACCATTTTTCTTTTCAACTTTTTCATTTACGTTGATTCCGTTTAACTTTTTAAAATAATTTTCCGTATTTACCCCTCCCACACCCTAATTCGTTCATATTTTCGTTTTAAGCGCTTTTTTTCTTTCTAGGATTAAACACCTTACCTACTTTAAAAAAATTAAATCTCGGGCATTCTGTGGCCTCGTTTTTTCATCCTGGTCTATCATTATTCTGAAATAGTAAAAATTCAAAATATTGGCCAATCAATTCCAAAAAATTTAAAATTTTTCCGCGCTGTGAAAGAAAGGAAG
>JAZUSQ010000025.1:0-2286 GCA_045606825.1 Elusimicrobiaceae bacterium
AGAGGTTATCGGGCAGGGTAAGGCCTTCGGGGTGGGTGCGGCCCAAGAGGGCCACGGTGCCCATCACACACCCCCATATCATGAGCGAAAGTGTATGCACTGGGCATTTGCCGGCCGTAAGCACCAGGCTATATTCGTACAGGCATAGCAGGATGACACACCCCACAAATACCATATACACCAAGCCACCCAAGTGGATGGCCGCGATGATTAAAGGGATGCCAATAATGGCAGTTAAAATTCTAGGTAATAGCATATACATATTATAGCATTTAGATTGACTGTAATTTCTTGCTAATTTAAGTTATAACTTTGTTACGCGCTTGCTTACATACCTCTGCCCTAAAGGGCAGTCTAAGCAAGTATGCCGCGCAAGCGCAAGCCGCGTTCTAACTTAAATTCGTTTGAAATTACCGCGCGGTCGGTTTGTACGGCTCTCTTTCTCCTTTTGTGTGTACGGTCTGCCTGACGTACGCTACGGCCCAACTTTTCCCCGCAAACTGGTTTGATTTTGACAAATCAGCCTACTGACTATGTTACCCGGTGCTTGTTCCCTGGCGTTTGGTGGCTACTTGCCCGCACGGTCGGTTTGTACGGCTCCCGTCTGTCTGCGTACGCTACGTCGGCCCACGCCTAGAACTGTGCCAAATTCGTTTGAAATTACCGCGTGGTCGGTTTGTACGGCGGGCCGGGGTTGCGTGAATTTCTTTCTAATTTAAGTTCTCACTTTGTTACGCGTTGGCCACCCAGCCCCGCTTGGCCACTCAGCCGCCGGGCCGCGTTTGATATACTTTCCCCGGGGCGCAGTTTTACCCACGCACAACACGGGATGCGCCGCCCGTTGGCTATCCCCCAATACGGCACCAGTGTAAGCCCGGCGGCCAAGTGGCGCGCCGCCACCGGGTTGGCAGTCCCCTGGGCGGGAGTGGGTTGCGGTGTGGTTTGTACCAGTTGTCTAATGGCCATACGCACCTCGTTGTAAGCGTTTTTCGGCTTGCGCGTAATAGTTAGTAATGTTGCGTAATACGGCTTCGTATCCGCCCGAATACCCGGCTTTTTCCAAGCCTTCTAAACATACATCAATGGTACTTAACGCAAGCGGGATATCCCCGTGGCAAAAAAGCAAAATGTCTTTTAAGCACCGGCAGTTACGCTTGAACCATACATCTTGCTGGGCCGTATCTAACGGGGGTTCAAAACGCTTGAGTACCTCTCCGGCAAACGTATGCAGGGCTTGTTTAGGCAAAGAAGAATGGTATGTGTCCTGCGCGGGCGTGCCCCGCGCAGTAAATATATTTATATCAGTCTTAGTATCAGTCTTAGTCTTAGTATCAGTATCAGTCTTAGTATCAGTATGCTTAGTGTTGCCAGCCGCGGCCAAATTTTCAGACGGTAAGCAAATGCTACGTTTGCCAGCCTTTGCCAGCCCGCCCTTGCGCCCGTTGGCGGCCCGTTTGGCGCAGACTTGTTCATACTTTTGGGCACTGCTATCCAAACTATGCTTAATAAAAGCAAATGCTATTTTCAGTGCGCTTTCTTCAAAAACGGGGAGGTTCCCAGTGGCCTGGTAGGCAAAAATCCCTTTGATAAGGGCCCCGGCTTGCGCGTCAGTTAAATTATTAAAGGCATCCTGCTGGTGCGTGTGTAACACAAAACTGCTTTTCATAGATTCTCCTGTAGGTAAGATGAATATGGATTGGAAGTACTGATATGTTAGTAAATAATGTAAATAAAGTCAAGTAGAAAAAGGGCCTAATTAGGCCCAGGCGGGCCACGGGTGGGATTGACGGCGGGTGCAACAGGTAGGCTGGGTGGCGGCGGTAGTGGGTGGGTGGACTTGACGGCGGTGCCGCGTACAACGGCCCGGCAAGTGTGGAAGATTCCCGATATTGCCGTCCGCAGGACAGGGCTACTATTTGTCGGCACAAACAGGAACCATCCGTTAGGTTGTTCAAGGCCGACATGGGCCTGTCCATAAAAAGCCTTATACCGGAATAGAAATTTTGTATGTGTGAGCAGCGCGAGTTTACAAAATTTCCCGGTATAAGTGGTTTTTATAGGCCCCGGAGGCGAGGTTTTTGCTTACTTTTTGGCGGCACAAAAAGTAAGAGAAGAATTTTTGCTTCCGGCCGGACAACTTGGCGCATACACCGCCTTCGGACAAGTCCGTCCGTTGGACACGCAAAAAACCCCGTTTATAAACGCGCTAAAGGCCACCCAACGGCAACAACAAAGGGACGCTGTTGTTAGGTTGCCGTAGCGTGCCGTGGTTGTTGCCGTTTAAGG
>JAZUSQ010000026.1:0-11178 GCA_045606825.1 Elusimicrobiaceae bacterium
GCGGCCCGTGCCCGCATCAACCCGGCCGAAACCTTGTTCATTTTTGCCAGCAAATCCGGCGGCACCGTGGAGCCGTCCTCCCAATTTGCTTATTTTTTTGATGAGGTAAAAAAATCCGGTGTTAAAAACCCGGGGGATAACTTTATTGCCATTACAGACCCGGGTACCGGGCTGGAAAAACTGGCCAAAGAAAAGAAATTCCGTAAAGTATTTTTAAATCCGTCTGATATTGGGGGCCGCTTTTCTGCCCTTTCTATGTTTGGCATGGTTCCGGCCGCCATTATGGGGGTGGATATCAAAAAACTCTTAGAAATTGCCCAACAAGAGGCCGCCACCTTTGGCCCGGATGCCCCGGTAAAAGAGAACGCCGCCCTGCAATTAGGGGCATTCATGGGTGCTTGCACGGCAAACCAATCGCGCGATAAATTAACCCTTTTAACCCCCGCTGATTTGGCCACATTCGGCTTATGGGCTGAACAGTTAGTAGCGGAATCTACCGGCAAAGAAGGCAAAGGCATTGTTCCCGTAGCGGGCGAGTCTTTAGTTACCAACTTTACCTACCGCGATGACCGCTTCTTTGTGCATCTTTCTACCGGTTCAGATGATGACAAACGCATTAGCACCTACGCTAAAACCCTTACTGATAACGAACTGCCTGTACTTACTATTTACATGCAAGACAAATACCAACTGGGTGCCATGTTCCTCCTGTGGGAAATTGCCACCGCCGCCGCAGGTGCTATTTTAGCCATTGACCCATTTGACCAACCCAACGTACAGGCTGCCAAAACCATGACCAAGGCCGTACTGGCGGAATTGGAAAAAGGAAACATCCCGGCAGAAGTATCGGCCCCTTTGTTGGCCTCAGCCGATATTGCCAACCAAATTCAGTTAGATACCCTGGGCCAAGACGTATATTCCCTCTTGGAAAGCAACGACTATGTGGCCATCCTGCCCTATGTCTATCCCGCCCCCATGGTAGAAAAAGCCCTCTTGGCCTTGCGTGAAAAAATCAAAAACAAAACCAAACGCGCCGTATTGTTTGGTTACGGCCCGCGCTATTTACACTCCACCGGGCAACTGCACAAAGGGGATAGCAACAACGGGGTATTCTTAATCCTCTCGTCAGAGCCCGCCAATGATATCAAAATCCCGGGCCAGCACTATACCTTTGGGCAACTGTGCAACGCCCAGGCATTGGGGGATTTTCAAGCCCTGCAAGAAAAAGGCCGCCGTGTCATCAAGTTACACCTAACGCAGCCTTTGGTAGAAAATATAGAAAAAATTACCGAATTATTCTAAGTATTTCAAGGGGAATTAGGGCGGCCTAAAGCCGCCCTGTTTTATGAACGTATTTATCCAAACCTATGGTTGCCAAATGAACGAGGCCGACTCGGAAGAAATGTTTCTGCACTTATCGGCCCGGGGTGCCACCCGCACCGATAACCTGGATAGGGCAGATGCCGTACTGGTCAACACGTGTACCGTGCGCGACCATGCCGAACATAAAGCCATCTCGTTTTTAGGCCGCCTGGCCAAGTGGAAACGCCAACACCCCCAGGGTATCATTATTTTTGCCGGGTGTGCCGCCCAACGCTTAGGCCAACAACTCAAAAAACGCTACCCTTATGTGGATATTGTATCCGGTGCCAAAGGAATTGAGCATTTTCCCGAAACATTAGATAAAAGCGGCCTCTTTGCCCAAGCCACCACGCCTGCCACGCCGCAAGCGGTGGGGCTATCTGCCTATGTTACCATTATGCGCGGGTGTAACTTTAACTGCACGTATTGCATTGTACCCAGCGTGCGCGGCCCGGTTACCTGTTTGCCCGTGGCGGACATTTTGGCCGACGTTACACGTAAAGCCAAGGCCGGTGCCAAAGAAATTATGCTCCTTGGGCAAACTGTCAATGCCTATCAAGACGGCGGTGTTTCATTTGCCCAACTCGTAAACCGCGTCAGTGAAATTCCGGGCGTAGAGCGTGTCCGTTTTACCAGCCCGCACCCGTTGTATTTTACGGACGAATTTTTACGCACCGTGGCGCAAAACCCTAAAATTGCGCGCCATTTGCACATCCCGGTGCAAAGCGGCTCCAACGCGGTTTTGCAAGCCATGAAACGCGGTTACACGCGCGAACTGTTTTTAGATAAAATACGCGCCTTGCAAGCGGCCGGGTGTTTTATTACAACAGACATTATTGTCGGTTTTCCTACCGAAACCGAGGCGGATTTTGAACAAACCTTATCTTTAGTGGACCAGGCTAAGTTTATGGCCGCGTACTGTTTTAAGTATTCCCCCCGCCAGGGAACCCCGGCGGCAAGTTTACCGCTACACTCCCAAGAAACACTGGAAAAACGTCTTGCTATTTTGTTAAATAAAGTAAGAGGCCTGGCCGAAGAAACGTACCAACGCCAGGTAGGCACCGTACAACAAGTGTTACTGGAAACCCCTACCAAGGGCCGTTCGTCAGGTAGTTTTTGGGTGCAAATGCCCCTTGCTTTTGCGGTGGGCAGTTTTGTAACCTGTAAGATAGAGAAGGCCGAAGGAACACTTTTATTTGCGAGGAATGAACATGACTAAAAAATATGCTGAAAAACGCCGTCACCCGCGCATGCCGGTGATTAGTAACCTGATTGAACCCGTTAACCTGCATTACAAAACGCAAGACGGCAAGGAAACCTCTTTGGTAGCCATCTTGGCAGACTTGTCTGCCTCGGGCATGCGTATGATTAGTTTTTTGGGAGCCCCGCTGGCTGATAAATTTTCTATTAGTTTGCAACTGCCCGGTACCGATAAAATGGACGTGGACGCCAAACTGGCCTGGGTCAAACAGCGCGAGAACGTCTATACCATTGGCATTGAATTTATTAAAATGGCCGAAAAAGATGCCAAGTTAATTAGCGAAATGGCCGACGATTTTAACGATTGCGACACCCGCATCCTCTTAAAACTGCCCGACGTGTGCAACGCCAAATGCAAATGCCACCGCATCTGCAACAAAATTCAAAAAGACGAAAGCCTGTTTGACAAAGCCAACTAACTTAATTGGCGTAATCCATTCAGATTCTTCGCAAAAAAAGACCCGCAAGATTGCGGGCCTTTTTTGATATAAGTCTTACTTGCGTAAAATTTCTTTGTTAAACCGCTCGCAAAATTCTTTCCCCAACGGGAAAGAATCTGCAGGAGCACATCCCCCAGTCCTAGAACCACTATAATATTTCCAAAAAAATGCATACAGTTTAGTTTTTTCATCTTGGGTGGTATCGTTACGATATATTGTAAATTGACAATAGTTTTTTCCGCAACTAGCACTATACCAAAAATACTTTGTCATTATCAAATGATACCTTTCATAGTCAATGTGAGGAATATCTATCACTAAAGAACTGTTTGATTCCTTCCCAAAAAACCAGGCATCTTCCGTAGTAGGAATTCCATTTTCCAATATCCACAAGTCTTCGGCCTTTTCAAGCGCATGCATCATAGAAAAGGCTTCTTCCCACCTGGATTTTTCCACCGCTTTTTGGTATTGCGGCAACGCCACGGCCGCCAATATACCAATAATTAGCACCACTACCAGCAACTCAATTAAGGTAAACCCCTGTTTTGAGCAAAAATAACCTTTATAACCCCGTTTATTCATCACGCATACTCCTATATTTATATTATTTTACGTTGCACTACACCTCAAATTTACCAAAAAAAAAAAACGCGTCAAGTGCTTCCTTTTTTTCCTATAATAAAAGGATGAAACCCATTGTCATCGGCGGCCCTACGGCCTCCGGCAAAACAGACCTGGCCCTGGAAATTGCCCGTCAAACAGGCGGCCTGATTATTTCGGCCGACTCGCGCCAAGTCTATAAAACGCTTACCATTGGCACCGCCAAACCGCAGGGCACCTATCAAAACGGCCTGTACACCGTAAGCGGCGTGCCGTATCTATTGGTTGATTTTTTAGACGTAACGGACACTTTTAACGCCGGGACCTTTTGTGCGCGCGTGCGGGAAATAGAACGGCAATTTCCACACAAACCACTCATTTTTGCGGGTGGCACGGGGTTGTATTTGCACGCTTATTTTGTAGGCATGGACGATTTACCTAAAAGCACGCCTCAGTCGCGCGCGCAACTGCTTACCCTGCAAGCCAAATACGGCAAAGAAGGCTTACACGCATTACTTACGCAAAAAGACCCGGTTTCTGCCGCGCAAATTCCGCCCGGCAACATTCAGCGTACCATGCGCGCCTTAGAACTCTACCTACTAACTGGCAAACCCGCCAGTGCGTTAAAAAGCGGCAACTTCTTTAAACTACCGGACCCGGCCAAAGCACACTGGGTACTTTTAGATTGGGAAAAAGCCCTTTTAAACGCCCGCATTGCCGCGCGTACGGAACAGATTTTTGACGGTATGTGCGCCGAGGCCCACCAACTTTTAACACAGGGCTTTGCGCCCGATATCCCCGCCCTAAAAACGTTGGGCTACCCGCAAGCGTTGGCTTACTTGAACCACGCCCTTTCGCGCGCCCAAGCGGTGGCTGACGTAGCCCTAAAAACCCGCCAATACGCTAAACGCCAACGCACCTGGTTTGCCCGCTACACTACCGCGCAACGCCTCTCTTTAACCCGCCCGCAAGATTTTGACGTAAAAAAACTTACACGCCAAATTTTGACGCTCCAAACGAAGCATATTTAACCTGGTTTTTATTCACTTTTTTTATTATACTATAGGTACAATTTCCATCTGTTTTTGGAAATGTAATTAAAATGGGCCGCACGCCGCGGCGCAGTAGCACACCAAGAACAGTCGTTTAAGGCACAGGCGGAACTCGAGAGCCGATCCGTGCCGAGTGTTTTTCCTACGTAAGGAAAGACTACGGCTGTGTATTTGGGCCTGTGTTGCTGCCCTGGGTGCATAGCCGTTTTAACGGGGGCCCAAAGGAGATAAACATGACAAAAGCAACACATAACCGGGGGTTTACCCTCATTGAACTGCTGGTAGTGGTTCTGATCATCGGTATTTTGGCGGCAGTGGCCTTGCCACAATACCAAAAAGCCGTATATAAGGCCCGCGCCACACAAATGCTAACCGTAATCAATGCCTATAAAAAGGCTATTGATGCCTATGTACTGGAAAACGGATATCAAAATGTTACGTTTGTAGGGGAAGAATCTGAAGATTTTCCTTTAACAGATCTCGTAATAGATTTTCCTCAACAAAAGATAGCAGCGTTGAATTCTTATTATGATTCAACAATGACTATACATTGTGAAAACGGCTCTTTGTCTTCGTTTACTGGGTGCTCTATTTCTGCCACAAGTGATCAGAATGAGAACGGAGATTTTCCCTTGTTTCTAACGATAGATAAACTTCCTACCAAAGGCTGGGAGGTTGTAGGCTGTGCATCTGATCTACCTAAAGGGCAGACATTGTGTAATATGGTACGGTAGTCTTTCTGTGTTGTATCTAATTCAAAGGCCCCCAACCGGGGGCCTTGTAAATTAAGGTTGCACTTGCACCGGCGGCAGCACCCGTTTTAATTTTTTAGTCTGAATGTGATCGCCAAATTTTAGTAGGGTTTGCCGGATAAATTTAAGCGTAGTTTTAGGTCCAAACCCCACAAACAGGAAAAACTCATCCGCCTGCCCAAACGTGGGAAACACTTGTTTGACAAACGCCGGTAATTGGTTGTCTGCCTTGGCCGCGGCCACCCCCACAATGCCGCCGTCTTCCAGTACCACCGCCCCGCCGGAATTGCCATGGTCCACCCCGAACCCGTCGGCCCCCCACAGGGCTTTGCGTTCGCCAAAGTAAAGTACGGTTTTCGGGTCCGCAAAAATCTCCAGTTGCCCCCAGTTCCACCGCGGCACAATCAGATTTTTGGGCAATGTCATCACGTCCGGCCCGTCATAGGCATACAACGCGGGGATACGCGGTTTTACCGCCCCGCGCCACTGCACACGCAAATTGCGGTCTTTGTGCATAGCCTGTTCAAAATCTTGCAAGCGGGCATAGCCCCCCTCCGCAAATTCATATGTAAAATCATCCGGCTGATAATGTAGCAAGGCTATATCCCACACCTTGTACGTGCGGACCCGTTGCTCTTTATCCACTTGGCGGTACGCTGGTGGGATAAACACCTCCCGCGCAGTCAATTCGGCCGACGCATTTACCTCCCCTTGTGCCAAGAGTACTTTTACCCGGCAAGCCCCGCTTAAACAAGGTTCCACGCAATGTGCCGCCGTAGCAAACCAGTGCGGGTGGATGCGGAATGCCTGGCACGTATTTTGCCCGTTAATAAGCACTTGCTTTTGGAATACAAAATCGTCGGCATATACGCGTGCCTGCGCCAGCCCGGCACACATACATAATACAGTGAGTAAAAATAGTTTTTTCATATGGTAAGTATATATAAAAAAGGCTGGAAAAACCAGGGCCTTTGGGCCTGTAGGCCAGTAGGTCCACCTATCAACCTAAAATTTCGCGACCGCTGTTGGCAGGTGCCGTTCGCAAGAGCACCGGGTTAGTAGAAGATAAGATGATTTTTCAGATTTGAGCCGTATTTGCGGAGCAAGTTGCCCGCATAGGCGTACCTGGATGGTACGTCAAGGGCAAGGGGCCGCAAAGACGGCCAAATGTGGAAAATTGTATCGCTGGCAAGCAATAAAATTTAAAAATATTACATTTTTAAATTTTGTGCGTCTAATGAATGTTCGCGACCGCTGTTTAGATTGATAAGGCGCGGGCCTATTTTTTTAGTATAATACTTATATATGAACACAACTATTGTATTCCTACTCGTTTTCAGTTATTTAGTTGGCTCTATCCCCACCGGCTACTTAATTGCCAAACACGTCATGCATATTGATATACGCCAGCACGGTTCCGGCAACCCCGGCGCGGCCAACGTGTACCGCATTGTGGGCAAATGGGCCGGTGTTTCCACTTTTTTAATTGATGCCGTTAAAGGCTACATTCCCGTGCAACTGGCCTTACACTTTTGCCCCGATATCTACGCAGTGGCCGTGGCGTGTGGCGTGATTGCCATTTTGGGCCACATGTGGACCATTTACCTTAAACTGCGCGGCGGTAAAGGGGTGGCTACCTCGGCGGGTGTATTTTTTGCCTTGGCCCCCATTCCAACAACCCTGGCGTTTTTAGTATTTGTTGTATTAGTTGCTATTTGGGGCCGCATTTCTATTGGTTCTATTTTTGCGTGTGTGGTACTACCCGTAGCCAGTTGGTGTATGAATTACCCGCTGGCTGAAAAAATAATGGCCACCGCCGTGGGGGCACTTGTCATTTACAAACATATCCCTAACATTAAACGTCTCTTGCAGCAAAAAGAACTTAAATTTGAGGACGGCGCCAAAAAACGCCAAGCAAAATGAACATACGCAACATTACGGTTTTTGGGGCCGGTATTTGGGGCAGCGTGATTGCCCAGCACCTGGCTAAAAAGGGCTATCAGGTCCGCCTGTGGGAATATAACGAGCAACTCTTAAACGTGCTTAAAACCATGGGCCGCCACCCCAACATCCCTAATTTTAAACTGCATGACAACATCCGTCTAACCGGCAACGTGGCCGAGGCCGTAAAAGGAACAGACCTGCTGGTGTTCGTAATTTCGTCTAAAGCCATTCGCGCCTTTTGCCGCGAGCAGTTAAAACCCCTTCTTGCCGGGCGCGCGTTACCCATCATCAGTGCCTCTAAAGGCATTGAAGATAAAACCTTCAAAACCATTTGTGAAATTATAGAAGAGGAACTGCCCCAATGCAACGGGCAGGTAATGGCTTTTTCCGGCCCCAGTTTTGCGCTGGAAGTAGCCCAAAATGTGCCTACTAAAATTATGCTGGCCGGGCCGAATAAGGCCCTGGTAGAAGACCTGGCCCCCGTTTTAAATGGAGACCCGATTATTGTAGTACCCGCCACGGACCGCCGGGGTGTAGAATACGGCGGCGGCGTGAAAAACGTAATTGCCATTGGCTGCGGCGTGATTGACGGTATTGGAGACGGAGCCAACGCTAAAGCCGCACTGATTACCCAAGCCTTGCAAGAGATGAACGATATTATCGTCAGCCAAGGCGGCCAGCCGGGCACAGTGTATAGCCTGGCCGGGTTCGGGGATGCTATTTTAACCGGGATGTCCGCCATTAGCCGCAACCGCCGCCTGGGCGAAAAACTGGGCGCTGGCCTTTCGTTAGAAGAAGCCAAAAAAGAAGTGGGCACCATTGCAGAAGGGGTCAACTCCGTACAAAGCGTATATGATATTGCCCGCAAAAACAACTTACACACCCCCATTTTAGATGCCATTTGGCAGTTAGTCTGCCAAGGTCAAAAGCCACACGTGCTATTGCACGCGATGGGATTTTCAAACAGAGGAAATAAATAGATTTATGAACAAAGATGATGTCATCCGCCATTTAACCCGCACCATGTTGGACAAAAAACAAGCCAAATCTGCCGTGGACAAAGTGTTTGAAATTATTAAACACGGCCTCAAGCGCGACGGCAAAGTAGTCATTAGTAATTTTGGTACCTTCCACTTAAAAATGGCCCGCCCCGTACAACGCCACAACCCCAAAACCGGCGAAAAAGTACAAGTGCCCGCCAAAGAGAAAGTACGTTTTAAAGCGTCCGAAAATATTCTGAAGAAATAGGTTTTATTTTCACTACATACGCCCCGCAGGAAGATAATTTACCCTTCCAAGCGGGGCGTTTTTTGATTCAATACATCAAAAACAGATCCAATTATTGTATGTACTACAAAAATTTGTGGTAGCCTATACCCCGGATTCTGTCTAGGATAACCATTACTCTAAGCGGCCTACTTGGTTACAAAGGCGGGCTACCTGTGAACCGGCTTGGCCTTGCTCCATGCGGGGTTTACCGTGCCGCGCTTGTTGCCTTGCGCGCGGTGCGCTCTTACCGCACCTTTTCACCCTTACCCTTGCGGGCGGTTTATTTTCTGTGGCACTTTCCGTCCGGCGAAAAAAAGAAAAAACACCGGCCCGCCCTTTCAGGCGGCGCACTGCCCTGTGGAGTCCGGAAGTTCCTCCCCCTGCGCCGAAATTGGCCGGGAGCGGTTATCTGGCTACCAACTACATTATACTAAAAATCAAATAACCCGGGTTGAAACGGACCTTGGGGCGTTTTTTTGG
The DNA here is from genome assembly GCA_045606825.1 of Elusimicrobiaceae bacterium. Lineage (GTDB taxonomy): Bacteria > Elusimicrobiota > Elusimicrobia > Elusimicrobiales > Elusimicrobiaceae > Avelusimicrobium. The sequence continues at coordinate 9,160 of JAZUSQ010000026.1, forward strand.
CAGTTTGTTTGCGGGTAGATTTGGGGGCGTTTTTCCCCGTCTGTGCTGCTGCGGGGATTTCCACCGCTGGGGCCGTTTGCTTTTTCCCCCGCACCACCGGGGTAACAGGCACCCCGTTTACCACATTCTCTTGCGGGGCGGAAACAATTTCGTCATCTGTAGGCAAATGCACAATGGGGTTAAACCCCACAGATTGTTTTACGTCCATGGCTTTATTGGCCAGGGCGTCCGGGGCTTTATTAAATTCACGCAACACGTGTTTGATATGGATGGTAAACCCTTGCGCCAACCGGCGGATAACAGCCATGCGGGCTTGCAAATCCGGGTGCTTGATTTTGTACTCCCCGGTAAATTGTTTAACAAGCAATAACGAATCCCCCTCAATAAATAGTTCCGTAGCCCCCAATTCTTTGCATTTAATCAGGGCCAATTTGAGGGCCGTATATTCCGCCTGGTTGTTGGTACAATGGGCCATAAAATAGCCCTCTTGCGCCAGCACCTGGCCCTTCATATCACAAATTACGTAGGCCGAGGCCCCGGGGCCGGGGTTGCCGCGTGAACCGCCGTCAATGTTTATCTTTACTTGCATAATAGGTATTATACTAAAAAATAAACCCGCGCCTTAGTAGTTTCCAACACAAGCCCTTAGCCACCGATAGAACCCCCTTGCTACCTGCACGCATGCGCGTTGTTGCACTCTTGTAACCTAGTACCTGGGAAAGTGCCGGTACACACCGGGACGTTACTTTTCTGCGGAAATTTGTATAATAAACTTATGCTTAAATTTAGAAGACGTAAACTACACTTAAAACTTAAATGGGGTTTACTGCCCCGCGTGCTTTTTGCCATCGCCGCCGGGATTGTGTGCGGTCTGTTTGTACCGTCCTGGGTGGTGCGTATGGTGCTTACTTTTAATGATTTATTTGGTAATTTTTTAGGGTTTATTATCCCGCTGCTTATTGTAGGGTTGGTGGCCCCGGGCATTGCCGAACTGGGCCGCAACGCGGGAAAACTGCTCTTTATTACAGCCGCGTTGGCATATGGGTTTACCCTAGCCAGCGGTTTTTTCAGTTACGCGGTATCGGCCTTCTCGTTCCCCCATTTTTTACACCCGCAAGCGGGGATTACCTCTTTTGGGCAAGTGGCCGAATTGAAGCCCTACTTTGTAATTGCCATGCCGCCGGTATTTGGCGTGATGAGCGCACTGGTACTGGCGTTTGTACTGGGGCTGGGGATGGCCGTTATCCAGGGTAGCCGCTTAAAAGGCATAATGCTGGATTTGCGCGATATTATTGATAAAGTCATTGTCAAAGTAATTATTCCTCTGTTACCCTTTTATATTTTTGGCATTTTTATGAACATGACCGTTAGCGGCCAAGCCATGAAAGTATTGGGCGTATTTGCACAAATTATTGTCATTATTTTTGCTATTACAGCGGCCATGCTTTTTATGCAATTTCTCCTGGCCGGGATTATTGGGCAAAAGAATCCCTTCAAAATGCTCAAAAGTATGCTGGTGGCCTATGCCACGGCACTGGGAACGCAATCCTCTGCCGCCACTATTCCTGTTACCCTGCGCCAAACTATTCAAATTGGCGTGCGCGAAGAAATCGCCGGCTTTGTCGTTCCGCTGTGTGCCACTATTCATTTGTCCGGCAGTACCATGAAGATTGTAGCCTGCGCGCTGGCCATTGTTATTATGAGTGGGCAACCCGTCAATTTGGAACAATTTGCCGGATTTATCTGTATGTTGGGTGTAACCATGGTAGCCGCACCGGGTGTACCGGGCGGAGCCATCATGGCCGCACTGGGGGTACTGGAAAGTATGCTGGGCTTTGGCCAGCCGGAACTGGCGTTAATGATTGCCTTATATATTGCCATGGATTCATTTGGCACGGCCTGTAACGTAACCGGCGACGGTGCGATTGCGGTAATTGTGGATAAAATCTATACCCGCAAACACCCACCTCCCCCCCCCACCCCCCCCTCACCCCCCCCCCCCCTCACACACCACAAACA
>JAZUSQ010000027.1:0-45632 GCA_045606825.1 Elusimicrobiaceae bacterium
GCCGGGTGTGAGCGGTTAAATAAGGAATACATAGCGTGTGAAGATTTAACGGACACAACAAAGACGCAGGACTATGTAGCGGCCAACGCAAACTGCGTGGCGGATGCCATAGCGGAAGGGGAAAATGCCGAACCGGAAGAACCGGCGGAGGAGCCGGAACAGGATTGTGATGAAAATGCCAAGCCGACTACCACACAAAAATGTACGCCTACCGGTTACTCTACGGAGTGTGGCGAACAAACGCGCAGTGTGAAATGTGACGCTAGCACCAATTATGCGTGGCAGACGACTGATTGGGGTACTTGCCAAACAACCAGCGAATGTAAAAATCCTTCTACATGTACAGACGGGGAAATCCGTAAAGTAACAGAAACAGAAACAGAAACAGCCGGTGGCTGTGCGGATGTAATTCAGCGGTGTAAAGACGGGAAATGGCAACAGCACGAAGTTGTGATAAAAGAAGACACGGAATGTATGCCTGGAGAAAAAGACGGGGATTTAATTTGTAAGGCATGTCGTTGGAGCTGCCCGGACGGGAAAACGGACATGGGAAATAAAAAGTGTTGTTTGCCTGGGCAAATTGTAAAAAATGGTCAGTGCTTATACAAATACCGCCCCAACCGCTTTGATGTGAATATCTTAGTGGTGTGCCACTCTGCTTCCTATGAACTGATTATGCCCGAAGGTGCCATTGTAAGTGAAGAAGAATTCAATGAAGACCGGGGTAACTATTACGATTATGAGTCTTATGAAGACTATAGGAACAGTGTTATTCGCGAATATAGTGGTACCCAAGGGCAATATGGTGGTGCTATGAGAAGAAATCCCGGAACGTGCCGTGCCATGGGTTATTCCTATTACAGAGGCGGCGAAATTCCGTGGGTAGCGGACGGGAATAATTGTGATTGGCACTATGCCACTGCTGTTTATGGCCCGAGTTGGTGGAAAGGTGGTGAACGTATCCAAGGGAATGATGTACGTGGAACCGACCAAGAGTGGTGTGATACGTACTGCGGGCCGTATTCGTCTTGTGATAAGAAAGGGTTTATTAGCAAAGGCAATCCGCCCAAAAGCTGTAAAACTTACCATTGCAGCAACGGCTGGCACTGCGACAACGCCCCCGGCGGCACCGGTGTAGCCTTAGAATGTATTAGAGAGTATTAAAGAGTAGTTGTTTCCTGTTTAAAACCCCCCGGTTTTTAAGCCGGGGGGTTTTAGCTTATGCACGAAAAATGCTACAATGTATGTACTTATGGCAAAATTAGTAAGGGGTTTTCGCGATATTTTTGAACCCCAATCCAATCAATTTACGCAACTGGAAACCTGCGCGCGCAGTGTATTCTCCAACTATGGTTTTGGCGAACTGCGCCTGCCTACCGTGGAGCTTAAAGAACTCTTTGTTAAATCCACCGGCGAGACTACTGATATCGTCCAAAAAGAAATGTACGCGTTTGAAGATGCGGGGCACCGCCAACTGGCTATCCGCCCGGAAGGTACCCCCGGTGTGGTGCGTGCGTACCTGGAAAACAACTTTGTGCAAAACGCGCCCGTACAAAAGTTTTATTATATAGGTAATATGTTCCGTGCCGAACGCCCCCAAGCCGGCCGCTACCGCGAGTTTGAACAAATCGGTGCCGAATACATTGGCAACTCTGCCCCGGCGGCAGATGCCGAAGTTATTTTGATGCTTAAAGACATCGTGGCACAATTTGGGGCCAAAAACTATGTGGTTAAAATCAATAGTTTGGGGTGCGATAAATGCCGCCCGCTTTACCGCCAGGCACTCATTGATTTTCTGTCTAAAGAAAAAGATACATTGTGCGAAAACTGTCAAACCCGCTTAGAGAAAAACCCCTTGCGTGTGTTAGACTGCAAAATTGACGGGGCCCGCTTTGCCGGGCGCGTGCCCACTTTAACACTTTGCCCCGAGTGTCAAGAACATTTTGACACCGTGCAAACCTTACTGAAAGGCAAAATAGATTTTATTGTGGACCCCATGCTGGTGCGCGGGCTGGATTATTATTCCCGTACCGTGTTTGAATTTCAAGCGGGGGAGGTATCCCAAAACGCGATTGCCGCCGGCGGGCGTTACGATACGCTTATCAAAAATATGGGGGGCCCGGCCACGCCTGCTATCGGGTGGGCCATGGGGGCGGAACGTGTAATACTGGCCCGTGGCGAGCAAGCACATACCCCGCGTAAAAGTGTGTATGTGGTATCGTTAGAAAAGCCCTGTAACCAAGTAGCCTTTGATATCATGCAAAAATTGCGCGCGGCCGGGATTCGCACCGAAGGCGGCCTGTTTGATAAAAACATCAAAGGCCAAATGAAACAAGCCGACCGTTGCGGGGCCGCGTACGCGCTGATTTTAGGTGGCGATGAACTGGCCAAGCAAGTAGCCACCTTCAAAGATTTGACGACGGGCGAACAAAAACAAATTCCGTTTGCCCAATTAGTAACCGAGGTTAAAAACGTATTATGAAACGAACCAACTATTGCGGTGATATTACCGCCCAATTTTTAGGCACTAAGCAAACCCTGTGCGGGTGGGTTAATTCCTACCGCAACCACGGGGGCGTGTTGTTTATCAACTTGCGCGACCGCGCAGGCGAATGCCAAGTAGTGGTAGAACCGAATAAGCCTTTTTTTAAAGAGGCCTCTACTGTACGCAATGAATATGTGGTAGAAGTAACCGGTACGGTACAACGGCGTATTGAAGGGGCCGTTAATAAAAATATGAAAACCGGGGAAATTGAACTGGTAGCCGAGGAGTTTAAAGTCCTAAATACCTGCGTGCCCTTGCCGTTTGATGTGGATCAATCCCGCGGCGCGTCGGAAGAAATCCGCCTCAAATACCGCTATTTGGATTTACGTAACCCCAAAATGTTTGCCAATTTGTATCTGCGCCACCGTATCGCGCAAGCCGCCCGCCGCTATTTAGACGGCCAAGGATTTATTGAGGTGGAAACCCCTGTTTTAACGCGTTCCACGCCCGAAGGTGCACGTGATTACTTGGTGCCTTCGCGCGTGCATCACGGCCAATTTTACGCTTTGCCGCAAAGCCCGCAAATGTTCAAACAAACGTTAATGGCCAGCGGTATTGACCGTTATTTCCAATTGGCGCGGTGCTTTCGTGATGAAGATTTGCGTGCCGACCGCCAGCCCGAACATACCCAAATTGATATGGAAATGTCTTTTGTAACGATTGACGATATTCACCATATTGTGGAAGGGCTCATGAAAGAGATTTTTAAAACCGCCGGCAAAGAGTTGCAAACGCCGTTTATCAAACTGCCGTTTAGTGAGGCCATGGAAAAATACGGTTCCGACAAGCCGGACTTGCGCTACAGTTTACAACTGCAAAATGCCGCCAGTATTTTTGCCCGTACCGGGTTTAAAGTATTTGCCGATGTATTAGCCGCTAAAGGGGCCATTTATGCTTTGCGCGGTGAAAAAGGCGCGGCCTACTCCCGCGGACAAATGGACAAACTAACCGAACTTGTCAAAAAGAACGGGGCCAAAGGATTGGTGTGGCTGAAAGTAAAAGACGGTAAAGTAGAAGGTCCGTCTGCCAAATTTTTCACTTCTGAAGAATTGTCCGCTATACAACATTTAGTGCAAGCGCAAAACGGCGATGCTATCTTTATCGGCAGTGATGTGAACCCCCGCACGGCCCAAAGTTTTATGGGTGCACTACGCAAAGAACTGGTTAAAGAATTGCCGCAGGAAAAAGAGTGGGCATTTGCGTGGATTACTAATTTCCCGTTATTGGAATTTATCCCGGAGGAAAACCGCTGGGATGCGGCGCACAATCCCTTTACCGCGCCTGTGGAAGAAGATTTGCCTAATTTGGAAAAAGACCCCGGTTCCGTACGTTCCTACCAATTTGACCTTGTACTAAACGGTAACGAATTGGCCTCCGGATCGGTACGCAACTGCCGCCGCGACGTGCAAGAACGCATTTTGGCTCTGATGAAACACTCCAAAGAAGAGGCCGCCCGCCGCTTTGGAATGTTGTTAAACGCCTTGGAAGCAGGTGCCCCTCCACACGGTGGTATTGGCCTGGGGTTGGACCGCATTACTGCGTTACTGGCCGGGGAAGAATCTATCCGCGAGGTCATTGCTTTCCCCAAAACGGCGCAAGCGGTGTGCCCGCTAACCGAGTCCCCCAACGTGGTGGACGAACAACAACTCATAGATTTGGGCATTGCCTTACGTAAAGAATAGAAAATACCCCGCTACGGCGGGGTGTTTAGTCCTAGGGTAAACTATAGGTCTTTTTACCCTGGACAAAATGTGCCAAAGTACGTAAACTAACAGTATGGAACAACGTAACGGGTTAAAAATAGTGTTGGGTGTGTTGGCTGTGCTGGCTATAGCCGGGGCGGTGTGGCGTGTGTTGTCATATGAGGCTAATTTCGCCAAAACGCGCCATGGGGGGGGGACCGCCTCTCAAACTACGCCGCTTTACCCGCTTGCGGAGTTAAAACGCAGTGAATTATTAGACGAGCCGGAAGAAATAACGGCAGGGGAACCCTCCGTGGACCGTGTACAACCCGCTTTGTCTTCCCGTGTGTCCGGGACAGTAGTGCCGTCCGCATCTGCCTTTGAGAAATACCCGTCCAACCGGGCTACCCCGCGTGTTGCCTACCCGGGCCGCCATACAAGGGCGGGCCAAGTACTTGCGGCGGGGGAAAATAATTATCCTACTGTGCATACCCCTGCCTATGCGGGGGGAACCCATGGTCCGGTTCCCGTTGCTGTAGGTAGTTTGGGTTCCCAGCCAACGGCTGATCAGCAAACCTATCAAGAGCGCACGTCGCGCATTTTAGCCCCTTTTTTGCGTACCAACCGTAAAGACCAAGAGCGTATGGATGCGCGCTGGGCCCAGTTTGCTGCCGCTTTGGATAGAGCCGTACTCCAGGCTTTAATGCCCAAGAGTAAAAAGGCCCAAATGATTGAAAAATATGCCGCTAAATCCAACGAACCTAAGGAGACTTCCCAGATTCCCGGTTTTGACGGTTCGTTATCCCCGGTGGGGCAAACGCTTGCCACCCAAAAACACCAGGTGGTAACGGATTTGGAGACGGTGTTTGGTTCGGATGTGGCCGGGCAGGCAGGCGGTATTATGGACCGCTTTAGCGCAGAATTATCTTCGGCCTTAAATACTCCCGGGTTGTCCCCGGAACAGGCGGCACAGCGCGTGAAAGAAATTTCAAACAAATACCAAAAAGAAATGGATAGTCTCTCGCAAAAAGCCCAGTACGATAAATTTGCCGCCGACTTAGAAGCCAAAGACAACCAGCAAAAAGAGGCCTTGCGTACCCGCTACGCAGACGCCCAACTAAATGATACCTTTAGCCAAATTTTGGACCAGGCCCGCGCCCAAAAATTAGCCCTGGCCACCCGGCAGGACTTGACCCAACAGGAACATTTTACGCAAGAATCCCAAATTGACCAAGATACCTATAATAAACTCAAAAAAGCCATTACGCAGGCGGGGCAGTCCTTAAATCCGTTTCACGCCTATGAGCGCGAACGCCTTAAAGAATGGGTAAACACATTGGGCGAACAGGAAGAACAAGGTAAGTTGGAAAGTTTTGCGCGCGCGGCCTCGGCCGATGAAACCCAAAAAATGCGAACAGACGTTGACGTAAAAACCCGGGATTTAATGCAAGGCGTAAAAGATTCCCCTTTGTTTGATGAAACGGCTACGCTGGAAGTGCAAGCCTTACTCAATGATTACAAAGCCAAATTGGAAAATTTGTACCAGCAGGAACTTTCCCCCAAAGACCGTGCCGATGGGGAACAAAAAGCGTTAAACGAAGTAAACCGCGCCTTGCTGGATAAGCAAATGGAACAAGTCAAAAAATCCAATGCCCCCCAAGCGCAAAAAGAAAAAGCCCTGGCCGAACTGCGCGAAGCCTATAATGCTATCCCCTAATTTAGGAAACTGTCCAGTTCTACCCTCATATATGCTACAATAACACAGTACACCGTTTGGGAGGAAACAAACACACATGGACGTACTTGAGCAATTAGCCGGTGCCTGTAAAGCACTGGTTGCCGCGCCGTCGTTGCAAACCTTATATGATGTAATGAACGGTTTTAACGCCCTCATCTGGGGGCCGCCGATGATTTTTCTCTTGTTGTTTTTAGGGATTTATTTCACGGTCAAACTGCGCTTTATCCAAAAATATACCTGGCCCGCTATGAAACTTTCTGTAGCCAAAGCAGAAAGTGAAGGCATGGTCAGCAGTTTTGGTTCGTTGGCGGTGATGATTGGGGCCACTGTGGGAACCGGCAGTATTATTGGGGTAACCACCGCCGTGGCCGAGGGCGGACCGGGGGCCTTATTTTGGATGGTGGTAGCCGGGTTTTTTAATTTTGCTATCAAATACAGTGAATGTATGGTGGCTTTTAAATACCGTGTCCGCTTGGCCGACGGAGAATACGTGGGCGGCCCCATGTATTATTTATCCAATATTCTCAAATTTAAGTGGTTGGGTATTATTTTTGCCGTAGGTACACTGCTGATGGGGCTTACGGCCGGCAGTGCGTTGCAAACCAACTCTATTGCAGATGCGTTGCGCGAAGGATACAACCTAAACCCCTGGTATGTGGCCACTTTTGTGGCTGTGGCCGCGGCCGTGGTCATTTTGGGGGGGGTCAAACGTATTGCCTCGTATTCGGAATGGCTGGTGCCCATTATGGGTAGCCTGTATTTGCTGATTGCGCTGATTGTAATTGGAATGAATTTTACGCATATTCCGCAGGCAATTATAACGGTGCTGAAAGGGGCTTTTACCGGCAAAGCCGCCGCAGGCGGTGCGTTAGGTATTAGCATCATGGCTATTGTGCAGGCCATGATTCCGGGCGTAACGGCCGGTGTAACCCGTGCCGTCCTGGCTACCGAGGCCGGCCTGGGCAGTGCCTCTATGGCCGCCGCCGCCGCGCGCACCCGCAGTGCCACGCAAATGGCTATTGTGTCGGCCACATCTGTATTTTGGGCAATATTTATTTGCAGTTTAACGGGTATTGTCATTGTACTGGCCGGGGATTACACCAACCCCAACGTCTATGCGGCTAACCTGTGTAACAGCGCATTTAAAACAGTGCCGTATATCGGCACGCCGATTTTGGTGTTTTCGCTCGTGATTTTCTCGTTTACTACCATTATCGGTTGGGGATATTATACCGAAAAATCCCTCCAGTTTTTGTGCAAAGGTTCCAACGTGTTAATTAAACCCTCGCGGGTGGTGTTTATCCTGCTTGTATTTGCGGGGGGAATTATCGGAACGAGTTTCTCGCCGGATTTGTTTGTGGGGCAGTCTGTTTTGCGCACGGCCGAAGCCAATATGTCCACCCGGTTTATGTGGGCACTCGTGATTTTGACCATGACCATGATGACTATTCCCAATATATGGGCACTGTGGTGCTTTCGCAAAGTAATCCGCAAAACCACCCGCAAAAACTTGCGTGCACTGGTGGGCAAACAAGCCTGTATGGAACGTGCCGCCAAGGCCCGCGCGGCTAAAGCCGCCAAACGTGCCGAGCAAGTTGCCCAAAAGGCCGCGGCCGAGCAAGAAGTGGCTGAAAGCAAAGCCGTGGAGCGTACTTTTTTGGCCGCTAAACGGGTACGCAAAAATAGAAAGTAACATCCGCAACTTTTAAAAATGAAAAACTCCCCTGGGTTACACCAGGGGAGTTTTTCGTCGTTGTGAGGTTGCCTTCCATAAAAAATGGTAATAGGATAGCACTTAAAAAGTTATGTGTCAAGCCTAATTTTAAAAATAACTTGCGCGGGGGGATGTAAAAAAGTTTTAATACAAAGGTAGGGAGTATAAAATTAAACAGGAGGAGTATTCATGAAGAAACTATTAGGCGTGTTGCTGGTAGCCGTGATGTCCTGGCCTGCCAACGCAACGGTACTAAAGAATGTGGAAGTAGTGGGCGAAATTCAAACCATCGCCTCTGATGTAAGACACCAAGTACAAGATAATCTGTATAATTCCGGTGCTTGGACCCGTGCCATGGCTGGTTTATCTGCCGATTTAGTGGAAGATGTAACTGCCAACTTGATGTTCCAATACGGTTATGTTTGGGGTACCAATAACAAAGGCGGTTTTGGCTTTGGTGCCAGTGGTGATAACGAAGTAAGACTCGTCAACGCCAATGTCGTTTTGCACAACCTGTTTTGCGCGTTTGACGTAACTGTCGGCCGCCAATTCTATGGCGATGAAGACAGCGCGGTCATGTACTTTGGTCCGAACCACTACAACGCCGAAGGCGGTTTGTATGCCCAAGCGTTGGATGCGGCAAAACTTACCTATGGCGACGATGTGAAAGCTTTCACGATGATCGCTGGTAAAATTGCTGATGAAGGTGAAAATGCGTGGATCGGAGAATATGATGTAGATGCGACCATCATGGGTGCGGATTTCAGATACCACTTTACCGATGCGTTAATGGCTCAAGTATATGGGTACAACATTAACAATATGAGTTTTACCGATGTCAACGGCGTAAAGTATAACATAACCGAAGGTGAAAACGCTAACACCGGTTTCTATGGTGCCAAATTGGCTTTTAATCCGGAAGCCTTCCGTGTAAGCGCGGAATATGCCCGCAACTATGGCGGTCATCGCTTAATCAAAGAACATAACCCCACCGGGCACATGTTCAAAGCGGATATCGCTGCGGATATCAAAGCCGTAACCGCCCGCGGTACCTTCCTGTATGCCAACGAAGATTTCTACGCGTTTGGCAACTATACTCCCGGCTTGCTCGTCGGTCATGCCTTGGGCGGCGACATTTGGGACTACTCGGATGACGGCGTACGCATGTTCAACCTCGGTTTTGATGTGAAACCGTTTGAAAAATGGACCATGTCTTTGGACGGTTTTGTGTTCCAAGGCAGCCGCGGTCATCACGCCGCTACGCTGGAAGCGGACTTAACCGCCAAATATCAACATAATGAATATGTTGAACTGTTTGCCGGTATCGGCTATGCCAAATATGGTACGGAATCTCGCAAAGGTGCCAATACCTCTGATTTCACCAAATCGGCCATGGAACGTGCTGACAACGTCAAAGGCCAACTGGGCATGCTGATCAAATTCTAATTCCACATTAGATAAAACTACTCCCCCGCTCTTACGAGCGGGGGATTTTTTGTGCAATCAGAGGTACTTTATGGGGGCGCGCCTAAAAGTACAAGTCCCGTTTACCCGCCTTAATTTTAGCCAGGTTCTCGTCAATCATTTTGCGAATCGGCGTGCCTTCTTTGAATGCCTCCCGTGTGGTACTTTCAATCAGGGCATATCCTTTGGCCTTGAGGGGAGCGGGGGCAAAGTCCTCTAAATATTCGGCAAACGTAAACATGGCATTGGGCAAACAATGCGTTTTAATCAGACCGGGTTTGGCCATATCCATAAAGTCTTTTCCTACGCGGCCCAGGCGGTAACAACCCGTGCAGAAAGAAGGCATGTGCTTGGCATCCACCACGGCATCAATGACCTCGGCCAACGTGCGGTTGTCCGTCAGCGTAAACTGACTGCCGTTTTCTTTATCGTAGGAATACCCGCCGGGGTTTACACGGCTGGCGGCCGAAATTTGCGAAACGCCCAACTCCAAACACGCGTTGCGTAGTTGTGGCCGTTCGCGCGTACTTAAAATAATGCCGGTATAAGGCACGGCCAAACGCAACACGGCCACACATTGCTTAAACTCATCATCAGTTAGTTCTTCGTTGGGGTGTTTGCTAAATTCACTGCCTTCGGCCGGTTCAATACGCGGGATGGAAATAGTATGCGGGCCCACGCCATAGGTTTTATCCAAATGCCACGCGTGCGCCAGGGTGGCTAAAATTTCAAATTTGTGGTCATAAAGCCCCAGTAGCGGCCCAATGCCCACATCATTCATACCCGCTTGCAGGGCGCGGTCCATCACGTCCAGGCGGAATTGGTAGTCTTTTTTGGTACCGGCCAGGTGTAGTTTTTCATACGTTTCTTTGTGATAGGTTTCTTGGAATACCTGGAATGTGCCAATCCCGCATTTTTTCAGGTCGGCAAATTCGTCCAACGTCAGCGGGGCAATGTTTACGTTGACGCGGCGGATGGTCTGCCCGTTCCAAGAGGTTTGGTAAATGGCTTTAATGCTGTCGTACACATATTGCAAACTGCCGCCGGGGTAGGCTTCACCGGCCACCATTAAAATACGTTTGTGGCCTTGTTGCAATAAGGCGGTAACCTCTTGGTGGATTTCATCTTGCGTGCTGGCGTGGCGTTTTAAGGCCGTGTTGGACTTTCTAAACGCACAGTAAATGCACTCGTTCGTGCAAATATTGGAAATATACAGCGGTGCAAATAAAACAATGCGGTTGCCGTAAATGGCTTCCTTAATGTACTTGGCTGTTTGGAATAACTGGTCTAGCAAGGTGCGGTCCGTAATGTTTAGCAAAATAGCGGCATCTTCCAGAGAAATTCCTTTTAGTTCGCGTGCTTTGGCTAGAATGCGCTGTACGTCCGCATCCGTATAAGAGCGGCCCTTTTCCAGGGCTTTGTATAATTGGTCGTCTTTAATAATCATATACATATATATTACTACTTTTAGAGGATGCGAGAAACATTTTGCTATAATGTAACTATGCCTAAGAAAGAATCCGTTTTAATCGTTTGCACCAACCGCAAAGCCTATCACGATTATTTTGTAGAGGATACCTATCAAGCCGGGCTGGAGTTGCTGGGGGCGGAGGTAAAGTCAATCCGCCAAAAGGAACTCTCGCTGGAGGGGAGTTTTGTGCGCGTAGAAAAGGGGCAGGCACGCATTTACCAAATGCACATAAAACCCTATAAATTTAATTCGCTTGCAGAGTTAGATCCTACCCGCCCGCGGCGGTTGTTACTTACCAAAAAGGAACTGCGCAAGTTGGAATCTAAATCCCAAATTAAGGGTTATGCCCTGGTACCGTTGGAGGTATATTTTAAAAACGGGTGGGCCAAGGTAAAACTGGCCCTGGCCAAAGGCAAACATACTTACGATAAGCGTGAAAGCCTTAAGAAAAAAGACTTGAACCGGCAGGTCCAATCCCAGTTTAAAAACCGCATTAAATTTTAGTGTAATTTTTGGTAGAATGGGTATTATATGACAAACAAGGAGAAACCACTATGAAACAAGGTTTTACGTTAATGGAACTGTTGGTAACGGTAATTATTTTAAGTATTTTGGCTTCCGTTTCGCTCCCGCAATACACAAGAGCGGTCAACCGGGCGCGCCTGGCGGAAGCGGTGGTCAATATGGCTAATATCCAAAAAGGAATTGATATGTACCGTACCCAATTTAAAGGGGATAATCCTACCTTTTTAATCACAGGGGGCACCCGTTTAGATGTGGATTTAACAGGTGCGTTATCCTGTACGGCATCGGGTTGTTCGTCCCGTTTTTTTGATTATTCAGCCAGTTGCACGGGGGAGTCGTGTACCGTTGAGATTTCTTCCTGTAGCGGATGCCCCGGCTCGGACGTTCTTCCCACACTTACGGCTACGCGTTCCAAAACGGGCCTAAGTGTTACCTGGACGAAAAGTTGTGCAGGAGGGTATGATGCTGGATCGGCCCTATGTGCGGGTCTAAAATCCCAAGGGTTTACGACAGGCAGTTAATGGGTTTAAAAATATAAACAGCCCCCGTAGCGGGGGCTTTTTTTATATACTTTATATATGAACCGTTTTGATAAGTTCCTGCGTTCCCACCGTCCGTTGTGTGTGGGGTATGAGTCGTTGCGTTGGCTAAAGCATAAAGTATTATTTTTCTGGCCGGAAAAAACCCCTGTTTGGTATGGTTTTGGCCGCCGGCCGGTAAACGGTGCCCGTGAAACCTTGCCGCTTACCAAAGACTGGTATCATATTGCCCGCCCACTCTACCGCCACGAACATGTGTATTACAATCTGGATAATGCCCTGGCGGCCAATCCGCGCGTGAAGGGCTTTGCGTTTGTGTTTTTTATGGGCATTGGGGATTATTTGTATACTACCCCCGTGTTAGCGGCCCTTAAGCAAAAATACCCAAAAATTCCGTTTTACGGCTATGTAGGGGGGCAGTTTGACCGCAACAATTCCCCGTTAGTAGGCAAGTTGCTCTGTGAAAACCCGCATTTTGATAAAGTATTTTATTTTAACGGTACCCGCCACCCGCTGATTTGGCAAAATTATGATTATTCCCAAGTTGTGCGTGAGGTGCCGGACGGATTTTTGGTCATCCCCGTGTATTACCAATATGGGGTAGAAATTACCCACCGGGTAAGCAGTTTGTTTGATACGTTTGGTTTGCCCGTTCCTACGTTGCCCGCGCCGCCGCAGATGTACTTTGCCGCGCAACTTACCGGCCCGGCGGCTGATTATTTACAAACCGCCCGCCAAGGGGCTTTAGGCAAAAAAGGGATCGTATTTTTGCAGTTGGATTCACGCGGTTCTAATTACGTGTACCCGCATGTCAAAGCCTTAGCCCAAGGGCTCATTGCCCGGGGATATTTTGTAATGGGCGTAACCCCCGGCGGTCCGGCGGATAACCCGGCTTATTTGCATATAGATATCAAGCAACTGTCCATCAGCCAAACCTGGCAGTTACTCCATACGCTCAAACAACAATTTGCGGTTTATGTGATTGCCGTTAATTCGGTTTTTTGGGCGGCTTCTGCCGGGTTACACTTGCCCAATTTGGGCTTGCAACATTGGGTGGATAAAAAGGTCCATAATTTGTGGTACCCCAATATAGAAGTGGTTACCCCGTTTCTTTATCCGCACCTGCCGCGGGAAAAACAAATTTTGGCTCCGGCGCAAAGTTTTACGCCGCACAACCGTAAAATTATTGACTATAAACCGGATTGGGTCATCCGCTGGTTTATGGAAAAACTGGGAGGTAATAAATGAGTTCATCCACTGGTACGTATATTTTTGATAAGAAATTAGGCAAGTTGGTAAAAGTGTCCGACCGTGTACCTTCCTGCCACAAAAAAAGCACTCCGCATGCATGTTGCGGGCATTGCTGTTGCCATGGGAACTAACGCCGTTGCACTTTCCCGCGTGCCGCAAGACGGGATGAAGCCGGCTTTGCGGCGGGCCTGCGGGCAGTTTGTGCAAGACGTTAAACGTTGGTTTCTGCCGCATTTGCTGGCCGGGATAGGGTTATTTGGCATCATGGCCCATGTGTGGGCCTGGTGGTTGTTGGGGCGGCATGGGCTGTTTGTGTGGTTGGTTGCAATCGTTTTTCTGGGCGTATATGCCGTCGCGGCGTTCGGGTACGGTTTAGTAACGGCCTGCGTATTTGCCTTGCGCCAAGCGTGTGTGCATTGGGACGGTTTTGTGGAGGAGGTACTGGACCGGATACAGGCACACATGGCTACGCAAGTTAGCCGGACAGAGGGGCTTTCTAAGCCGCAGGCCCGTGCTTTGGTAAAAGGAAGTGTGCGCGAATTGTTTGTTACCCGCCCGTCGGATAAGGGTTTGGCGCGGGTATGTATGTTTTTTACGGCGGGGGCTATAGCGGCGGCATTACGGGCGGTATTATGTGCCAAAATAGCCAAATGGTCCGGCACCACTATCCAGTTGAGTAAATTGTTTGCCGGCAAGACTACCCTGGCCGGGGCGGTGTTACTGAATTTGCATTTTTTTGCTACTATTTTGTTAATCTTATGCTACACAGTGGGGCTGGTGGGGTTATTACTGCCCGTGGGGATGATATGGTTGCTAAAATAATCAAGACACGTATGATACGTGTGGTAGGTTTGTGGCTCATTTTGTGTATGGCAAGCCCGGCTATGGCCGAAACTACGGCCCAGTTATTTGCCCGGGCCAAACGCCAAACAGATCCGGCGGAGCAGATAAAACTGCTCACACAAGTGGTGGAAAAATCGCCCGGCCACGTGGGGGCCTACCATTACCGGGCAGATGCTTATTTTGCATTGGGCAAATATCCACAGGCGATTAAAGATTATAACCGCGTGGTGGCGTTGCGCCCGCAGGATCCGTTCCGCTATTATGCCCGCGGGCTGGCCTATACCCAAATGAAAGAACCCTCTTTGGCCTTGGCTGATTTTAGTAAAGCCATTGCCCTAAAGCCGGATTTTTCTAATTTTTACTTGGCGCGTGCACGTGCCTATGCGGCTGTGTATAAGTACGGTCTTGCATTGGCAGATTACCGCACGTATGCCGGTTCTTGGGAAAAAGCCTCGTCGGACTTATTGCGCGAAGTCCTCCCCATTAGTATAGAGGCCGGCCGCTGGCAAACGGCCCGTGTACAAGCCGATGCGTTGCGTGCACGTGGGGAAGACACGGCCGCCTGGCATATATACAACGCAACTATCTTGCAAGCGGATGAACAACTAGACGGGGCCATTTCTGCCTACAGTAAGGCGGTTAACCGCACGCCTACCCAGCCGCAGCCGTACCGTTTGCGCGGCAATGCCTTTAAAGAATTGGGCGATTACCAGGCCGCTTTGGACGATTATACCCGCGCGCTGGAATTGGCTCCGGAGGCATACTGGTTCAACCGCCGCGGTCTGGTGTACGAAGAAACCCGGCAATTTGAGTTAGCCGCGGCCGATTATGCCCGCGCGATTGAATTGGATCCTACCTGGGCTATTGCCTATAATAACCGCGGCTACATTAAACTGAACCTAAAAGATTACGGCGGGGCAAAGGCGGATTTTGAAAAAGCCATCTCGTTGGACCCATCCCTTCCTACCCCATACGTAAACTTGGCCGGAATGTACTGGCTTAGTAAAAAAGACCGTAAAAATATGTATAAGCAGTTGGAAAAAGCCCTCAACCATAATTTTAGAAAATTTGAAACCTTGTTTGACGACGAACAAAAAGGCTGGATGTTTAAAGGCGTAAATACCACGGCCGAATTTAGAAGTTTTCTTTACAAATAACGTAAGGTGTTTGCACAAAAACCCCCGGCTTGGCCGGGGGTTTGTTTGTGTGAAAGGGTGTTAGCGGCTCCAGCCGTGCAGTTGTTTGTAGTAATAATAGTTTTTGAGCGAGCGCAATACTTGGATATACCCGTATGCCCCGGCATTAAGATTGTTATTGTACCACATATAGCCGTCTAGCCCGGCGTGGAAATAATCCTCGGTACTTACTACTTCTTTGCCGCTGTCGGTCTTAATGATATCACCGTCGCCCGGGTAAAACTTGCTGGAGGCAATCACCGCTACAAACGGGTCCAGGTCGCGCAGTTCTTCCATCATGGTAATCCCGCCATGGGGTACCAGCAGGTCTGTAATGACCAAATCATAATGCATCCCGCGGCGGACGTTATTGAGAAAAGAGGCTCCTTCCGCAAATACTTCTACTTGGGCTCCCTTTCCCAACAACCCTTTTTGGCCCCAAGATTGAAAATTTAACCGCGGGTTTAAATCATCATTGATAAATGCAATGCGTAGATTTTCGGGGATGAAGGGCAATAATTCGTCTGCCTCTTGGGTGTAGGCCATCATGCGTTGGTCGTGTTGGCGTTCTAATACCCATTTGGGCAAAGCCGGCTTAGCGGAGGGGTCGTCCTCATCTTCGTCAAATTCTTCTTCCTCTTCTCCTTCAATGAGGGAGTGAGACTCCGGCAAATACGGGGTGGAATGGTCCGGGTTAGAAAGTACAAACTCGTGGTAATCATACACACGCTTATCCGGGCGGGGAATGTCCAGTTTAAGCAGAAGCCCTTCCAACAAGGGGTTAAAGGCACCCATTACTTTATCCCAGTATTTTTGCTGGTTAAGCAGGTAAGGGTCTTTTACAAACGTGTTGCGTAGCACCATCACGGCAAAACGCATTTCGGTAATGGTTTTATTGATAAAACGGATTTCATCCAGTGAAAAGGGCTTGGCTTCGTTAGGCAAAGATGAATACACCATTTTGGCCGTTATCTCATGATTGGCCGCTTGGGTCCGTTTTACAAATGCCGTGTAGGATTCTTGGGCATCTGCAAAAGTGGCGGGGGGAACCTCGTGCGTCAAGTACGGGCGTAAGTTTTCAATCGGGGTTGGTTCTACCAGCCGCCAAATATAGCCTAATTTGTCGCGTTGTTCTGCCCATACGGCCCGTTCTTGCGGGGTTAAATATTCACGTACCCGTTCTGCCGTGCTTTCTTGGCGCAACTTTAGCATATTACGGTCTTGCCGGCTTTTAAACGCATCCGAACCTAACACGGTTAAGGCGGAGGGAACAATGGAATGGGTTCCGGTGGTTGAGCCTTTCCCGTCAGACAAGGAAACGGCCCCATCCGGCACCAGGGTGGACAAGGCGGCATTGCGCTCGGCCGATTGGGGCAGTAGTGCGCTCTGGGAAGTATGGATGCTAACTGTCGGCCCTACATAGCGTAATTGCGAAAAATCCACAGGGCTTTTGGGTTGTCTAATCCACATTTGTTGGTGGGCGCGGGATAAATACTTGGCCAGTTCTTTTTTTTGGGCATGCAACGGCAGCCCCGTTATACCCGCCAGGGACAGTAAAGCAAACAAACGTAGGGTGCGTGTGATGTTCATAAATTCTCCTTACTATAAGCCTAGCACAAAAGTGCATTATTTGCCAGGGGCAAAAGGCCCAGGGGCATGCTAGGCCCTTTTAAACTGTGGATGCAGGGAAAATCCGCGTAAAATTTTACGTGCAAAATTGCTTGAAATGTACTATGATAAAAGTACGGAGAATATATGATGAAAAAAACCGTTTTACTAATTAGTATGTACGGGTGTGCGGTGTGTGCGGCGGCCCAGTCTACGTGTGAAAACCGTGTGGATGCCCACCCAAAAGCCACCACGCGCGAGCGCGTAAATTATTGTTTAACCGCAAATCCGGCCCCCGCCCAGGCGGCTAAAAACGAATGGGAGAAATTAGTTTTTTCCGGCATGACTGCCCGCCCGGTTCCGGCGGATAAACAACCCGCTAAAAAGCCTTCTGCGCGCAAAGGGACGTTTGCCCCGCAGGAAGTAGAAATTGTAGAGCAGTTTGTGCCAACGCAACAGTTTCCGCAGTTCAGTAATACGCAACTTAGCGAGCAGGAAAAAGAACTCCGCCGCCAGCAATTAGCAGAAGAACGGGCCCAAATGCAACAGGAATTTGACCGGGCCCATTTAGCCCCTGTTTCCAAACCGGCCGCTACTGCTGTTGCCTCGGCCACGGTTGAAACGGCGCGCGGTCTGCAAGCCCGCCATACTAAACCACTTCGCCGTGGGATGAAAGCCACACCTGATGCCGCAGCGCAAACAACGCCGCAACCTCCAACGCAAAACGAAGCGTTAGAAGAAGTTGCTTCTCCGGCGGCTGACTATGCGTATGACCAAAATGCTCTGCCGGCGGAAATCTCCAGTTATACCCCTTATACGCCGGCGGACCAAACTCCGGCCAGTTCGTATGAACCGTACGCCCCGGCCACGCAGACACCTGCGGATGCGGCCTACCAGCCGTACGCCCCAGCCAATTAGAGGAACCTATTATGCAAAAATGGATATTGTACGTTAAACAACCTTATGAAGAAAAAGGATTTTTATGGGCCACGCTGGATATGCTGGTGCGCGCCCTGGCCGTATGTGTATGGGTGTACCTGGTATATGTGTTGGCCCTGTTAGGGATAGATGCCCTGGTTCGCAATTATAGTGTGGTACAAAAGATGTGGTGGTTTTCGTACTGCTTTATTATTGGGCTAGGGGGTACATGGTTAGCCTACATTTTACTTTTTGTGCGTGATTACTACGGCGGACAAGAAGAGTAACAGTTTATTGAGCCTGTTTGTATAAAACCCCCGGTCTTGCCGGGGGTTTTAAAATTGTGTTTGCCCGGGGTACGCTACCTGATTTCATGCAACAGTTGTTGGGCAGTCAATTTGTCTTGCGCCAATTGGGTTTTAAGGGCTTCTAACCCGGCAAATTTAATTTCATCACGCAGTTTGCCGTAAAACCACACGGTAATGTTACGCCCGTAAATGCTTTGCTTAAAATTAAAAATATGTACTTCCACCAGCGGCAAAAGGGTGTTTAATGTATGAACGGTTGGGCGGAAGCCAATGTTACAGAATCCGTCATACACTTTTCTGCCTACGCGCACTTTTACGGCAAATACGCCCAAGGGCAGAATTTTGTAAATCCCTGTATCTAAATTGGCGGTAGGATAGCCCAGTTTGCGCCCCAGTTTGTACCCGGCAATCACACGCCCGGTCAGTTCGTACGGGCGGCCTAAAAGGGCATTGGCGCGGGGAATATCTCCCTGGGCCAAGGTTTTGCGGATTAACGAAGAAGAAACTTTCTCATTTCCCGCGTTGTAAAACGGTACTACCTCAAAGGGAATATTGTGTTCTGCACAGGCCTCCCGCAGAAACACGGCCGATCCGGCCCGGTCTTTGCCAAAGGCAAAATCTGCCCCAATCAGGAGGCCGCCGCAATCATACTGGTGCCATAAACAGTTGAAAAACTGCCGGGGGGACCACCCGCGCACTTGTCTAAAGTCCAGCGTGCAGGCACGCATACCTAATTTTTGGAGAAGGGCTTTTTTCTCGTTAGGCAAAGTAAGCACGGTCATTTCCGGCCGGGGGCTTAATAAGGTTTTGGGCGGCAAGGGGAAATACAGCACCTGTGCGCGCAGTCGGTACAGGGCCGCCCGCGCTTCTAGCGTGTTAAACAAGTGTTGGTGCCCTATGTGTACCCCGTCAAAAGTGCCAATAGTAATGAGGTTTTTCATAGTGCTTGTACCCGGTTATATAAGGTTTCCCTGGCGCACCCTTTTAGCAAATTTCCGTTGAATGCGTCTGCCACGCAGTAGGGGCCAATGGCCACGCGGCGCAACTGGCTCAGGTGCCCTACGGTGCCCAACTGTTGCGCTAACATATACCCCAGCGCGCGCACATACGTGCCGCACGAACCGGTTAGCGTAAAGCCAATTTGCGTTTCACTCAGTAGGTGCACTTGCGCCCATTGCACGGTTACTTCATTAAAGCGTGGGGCCAATTCTATGCCTTTGCGGGCCAAATCGTACATTTTTTCCCCTTTGATTTTTTTGGCACTAAAGGGGGGGATTTGCTGGCGGATGTGGCCGGATAGCGGTTCTATAGCGGCCTGCACGCGGGCCAGTGTAAGAGGGGGGACGGGTTGGGTGGCAGTAACCTCGCCGTAACGGTCCCAAGTATTGGTGGCTGTGCCCAAGGTTAAGACGGCCTGGTAGGTTTTGGAAAGGGTTAAGAATGCGGGCTGGTGTTTGGTGGCTTCACGCCCCACCAGTAAAATCAGTAGCCCCGTAGCCATAGGGTCTAGCGTGCCGCTATGGCCAATGCGTTTGGTACCCAGCACACGCCGGACCACCGCAATGATATCGTGCGACGAGAAATCCGCCGGTTTGTCAATGAGTAACACGCCGCTTTTGGGCGGGTTAGGCAAGGTTGTTAAGGGCATTACGTACCACACTGGCCAGTTCGTCGGCGGCTTGTTGTAAGGTTTTGTTCAGTATTTTGCACCCGGCCGCACGGGCATGGCCGCCGCCGCCAAAGTGTTGGGCAATTTGGCTTACATCCACACTGCCGCGCGAACGCAAATTAACGGAAATTTTATCACTCTCTTCTTTAAGTAAGGCCGATACTTCCACCCCGGGCACCATGGTGGGCAGGCTAACAATACCCTGTGTTTGCGAAGGGGCAGCCCCCAGGGTTGTAAAATCTTGGCTGGAGAGTAAAATTTCACTGTAGCGGTTATCAAAATGCAAACGCATTTTTTCCAGGGCGCGGCCTTGTAATTTTAGTTCAATATACGGTTTGGTAAAATAAATCACGCGGTTAATGGTGGCTACATCAGCCCCCAGGGCCACTAATGCGGCCGCTACGCGCAGGGCCTCGGCCGTGGTGTTGGAGTGTACAAACCGGCCGGTATCCGTTACCACCCCGGTGTACAGACAGGTGGCCTCGTCCGGGGTAGGTAAAAAATCCCCGTCGGATTCTTCAAAAAGTTGAAAAATGATTTCCGCCGTGCTGGACGCCTTGGCATCAATGTGGTTTACATGCCCGTAGGCACTGCTGACTAAATGGTGGTCTATGTTTACCAGCGTTTTGGCCGTGTCTAAAATGCCGTCTAACTCCCCGCCGCGTTTGCGGTCGGAACATTCCAGTAAAATGACGGTATCAAAATCAGCCACAGCGGGTAGTTGCCCCACGTGTACGTGGGCAAACCCGGGCAAAAATTGCAAGTCTGCCCCTACCGTGGGGGCCGCGTACGCATACACGGTTTTACCCATGCGGGTAAGCAGTGAAGTCAACGCCAACGTACAACCCAGTGAATCGCCGTCCGGGTTTAAATGCCCGGCAATAAAAAAATGCCGTCCTTGGTGGATGGCGTTCCATACGGCGTGCAAACTCTCGGCTCTATTTTCCATCCTTTTTTTCCTTGTCAATCAGTTGGAAAATGGATTCCACCCGCGCGGCTTTTTCAGGTGTATCATCGTATTCAAAACTAAAAGAGGGAATGCGTTTTAGGTGTAGCCGCCCGCGCAGGTACGCGCCGATTTCTTTGCGTAGCAAGGCCAGGGCTTCTTGTGTTTTTTTGCGGTCTTCTGGGCTGCCAAAGACGGAGAAAAATACCTTTGCACTGGCCAAATCTTTCGCCACGTGTACGGCGGTAATGGTTACAATACCGCCAAACTCTCCGTTGGCGGCCATTTTGGTAACCAGGGTGTTAATTTCTTCTAAAAAAAGGGTTTCTAAGCGTTTAATTCTGTCAATCATACCTATATTATACCATTTTGCAGGCTTAGTGCGGCCGGGGGGCGCGCTTTCTAAATACCACCCATTTATTGAGCGAAAAACTCACTAATGCCACCAATAATGCTGCTACCAGCCCGTCTATATATAAGTTTTGGCACACATACTGGGTCAGCAGGCGCAGCAGGCCAATGTTTAGAAAGTAGCACCCTGTATAAACGCCTACAAACTTAAAAATCAGCCAATTATCCGGGTTGTCAAACACCAGGGTTCCCAACGTTTTGAAACTGAAACACGTACCAATCACAGTGGACGTTAGTGCGGCCAGCGTGTAGTGTAATCCCACAAAAATACATAGCGCATACACGCAATAGGCAAACAGGGTATTTACTCCGCCGATAATCAGAAACCGGATGAGTTGCTCGGGGATGTGGGTTAGTTTACCCACCCACGCGCAAAAAGTGCGAAATAAAGTATCCAATCGGTGCAGTAGTTTCATACGTTACTTGCTTTCGTGGTATTCTTTTTCCGTATTTACATTCCAAATATTGCTTTTGTCCGTCCGCCCGTGCAAGATATTGTGCACGGCTTCAAAGGCGGTAACCATGGAATGGTCCATGTTGTTGTAGCGGTGTTGGCCGTTGCGCCCCACACAGTAGAGGTTGTCTAACTGGTTGAGGTAGGTTATGAGCGTATCTATTTGGGCATACGTGTCAAAATACGCCGGGTAGGCTTTTTGTACGCGCTCGCGGTGGGTGGCCAGGATGCGGCTATCCGGGGCCAAAAAGCCAATCTGGCGTAACTCTTGGGTGGCCAGTCGGATGCAATCCTCGTCGGACATATTCCAAAATTCATCCCCCTGCGTGCAGAAATACTCCAGCCCCACCCATACGGTGTGTTCTACATCTTGCACCATATAAGGGGACCAGTTGTTAAACACTTGGATACGCCCCATTTTAACGTGTGTGTCTTGCACGTAAATCCAGCAATCGGGGATGGTCTGTTGGAAAGTGGGGATATGTGTATTATTTTTAAGTGCCAGTTTATCTACCAACAGGCCCACGGTTACAAAATCCCGGTAGGGCAAATGCTGGGCAATGTGGCGCACGTCGTGCGGCACGTCCGCCAGGCCGTTTACCAGGTCTTTAAGCGGCATGGAGGAAATGACAATATCGGCCGGTATTTCCTGTCCGTTGCATACCACGCCGGTCAGGCGGTTGCCTTGGCGCAAGATACCCGTTACCGGGCTATTGTAGCACACGGTGCCGCCCTGGGCTTGTATCCGTTGGGCAACGGCCGTCCACAACTGGCCGGGTCCGTATTTGGGGTAGTAAAATTCTTCTATTAACGAGGTTTCTTTCTTTTTAGGTTGTGTGTGCAGTATGCGTTGGGCCAGGTCTTTGAGTACGGCCAGCACAGACAACCCTTTTACGCGTTGCGCGCCCCAATCGGCCGAGATATCACGCGGATGGCGGCCCCATAATTTTTCGGTATATCCTTCAAAGAACATACTGTAGAGTTTGCGGCCAAAACGGTTGATGTAGAAATTTTCTAAAGACGTTTCCGGCAATTTATGCACGCACGAACCCAAATATGAAAACCCGGCCTCTACCAGCGTAAAAAAACCTAAATTGTATAAGGTTTTGGCCGATAGGGAAAGCGGATAATCAAAAAACGTATTTTTGTAATAAATGCGCGAAAGGCGTTTGCGGATTAAAAACACCTCGTCTTGGGTGTCCGGGTCCGGCCCGCCCGCCACCAGGGGGGATTTACGGCCCAGTTTTTTGTCATCTATAGAGGGGCTACCCTGCCGGGCAAAGAGGTTAAACCACCACTCCATTACGCGCGGGTCTTTAGAGAAAAAGCGGTGCCCGCCCAAATCCATGCGGTTGCCCCGGTGTTCTACCGTGCAGGAAATACCGCCTGCGCGGGGGGAGGCTTCCAGCACGGTTACCCGGTAACCGGGCTGTTTGGTCAGTTCGTACGCGGCCGTTAGTCCGGCCGGGCCTGCGCCAATAATAAGGATGTTTTTTGTCATAACTCTTTTTGTAAATGCAGTTTAATTGAACTTGCGTCTGCCGGCAGTTGCGGCGGGGCGGCTTGCTTTATAATTTGGTCCTTGTATTTTTCCCACAAGGTGTCATGCAAATAAACCGCGTGTGGGGTAATTTCGGGCGGGTTAAATTTCCAAAGTCTGTATTCTTTGTTTAACAAAGCGGCATGGTAGTGGGTATATAAATCCGGCTGACGGAATAAATAGGATACCGGGGCCGAGTTAAGCAGTACCGTGGGGATTCCTTTTGCCTCCCATTGTTTGAGTATATGGAAAGTTTTTGCGGGGGAGGGACAGTAATTTTCCAAGTAGCCGCGGTTTTCCCCATTATGAAAATTGGCAATGATGTTGCGAGGCAAATACATATTTGCCAATACCGAAATAGGTTGTAAATTGGGGTTGATGCGGTAGACGTTTTCTTTATCGGTAGGTGTCATGGTCCACATGGAAAAGATTAATTCATGGGTTAAGTTGTATTGTTCCAGGAAACGGACTAATTTACGCCCGTCAAAAATGTTTAGTTTATAGTCTTGGTATAGCACGTGAACTGTCCAACCGAGGGGAATAAACAATATGAACCCCAATAAAGCCCCTAGCAAGGTGCGTACGGGTTTTTGCGGGGGGCATCGCAACGGTTCTTGGGCCAGGTTAATCCAAAAATACCAAATGAATAAAAGCAGCATAATGCCAATGTGGTGGCAACTGCTATACACTACCATAAGGGCCCCTACACACAGGTAGGGCAACAACAAATACAACGCGCGCTTGCGGGGCAACACCCACGCTGTTACCACCCATAACAAAAGCCCCACGGCGGCCGTACCTAACAAGCCGGGCCAGGGTAAAAGCGTTTCGGTAATGTGCAAAGAATTATCCAAATTGGTCAGCACCGCCTCTGCGGGCATAGCAAACAAAATGTAGATAATTTGGCGCACGTAGGATTTGGTATTGATGGCCTGTGCAATGCTGCCGCCGGGTTCATATAAAAAGTTAAGCACAAATAACGCCCATAGTAGCAGAATGAGCATTTTGTGAAAGCGTGCATCTTTATGTATAAAGCGCACATACTGTTTCCAACTTTTTCCCTGTTTTAGTTCCCATAGCCAAGCCATCGTAATGCCGCAGGCAATAGCCACCCCAAACAAATGGCACATACACAACAGGGCCAGTAACGTAATAAAGAGGGAAGGGCGTTTGTCTTTCTGCGGGAAATACAAGGCCAGTAGCAGGATAATCGTCATCATGGGGGCATAGGGCCGCACAATAATGCCGTACTGAAAGAACAAAAAATAACTAAACGGCAACAAACACCGTACCCACCGCGCAAAGGGGGCTTTGAAGAACAACAAAAAACCGTTTACCAGCATAAACCCCAGGCCCAGCAGGGTGGCGGCCGTATGCCAAGACACGCCGGCCCGTGCCGGCACGGCTAAAAGCAGGTGCCAAAAAGGGGGGTGTCCTTCGTGCAAGGGGATAAAAAACAACAAGTCATGCCAGGTGGCGGTTTTGGCAATCATCCAGGCTTGGGCTTCGTCGTAAGCGGGTTCGTGTACGCACAACCCCAATATGGCCAGGCCTATAAATAAGCCGTACGCCACACATTCGGTGCGGTGTTGTTTTATAAAACTCAAAAAAACAAGTGATAATTTTTGCATAAAATCCATTCCGGTATTTACTTCCTTATTATACTAAAAAGTGTTGCCCCGGTGGGGCGTTATCAAATGGGGTCATCCTACATTTATTTCAGGATTCCCACGGCCGTTGCCGTTTGGTTGCCATTACAGATTACCGTTACAGGTTGTGTTTATTGCCGTTTGGTTGCCGTAGCGTGCCGTGGTTGTTGCCGTTGAAAGCCGACATGGGCCTGCCCATAAAAAGCCTTATAACCGCAATAGAAATTTTGTGTGTGTGAGCGTAGCGAGTTTACAAAATTTCCCGGTATAAGTGGTTTTTGTAGGCCCCGGAGGCGAGTTTTTTGCTTACTTTTTGTCGGCACAAAAAGTAAAGAATCAAGTGGTGTAGATATTCAAACGACACCATGACATTTTATTTCCCCCAGATTTATGGCTTATAGTTACCGTGTGCCGGATACGTTTTTTCCCACACTGGCAGTTTTCCATATAGGGGCCCTAACATAGACGTAAAACTCTCAGAAGGATTTTTACTGTCAAGACCTATTTTTAAAAAAATACTTGCAATTTTGTAAAAATTTGCTACACTATATCTAGAAAGTTTAACCGCTTTCTAAATTAAACTTGTAGGATAAGGAGATAAACTTATGAAGAAAGGTTTCACCTTAATTGAGTTACTCGTAGTAGTACTCATTATCGGTATCTTGGCCGCAGTAGCCCTGCCCCAATATACCAAAGCCGTAGAAAAATCCCGCGCCACGGAAGCGATGCAAATCTTGGGTGACTTAGCCACCGCAGAAAGCATCTATTTCATGACCAACGGGACCTATACCAACAATGCCACCGTCTTGGATTTGGAATTCCCCAACATGAGTGGTGTTTCCAAAATTACGGGTAAAAGTTATGATATTACCCTTAACGTCAATGGTTCTAACTTTGAAGCCACTGCCGAGCGCAACGGCGGTGCTTACGACGGCGGTCAGTTGACCATTGCTGTTGACAACACCGGCAAAATTACCAGAGCCGTACCGACCGTATCCGGTCAGGCTTCCGCTTTGAAACCCATTGTGGAACAACTCTGGAAATAAGACCGTTTAGGTTTATAACAAACACCCCGCCATCCGGCGGGGTATTTTTATGTAACTAAGTTCCCCGGTACAACCGGGGGAGTAAGAAAGGGTTACCGTTTTGTTTAAAAAGCCGTCATCCCCAGTTTATTGCCCTTATTAAATTAAGCGTATGCTGAGGGGCTGTTGCTGTGCATCTTCCACGCATGTGCCGTTATTAAACAAAGATGTCATGGCAGACTTGATCTGCCATCTTCCACGCCTGTTGTTGCCGTTATCCTTATACAACAACAAGCGTTGAAGATCCTGAATTAAATTCAGGATGACTTTATTTTTTATCGTCATCCCCGGTGTTGCCTTGTAACGTCTTTATTGGGCTTGATGAAAAATGTGGCTAAATGAGAACGATACCCCCACATACACATTTTCTCCGCGCGGTGCAATATACTTGCCTTGCGCCGTGTAGTAACTGATAAACGGTGCCACAAACAAGTTTTTGTAAAGTTGCACGTCTAAGCGGGCATCTGCGGTAAATTCCCAATCTAAATCCGTGGGGTGTTTTTGCGAAGCATCTAAATAATCGCGAAACAACGCACCCGCTTTACATGTTACGCCTTCGCGCACGGGGGCTTCCAATTCTACGGCCGTTTCCCAGGCCAGTTTGGTGGCATAGGGGGAATAGGTAAAATCACGTTCGCCCACCAGCGCCACATAGAACTTTTTAAGGTATTTTCCGTCAAACAGTTTAATACCGCCCGTGCCGCGTAAAATGCGGGTGCGGGGGGAATGGTGGGGTTTTGTAAATTCGGTTTCGTAGCCCAAATTGGCAAACGGCCCCGCTTCAAAGCCGCCTAAAAAATCATTTACATGCCACAAACGTTGCGTGTAGCCCGTTTGCAAGAGGATGCGGTCGGCATTTTCGTTGGTTAGGTTTTCACCGTCCACAGGGCGGATTTTGGTGCGCCCGTAATCCATTAACAGTTCGTTGGTCCACACAAAGTGCCGGGCGTGGTAATCCGCAATTAAGTCAGACGAACCGCGCACAGAGGTTTGGGAATCGGAAGTTAAACGCGCATCCGAAAAATTTTTATAATCTTTTGCATGTTTTACTTCGGTGCTGGTTAAGTCAAACGCTAATTTTTTCAGTTCTACTTGCCAGCCTTGTTTGCCGTCTTGGGCAAAAGCGGATGTGGCCGCCAGGCACACAACCGCCGCTACTACTAATTTTTTCATAAGGCTCCTTTTCCTGGTAAAAAACGCCCATACATCAGGCGTGATAGTTATATTGTATCATTTCTGTTGGCATCTCCTTCTAAAAATACTAAAATAATCAGTACGCGTCCTGTACGCTTTAACTTTTATTTAGAAGGATTTCTTATGCCTAAAAATACGGATTTTTGCAAAATTGTGGCCACCTTAGGGCCCGATACTTCTACCGAGGCCGCCATTGAACAACTGGTGTTAGCCGGTGTGTCTGTTTTCCGTTGTAACTGTAGCCACGGTTCGTTGGCTGAATACCAACAACGTGTCTCCAACATCCGCAAAATGGAACAAAAATATAACTGTACCCTGGGGATTTTGTTTGATTTGCAAGGCCCCAAACTGCGTATCGGCACGTTTAAGGACTATTATGCCACCTTGGAAACCGGGGCGCATTTTCAACTGGATATGAACCCCACCCCCGGCGATAATACCCGCGTGTGCCTGCCCCACCCGGAAATTTTTGCCGCGTTGCAAGAAGGGATGACACTACTGATTAACGACGGCGTAGTGCGTCTGCGGGTAGACTCTTTTACCGCCGATACGGCCCAATGCACCGTACTGGCGGGGGGAAAAATCAGCAACAAAAAAGGGGTAAACGTACCGGGCGTAAAATTGCCTATTTCTGCCCTAACCGCCAAAGACCGTGCCGACCTGAAAACAGCCGAAATGCTGGGGGCGGATTTTATCGGCCTTTCCTTTGTGCAAAAGCCGGAAGACATTTTGGAATTGCGCCGGTTGATGCAGTCGCGCGCGCAAATTATTGCCAAGATAGAAAAACCCTCCGCCATAGACCATTTGCGCGAAATTATAGACCTGGCGGATGTCATTATGGTAGCCCGCGGGGACCTGGGCGTGGAAACCAGCCCGGAATTGGTCCCTGTTTTGCAAAAGAAAATCATTTCCGGTTGCCGCAAAGCGGGCAAACCCGTAATTGTGGCCACCCAAATGCTGGAATCTATGGTCAGTAACGTAATGCCTACCCGGGCTGAAGCGTCCGACGTAGCCAACGCCGTATATGACGGGGTAGATGCCGTGATGCTCTCGGCCGAAACGGCCCAAGGGGCGCACCCGGTGGAGGCTGTAACCACCATGCGCCGCATCATTGAAACGGTGGAGGCAGACCACCGCTACACGCGGGCCCTGTCGCTTTTAGAGCGCAAGAACGACACGACCAAGGAAGGGGCCATTACCACCGCCGCAGGCATTGTGGCCGCCAATTTGGATACGGCCAATGTAATTGTTACCTTTACCGAATCCGGCTCTACCACCTTGCGTGCCTCTAAACAACGTACCGGCGGCGTGCCTATTTTGGCCCTTACGCCCAACATTACCACCGCCCGCCACTTGACCCTGGCCTGGGGTGTAACGCCCATTGTAGTGGAAACGCTGGCCAGTTTTGACGAAATGATAGCCTCCGCCCGCCAAGCCGTTTTGGACCAACACTTAGCCAAAGCGGGGGAAAACGTAGTCGTAACAGCGGGGGTACCTTTTGGCCAAGGCGGCACCACCAATATGCTCTATGTACTGACGGTGTAAAACCTTTGGTATTGTTTACAAAGCCCCGGTTTTGTATGCCGGGGCTTTGTGTTATCTATAGGGTTAAACCAGTACAAATTGCTCCATAACATATTTTGGTCCATTTAGGCGTTGCAGCGTATTTTTGGAAATTTACACTATAATGTTCCCAATCCCCCACCGCATAGTCTGCAGCTTCCAACCACTCCGGTAAAATATCTGCCATAGACATATAACAAGCATCACTCGTACAATATGCGTGATAGGCTAACCTATTTTTGTAGCAAAACCCCCTTGTTCCATATCCATCCATTTTACACGTTAGACCCTGGGCGGCCTCTATATCAAGCGGCACAAAATTTTCACTAGTTGTCGGCGCAAAAAACTCGACAGAATCCTCCCCCTGTGGGAACCCATGTTCTAAGATATAGAGGTCAATGGCTTTTTGCATAGCGTTCATAATGGTTAAACCTTCAGCCACCCGCGCCTTTTCCACTGCTTTGTTATATTGCGGCAGTGCCACCGCCGCGAGTAGGCCAATAATCAGCACCACCACTAACAACTCAATGAGGGTAAAACCTACGCGCCCGCTGTATCCCGCATACCGACCCTGCGGGATGACAAAGCGGGCGGTAAAGCCGCGGGCCACACGCTCCGTCACCCCGCAGGCCTGTAATGCGGGGTATAGCGTGTGATCCGCCCCTATATCCCGCACAGTTTGCCGCCCACAGGGTCGGGATGACGAGTGTCGGAGGGTAAACATGGCAGACTTGATCTGCCATTTTCCACGCCTGTTGTTTAAAAACAACAACGACGTGCGTTGAAGATCCTGAATTAAATTCAGGATGACTTTATTTTTTATAACTACCTTTCCGTCTTGCGTATTTCCCCGCCGGGCGTTGCTTTGTATCATGTTTTTATCTCCTTACTGCATTTTTATCTGTTTAAGGAGTATAAAAAGATACGGCCGCCAACCTTAAGTTGCTTCTAGGTAACCCAGGGTAAACAGCCGTGGCATCTTGCCTGACATATATCAGGCAAGAAACACTCGGCACAACACAAAGGGGTTCGAAGGTCCTTCATGTTATGCCTGTATTCGGCTGTTTTTGGCCTAGAAGCAAACTTTTTTCAAAGTTACCCGTACACTCTCTATACGGTTCCAAAAACAGAGTAAATTTTTTTACTACTTTCTTATTATAACAAAATCATACTTACACTAAAAGCAAAACCCCCGGCCTTTGGGGGCCGGGGGAAACGGGTTCATAAAAATACGGCTTATTTAGTGAGTTTGGCATCGCTGTTTTCTTTCTTGACGACCGTTAATACAAGCAGTACGCCAATAATACACGCCACAATGCACGAATTGAACACCCCTGCCCAACCCCAACGGTTCAAAATGGCCGAGGCACCGCTACCGGCTAAAAATCCGCCGATATAGGCAAACAATCCGCAGAAACCGCACGCGGCGGCTACAGATTCTTTAGTGGTTAAGAACGAAATTTGCACGTTAAGCAAGTTTTGCGGACCGTCCACAAAGAACCCAATGGCGGCAATAAAGAAGCACGTAAATACCACGTGGTTCGGGCCGGCAAACACATAAAACCCATAGGCGGAAATAGCCAAAAGCACAAAATACAAAATGTTGGCCGGGGAACAACGCCCTTTAAACACCTTGTCTGTCAAAATACCGGCCGTTATACCACCTAATGCCCCTACTAACGGGTTTAAGGTAAAAATCAGCGGAATGCTGGCTTTAGACAATTCGCGCGACTCTAAGAAAATGGCCGCCCAAGACAGCGTTACATAGCGCACAAAATACACACACAAGAACGCAATGGATAAAATCCAAATGTATTTATTGGTTAGCACATATTTGCGTAGTAAGGTCCAGTAACTGTCGCCGTCTTTTTTCTCTTTTACAACCAACTGTTGCACGTTCATGTATTCTTCTACAGACGGGAGCCCCACACTTTCCGGCGTATCGGTTACATTCTTTAAAATAAAGAAAGAAGTAATAATACCTAAAATACCCGAGAACACAAACACAAACTGCCACTGGATAAACGGAACGGCATCCGTCAGTTTTAAAATGGCGGCCGCTAAAATAGCCGCAATGGAAATACCCACCGTATGGGCAGAGGCCCACAAGGTCCATTTGCTGGCTCTTTCCTTAGGGGAAAACCAGTAAGCAAAAATACGGGCAATGGGCGGAAAACCCATAGATTGGAAGGCTTGGTTAAGCGTCCAAAATAACACCAGTAAGAAGAAGGAATGTAAATACCCAAAGAATAAGTTAATGATAGACGAGGCCATTAACCCAAACGCCAAAAAAACGCGGATGTTGCTTTTATCCGCCAACATACCGCTTACAAATTTACCTATCCCGTATGCAATTAAAGAAATGGAAACCATTAACCCAAATTGGTCGTTGGTAATGCCCGTTTCAGCCTTAAACACATGGGCAATCGGATTTAGGTTCTGACGGGTCACGTAGTACATCGCATACCCGATATAGGCGCTGATGAACAGTTTCATGCGCCAGCGTTTGTATTGTTTATCAATTTCTGCTTTATCTGTGATTTTTTCCGCGGCCGGAGGCAACGGTTTAAACCAGTCTAAGAACTTCTGTAGCATTTCTTTCTCCTATAAGTTAATGTTATTGTACAACAGACCCTACCTTTCTATTATAACACATTTTCGTCGGTTTGAATGTGTCAAATCTAAAAAAATTTTTAGGTTATTTTTCCACAAGCAACCCCCGGTGGCAACATCCGGGGGTTTAACTTGTCAAACCAGATTTACTGGGCAGGTGCTTCGGCAGGTGTTTCCCCAGCCTCTGCAGTTCCTTGGTTACCCAGGTGGAGTTTATTTTTTAACCATGCCTTGGCAGAGAGACCCCACCGCTTGGCCGTGGGCCATAAGTCTTCGGTAATATATTTGCGGTTTAAGAGCATGGACATCGTACCCGCCGCCAACGGCATGGTTAGCGCATACAAGGCCGCCGTTGAAGGAGCAAGCCCCATCATAGCCCCTAACGAATCCCCAAACGCCCCCATGAGCATGGTCAGCATACCGGACGTACGGGCCAAAATATACATACTGGATACGGCTGCTTCGCGGCCTACGTTTTCCGGACGGGAAAGTTCAATGGATTGCAGTACGTTTACCCAGTTAGAGAACCCAAGCCCGGCCGCCGCAAATAAGGCACAACGGGTGGTAAAGTCTAAGCCCGGTAACAAGGACGCCGCCCCCATAGATACCCCGACTAAGCCGGATAATCCTGCTAAGGCTTTATCTCCAATGAAACCTTTTTGCATGGCTTTGGCACCTAATTTGCGGCCCGCAAATACGGTTAAATACACGGAGAGGAAGGATACCGCCATGGCCACAGAAGTATTGGAAATGTTTTCTTTGATAAAATGGCCCGGACCGCTGTTAAAACCTAAGCCCATAAAGTGTCCGCCCGCCGTAGCCAAGAACATGGTACGCAAGAACGGGGATTTAAACCCAAATTTCAGGTTTCCTTTAATGGTGGAAAGGATATTTCTGTTATCAGCATCTTTTTTAACCACATTCTGGATGCGTGATTTGCGCAACAGCACATTGGCCGTCAGCGGGATGCTTGCAGCCACACCGAACATAGCCGCCAGGGAACCCAAGGTTGCATCCGTGCTGCCGGTCAATAACCAGGAGGCAGCACCCACGACAGGCAGGAATAAGTAGCAGTACATACCACCCACAGATGCCCAGGAGTTCAAGTCCGTAATGGTGGCCGAGGACGACACCGGGTCAGAAGTGCGTTGTTTAGCAACCATCGGGTTAATTTGTTTCAAAATACTACCGGCAATACCGTTTACCGTAATACCGCTTACCATCCCGGTAAAAGCACCTAACGGGGGGAGTAACCCTAAAGCCCCGGCCGTTAAACTGGTAGCGGCCGTCAAGTGTCCGCCCGCCCCTAATAACTGGCCAATGTTAAGCATGGTTTTGGTACCGTATTTTTCCGCCCACGCCCCAATAAACGGAGCCCAAGCCGGGCCAAACTGCCCGAACGAAGTAGGCAAATTACTCAAGAATCCTTTGGAAATACCCAACAACCCTACAGCCGGTGCATTGGCTTGGCCCATGGTACCAAACGTACCTTCTGCAAATCCGGCAAAGTTTTGTGCCCAGTGGCCCACATCATCTTTAAATACTTTAATGGGGGTTCCCTCATTAGCGGCCAGGATGCCTTTTAACTCGCCGGCAATGTCTTTAGAAAGTTGCATCACGGTCCCGGTTTCCAACAGGTCAATGGTGGCTTTATCCAACACCGGGAGTTTAGCACGCAGGTATTGGTCAAAAACCGGATATTTTTTAAGCAAATCTTTGGACACAATTTGTCTCAAATCGGCTCTGTAGGTAGCCAACAGTTCCATTACTTTTGACAGTTCCGTGGCCGATTCAAAAGCCGGTACCATTTCGCGCGAGAACATTACCTTATATAAGGCTAACGGTGTCTTTTGCCCGCCTTCAAAGAAGATTTTAAAGAACCCGCGTTCTTTGGCTTTGGCCCCGCTGGCACGTTGCTGGGCCGTTAATTCTTTACGGATGACAATGCCGCCCGTACCCCGGTCAAATACAAAGAATTCGTCCGCTTCCAAATCCACCCGTTTATAGAAGGCTTCTTTGGCGGCCTGGTTTTCAAATTGGAAGGTTACATCCATGGTTTTGCCGGTTGTTTTATCTTCCCAATATACCGGGTAAGTGGCTTCTAACCCTTCTGTAGCCAAGCCCTGGTCTCTAAAGGCATGTAAATCTTGCGCCGCAACCGTTTCAGCCGGTTGGGCCGCCCCCGCCGTTTGCAAGTGCGAAGGCACACTGAGCACCATGGGTTGTGCCGCCGTTAAATCGGCCATACTGCGCCCCGGTTGGGAGGCTACCGCCGCTACGACGGGTTGCTCCGCAATTACCGGGGTAACAAATTCTAATTCGGTAATGCCCATCCACGCGCGGGTTGCTTCCAACGAAGCATCCGCATGTAATTGGTTAGGCAAGAAGGAAGCACCCAAAAATTCAGCCAGCGGCTCATTGACCGCAACGGGCGCGACTTCTTTTTCTAACGCATTGACAGGCAAGCCTTTTTCACGGGCATAAGCCACCGTACCGGCCAACACTTCTTTATGCTCGGTTTGGGCGACTACTTGGTTAAAGGCGTCGTACGCTTTCATGCGTAACAAACCGCGCGCGGCAATTAAAGCCGCCGTGTCTGCAAAGGCTGTACCTTGGGCCGCTTGGGCAAACTCTACGAGTGCCGGGGCTTGTTGGCTGCTGCCCAAGAGGGCCATTGCCGCGCCATCTGATAAGGTGGCCTGTACGGCTTGGGTAGCGGCAGTGTCAGAGGCTAAGAAAGCCTGTAAATCTTGCTGGGGAACCTGGAATACTTCTTTGGCTGATTTAAGTTGGTGTTGATATTCTTTTAACGCACTGGCGCGCTGGGCAGGGGAGACTGCCTGCGGCACCAAGGATAACGCCACAAAATCATTACGCAGTAACGCCCCGCGTTGCGCGGCGGGGCTTTTTAAAATAAAGTCTGCCAAACCTGCCGTTTGCCCGGCAGTAATGCGTGCCTGTAAAGCGGTATTAGCAAAAATCTGCTGGGAAAGTACCCGGCGGCTTAAGGCATCGGAAAAACTAGACACAGGTAACCGGGCCCCCGAAACAGGCATGCCCTGTAGCATTTTTCCGATTTGCTTTCCTTTGGGCACACCACTCCATGCGGGTGTTACACTGCTGTAAACTAAACTGGTACATAATAGTACACTGAGTAGTTGTTTTGCGGCTGTCATTTGGACTGGGTTATTTTGTTTTAGCATATATTTCTCCCTAAATATAATACTGCTCTATATTTTAATCCTAATACAAAAACGCCAAAATAACAAGAGCAAAAAAGGCCCGTTTTTCATCTGGGCCTTTTGGGTACTTTTTAAAACTCTCCGACGTGTTTACGGAATTTTTACTTGCACCGGGTGTGCCGGGCGGCAGTGCAGTTTTTCCAAACTTACCTTTAAATCATACAACACAATGTGTTCTGTTTGTTGCACCGGGGTCTTTTCTTTGATACTGCAAGAACGGTAGCAGGTTGTGCCTTCTTCCATGGGGCATTGCATTTTCCGGCCTTTTTTTACTTGCGCTATTACCTCATCTTCACATCCGGAATTTTCCAAAATTTCTTTACAAAACTGTTCCACGTCAGACGGATAAACATCCGGGTATGCATGGGTTTCTTCCGGTATTTTTTCCCACAAAGCAGGCAAGGAACAATTTTGCACGGCGTCATATTTGCACGTGTTTTGGTTCCAGGAAAATAACACCGTTCCCTGGGCACCGGCCATATAGGTGCTACAGGGTTCATTATAAAATAATCCTTTTTCACCACTTGTACACGCAGTTGGTTCTTCTTGCAATACGGAAGGTTCGTTCAAACGGTCTTGGACCGGTTGTTGTGCCTGCGCTTGCGGTTGTTTGGTAGCCGAATTGGGCTGAGCCTCACTGGCCTGGGGCAAAACAGGTTCCGCTTCGTCTTGTTGGCGTGCTTGCGCTTGCCGGTTGGAAGGTTCTTCGTCGGGGGACTGGACTAACGGCCGGGAAGCCGCATCCGTACGTTGCGGTTGTTTTTCTTGAACGGAGGGGGTATCTTCCGGCTCGGTGTGAGTCAGTAAAATGGAACAATCATTCTTTACCTGTAAATAATCGTATGTTTTTTTAAGCACTTTGCACGGCGGATATTTAGTGCGTAGTTGCTCGCAATTATCGCAACAAATCCGTCCGTCTGCATAGGAAGGCATTGTTAACGCATACACATATTGGTCATTGATGGCCATAATTCCCACCCCGCTGGATAAGTCGTAACGGATATGCGGATCGGTGGGCTTACTAAATACAGACAGTTCATGGGTATATACCGCATAGTTACGGCCATATTCGCAACGGGCTTCCTGTTCCGCACGCACTTGCTGTAAAAAACGTTCCGTAGCCAATGCACTGGCATTAGCCTGGCTGCGTTGGTATGTTAAAAACAACATGACCCCCAAAAATGCTACCAATCCGGCAAATGCAATAAATTGTATTAACGTATATCCGTGTTTATGTGTCATATCTTCCTCTTGCGGTTTTTTACTCCGGGCGGCAATCAGACGTTACAGGCCGGTAATCCGGCAAAGCAACCAAGGCCGCGCAGGTTGGATAGTCCCGGTTTATATACTGGCAGTTGTTGCAACAGATACGGCCGTCCAAATAAGAAGGTATTTCCAGTTTTACGTTACTCTTCAAATCCGTAGCCGTGGCCCCCATATAGGCCTTACCGCCGTAGTTATGATAGGAGTTTAACTCATACAAGAAATAAGAACTGGTATAGGTATTATTCTGGGTATTTCCCTGGCCGATAGCAGAAATTTTATCTGCCTCAACGGTGTATTTTTTGTCCAACATACAACGTTGTTCCTGCTCATTGCGTACTGCCTGCAACATTTGTTCGGCTTCTATTAAGCGCAATGAATCCAACATATTGGTAAACTTGGGCAGTACAATGGTGGATAAAATTCCGGCCAATACTACCACTACCAATAATTCCATTAAAGAGAAGGCTTTGTTGTTTTGTAACATAGCAGATACCTCGTGCATACTGTATTATAGCACAAAAACAGGTATTTATTCTTGAAAAATTTTCTTCACAAACACTTGCCACTGCCGGCGTTGCGCCTGTGCCTGCTTAGCGGAGAGTTTTGGCCTAAATACGGTAGGTACAGCCAACGGCTGCGTGGACGGTTGCCACCCCAAGCGTTGGGCCGCCAGGTACGCACTGCCCCATACGGTTCCTTCGGCCTGCGGCAATACCTCCAAGGGCACTTGCAACATATCACTTTGAAATTGCATCAAGTACGCACTGCGGCTTAGCCCGCCCGATACTGTTACGTGTGTAATTACCTGGCCGTTGGCGCGCAAATAGTCCACAATATCCGCTACCAGGTGGGCAATCCCTTGCAAGGCCCCGGCTACCCAATCGGCCTGAGTGGTATGGGGGGTAACGTTCTGCCACCGGGGAACAGCCACTGTATAATTCCAATACGGGGCCCCCAGCCCGCCAAACGAGGGCAAAAACTGAACCGGGTGTGTGGCCGTGGCCGCCACCGCATCCGCCTGCTCGGTGCGTAGCAACAACCCTTTCATTTTCAACCAGTCCAACACACTCCCGGCCGCAAATACAGGCCCTTCCAACAAAAACGTAGCAGAACGGTCCGGCCGCGTAGCCGCTATGGAAGATAACATGCCGGGCAGTACCTTGGGATGCCCGCCCACCGGGTGCAGTACAAATGCCCCTGTACCGTAGTTTACCACGGTTTTTCCGGTTTGTATTTCTTGCACCGCCGCCGCTTGCTGGTCCGCCACGCATACATAAATAGGGATTGTGGCACCCCGGTACACATACGCCCCGTAATCTGCCACGGTGGGAAACAGAGCCGGTAAACAGGTAGGGGGAACCCCAAAGGCCTCACATAAATTTGGGCTCCAGTTTTGCTGTTGAATATCCCACAACAAGGTCCGCTGGGCTAAGGTGGCATCCGTGGCAAACGTAGTGCCGCCCGTCAGGTGCCAAATCAAATAAGAGGCCACCGGCCCCACCGCCAATGTACCGGCTTGCGCGGCCGCACGGGCCGCGGGAAAATGGGCTAAACACCAGGCAATTTTAGGGGCCGAAAAATGGGGTGTTTTAAACAATCCGGTTTGCAGGTGTACCTGGGCTTGGGTAAGGGGGGCTTGGTCGGCTTCCTGTTGGGCGCGGCCGTCCTCCCACGTAAGTACCGGGGCTAAGGCAGAGCCGGTCTGTTTATCCCACAATACAACGCTGGAGCGTTGGGAACATACCGCCAGGGCGGCCGCCTGGTGCGGGCCTATTTCATCTAACAACTCGTTTAACACTAGGCATTGGGCCTCTAGTAATTCCGACGCATTGTACTCTGATAACCCGATGGCCTTACGCAGGGGGGAAAAAATTTTACTTTTAGACGCACCAATGTGCCCGTTTTTGTCCACGGCTACAGCCCGGCAACCGGAAGTTCCCTGGTCTAATGCCACCATAAACGGTCCGTTCATTGGGCACCCTCCTGCGCCGTGTACCAACGGTTTTCTTTCAGTAGCATATAAGCGGCTTGGGTAAAGGATAACAACGTATTTTCAGCCGCCTGTGCATCAAAATCCTTTGTATAAGGTTCCACCGTAAGCAATTTACTGCCGCTATGGCGCACGGCCCCGTGCTGGGTAATTAGGCCCACGTTATTACCTTCGGACACCAGGGCCACACGGGGAATAGACGTATCAAATAAATCACGCCCAAACGCCGTATAAGCCGGTGTAATACCGGCCCACTCATATAAGGTAGGTACAATGTCTAATTGGGAAACAACTTGTGTTTGTTCCTGCGCGTTAAAATAACGCGGGCCGTACACTACTAACGGAATATGAAAATGGTTTTTAAGCGTATTTTCCGCCGGGCCGCCGGAAGTATGGTCCGCCACCAGCACAAAAATGGTATTATCAAACCAGCCGTCCTGTTTGGCGCGCTCCAATAACTGCCCGATAGACCAATCGGCAAAGGCCAGTGTATTTAAAAAACCATGTTCCCAGGTATCGTACGGATATTTGTCAAATTGGGGCAAGGTGGAGGTAAAAGGCTCATGCGTGATGCCGGTAAAAACCATTCCCAGAAAGGGTTGATGGGGGTGTTTGGCAATTTGGTCCGCCGCAAATTGTAACGCATCATAATCATACCCGAAGGGGGCTTTTTGCCGGTAGGGCAAGCGTTGGGGGATATCTTCCCACCCAAAACTGTCCTGCATGCCTAAATACGAAGCCAACGCACACAAACGGTACGAATCGCGGTGGGAGGTTTGGGCAAAAAACGTGTAGTAGCCGTGTTGGGCAAAATGTTTGGGCATGGGGGAAAGTTGGGTCATTTCCAGCCCGTAGCCAAACATAGGTAATCCCGGAATAAGCGGCAAACTGGCCAGCACGGCGGCAAACCCAAAAATACTGCGTTGCCCGGCGGCATAGGCATTTGTAAAATTCACGCCGTTTTTGAGTAACGTATCAAACACCGGGGTAGCCCCAAACCCCTGGTGGGAAAGGCCGTCTATATAATACGGGTGCCAGCCTTCCAACAGAATGATAAAAATATTCGGCCGCGCGGAGGGGAGCGAAACGGGAGGATGTTGCCGCTCAAGCGGGTATTGTTCGCTAAGCACCGTTTCCGCCGGGGCCACCATATACGTTTGCGTATTTGCAATGGCCTCTTGCACCGGGAACGTATTGGTAAATTCCTGCGCCCCTTTACGCCCAATTTGATACGCCGTAAACGCCCCGTTTAACGCCAGGGCGGCCCCGGCGGCACTGGGCACAAAATTATATACGTCCGCCACCCCCAGGGATTTACCGCGCCCCAAATGCCCGCGGATACCCGCCACACACAAACACGCAATGACCCCCAAAATAACCCCGGTTTTCAGCGGCGTGCGGGGCATTTGCGGGGTTCTGCCTATCCGCCGCCATAACCAGGTGGCAACGGCTACCAGTCCGCCCAGCAGGATAAGCAAGGCCCACCACAACTGCGTAAGTGCGTAAGAAACCACAAAGCCCCAATCGTTGGCAACTTGAATAATTTCCTCGGCAATGTGCCGCCCTACTTTGGGGAAATAGACAAAATCCGCCACTAAAAACCCGGTTAAAAACACCCACTGTGCCAGCAAAACAACCGTTACAACCTGTACAAAGCGGCGGGATTTAAAGGGTAAATTGAGCAAAAAAATAACCGGGCCGAAGAATAAGGCCATGATGTAAAAATCAAACCGCATCCCCTGCAAAAATGCCGCCGCAATTTCCGCCGGGGGTAACCCGGCAAACAAAACAGGGTTCGTTAACCAAATGCCCACACGTGCCGCTACAAAACTTACCCACGCGGCCAGGATAACCGCCCCTGAAAGTTGCAAGCGTACGTCGCGCATGAATGGGTTCATCAGTCGGCAGGCTCCACCGTTAACGTATTTTCTGCCTGCACCGTAGCCAAGGCACGCAGTTGGTCTTTTACGGCTTGCGGTACGGCCGGGTCATCCAGCAAGGCCAAAATGGTGGTTTGGGTAGGCACGCGGGTTTTGTCTAGCAAGTTATGTTTTTGCAAGAGAGCCACCACTTTGGCGTGGTCGGCAAAGGATGTTTTTTGGGTTGGGACAAGTTGTGCTTTGTACCGGGTAGCAAAATGTTGCGTAATGTGTTGTGCTTGTAAAAGGTCCAAAATTTCCGTACGCAATTTTTCTTGCTCACGGGTCAGTTCCCCGTAGCGGTCAATTTTTTGTGTCAAAAGGTTCGTTGCGCTGAGGGGGGAAATTGCTTCTTGATAAAACACCCGAGTTTCTGTTACAGGTTGTGCTTGCGCTGCCGGTTTGGCCACAGCCGGGGCAAAGGCTTGCGCATTCGGGGCCCCTTGCAGTAGCGGCAAAGCCGCCGCGCCCGAAGGACCTGTATATTCCTGGTGCGTATAGACGGGGCAGATGTTGCGGTAATCACACCATTGGCATTTTTTTTCTTCCGGGTCCGGGTCAAATTTTCCGGCGCGGATATCACTAGCCACGCCCAGTACTTTTTGCCAAAACGCGGCAATGTCTTTATCGGGCGCGCGCTCAAAGGTCATTTCGGTTAAACTGGGCAAATGGTAGAAGGCCAACTGCCCCACGCGCACTTCTTTTGCGCCGGGGTCTTTTTGTTGGACCAGGGCTTTAATAACGGGGGAGGTTTCAGCCACTTTCTGGTACATATACAGTTGGTCCGGCTCGCGCTGGACGGTTTTACCTGTCTTGTAATCCAAAATTTTAATAAGCCCATTGCCCAGGTAATCCATGCGGTCCAAAATGCTTATCAGGCTCAGCCCGTCTATTTCCAGGGTACTTTTCATTTCTACCGAAAGCGGTTTGGCAAACGTGGCGGCATGTTTTTGGTAGTAGGCGGTAATTTCATCACGCCCTTCGGCGTATCCGGCCAATTCTTTGTCTTCTGATTTGTACCCTTTTTCCTGCCAGGTGGTTTGGCTCCACACCTTGTCAAAGTGCGCCAGCGCCTCGTTCAAGGTAGGGAAAACCGCCCGCGCCGGGTTGTAAATAAATTCCATTACACTATGCAAGGCCGAGCCAAACGCAAAATAGTATTTCGGTAGTTCCGGGATAAAGTGCACATAGCGGAACTTGTATTTTTGCGGGCACTCCTTATACATGCCCATTTTGGAATACGAAAACGATAAATTCTTGGCCATAACCAACCTTTTATAAGGGGATAGTATATTGTAGCATTTTACAAAGAAGATTCGCTTTGTAACTTTTCGCAAATTTTGATAAAATAAATGTGTTGCCCCCATAGCTCAATGGATAGAGCACCTGCCTTCTAAGCAGGGGATTACAGTTCGATTCTGTATGGGGGTAATTTTTTTCTGCGTAATTTGGCGTATGGCGTTGTTGTTCAAGAGCTCGAATACCTCGGCGCTACCGCGCCGCTTCGCACAGTATACTTCGCTCTTGCACGCCTACCCCTACGCCAAATTTCTTTGAAAAACTCCCACGCGCGCGTACAGCCAGTATACCTCCTACCCTCGCGCCGCGTCTTACGCAAAATTAGTTTGAAAAATCCATATCTAGAGCAGATACCTCCGCGCTAGCGCGCATTGTCCGTTCCTCGTTTGCGTTCAGAATTAGGGTGTTTTGTTAGAAAAATTCCAAGTAACGCACTACAATTTGCCCCTTGTTTGCCAGAAAATAATTGTTATAATATAGGTAAGTTTTACAGAAGGAGGGGTTTTTTACCGCGCCCACGCGCGTAACCATACAATTTAAATTGAATTTTTGGAATTGTGCCGTTTAGGGTACAAAGAACCTTGAAATACTAAGGTACTAGAGAAGTCCAAAAATAGCCAATTTGCAGGCACAAAATGACGGACCTTCGAAACCCGTTATTTTGTGCCGAATGTTTGCCTTTGCGTATGACGCACAGGCAAATTACGGCTATTTTATACGGGTCTCTTCTCTAGTCTCGGTAACTGTAGCCGTTTTTGTTTGGCCTTTTTACCGGGACCGAACAAACAAGAGGAAAAAATTATGAAAAGAGGTTTTACGTTAATTGAATTATTGGTAGTTGTGTTAATCATGGGTATGCTGGCGGCGGTGGCCTTGCCACAATACCAAAAAGCCGTTGCTAAAAGCAGAGGGGTGCAAGTAATCACTTTCTTAAACGCTTTTGCCAAGGCAGCAGACATTTGCACCCTAGAAAATAAAAATATTGAAAATCTAGAAGACATGGGAGATTTTGATATAGATCTAAGTGCTACGTTTAATGCTTTTAAACAAATAAACGCTCCGGATCCCGGTGCATCCGTTGATTGTACGGACTTTGCCTACACAGGAAAGAGTTTTGATATAGGCTATAAACGAGAAAATAACAAATGGACCCTTTCTACATGCGGGGGGTGGGATTTGCAAGGCGAGGTCATTTGTGAATATTTACAACAACATTTATAACGTATTAACACCCTCGCTACCTATTTATCCGCTTTTTAATTTAAAAAGCGGATTTTTATAAGCCTTACGCCTTTATTTTGTATAATATAAATAACTTATTTTAGGAGGGGTACTCATGCCCAAATGTGCTTGTTCTGAACTGCAACAGGAACGCGCTAAATTTCAGCCCGTTCTGCCTAACATTCTTAAAAAAGGCCCGGCCTTCGTAAAACCAAAATTCGGCAAGGCTACTAAATCGGTAGCGGACCAGGCCACCGTTAAAAAAATCTTCCCTAATACGTACGGGCTTCCGGCCGTTACCTTTGTAAAAGGCAATAACCAAGCCGTATGCAAAAAAGCCGTGCGCGTGGGGGTCGTTCTTTCCGGCGGGCAAGCCCCGGGCGGACACAATGTGATTGGCGGTTTATTAGACGGCTTAAAAAAAGCCAATTCCAAAAATAAACTCTTTGGTTTTTTGGGCGGCCCCAGCGGCATTGTAGAGAATAAATTTGTAGAAATTACACCCGCTTTAATGAAAGACTACCGCAACACCGGCGGGTTTGACTTAATCCAATCCGGCCGCACCAAAATTGAAACGGATGAACAATTAGCCGCCGCCAAAAACAACCTCCTCAAAAATAAAATGGATGCCCTGGTGGTAGTGGGGGGGGATGACTCCAACACCAACGCCTGTGTCATTGCCGAATACTTAAAACAAAACGGGGTAGATATTTGCGTAATCGGCGTACCGAAAACCATTGACGGAGACCTGAAAAACGAACACATTGAAACGTCCTTCGGGTTTGATACGGCTACCAAAATTTATGCCGAATTGGTGGGCAACATTGAGCGCGATATGAACTCCGCGCGCAAATACTGGCACTTTGTGCGTTTAATGGGCCGCAGCGCGAGCCACATCA
Source organism: Elusimicrobiaceae bacterium (assembly GCA_045606825.1). Lineage (GTDB taxonomy): Bacteria > Elusimicrobiota > Elusimicrobia > Elusimicrobiales > Elusimicrobiaceae > Avelusimicrobium. Next base: position 42,742 of record JAZUSQ010000027.1, read on the forward strand.
CCTTAGAAGTGGCCTTTAAAACCCACCCCAACGCCGTGCTCATTGGCGAAGAAGTACTTGCTAAAAAAATGACCTTGGGCCAAGTGGTAAATCAACTGGCGGACCTCATTGCCAAGCGCGCCAAAGCCGGCAAAAATTATGGGATTGTGCTCGTGCCGGAAGGGCTTATTGAATTTATCCCGGAAATGAAAGAACTCATCAGTGCGCTTAACGACGCCTTGGCCGATTATGAAAAGGAACTTTCCAAATTGCCCACCCTTGCCGCCAAAAAAGAATTTATCTTGGGCAAACTGCCCAAAAAATTGGCAGATTTAATGAAATCGCTGCCTGCCGGAATTTCCAGCCAGTTAATGCTGGACCGCGACCCGCACGGCAACGTACAAGTGTCTTTAATTGAAACGGAAAAACTACTGGTGGATATGATTAAAACCCGCCTGGCCGAACTTAAAAAAGCGGGCAAATACACGGGCAAATTTTCCGCCATTACCCATTTCTTTGGGTACGAAGGCCGTTGCGGCGTGCCGTCCACCTTTGACGCCAACTACACCTACGCGCTAGGCTACAACGCCGCGGTGCTTGCGCTTAACAAATGCACGGGTTATTTGTCTTCCGTCAAAAATCTGACCAAAAAAGCGGCGGATTGGCAATGTGGCGGCGTGCCGCTTACCATGATGATGAATATTGAACGGCGCAAAGGCAAAGAAAAACCGGTCATCAAAAAAGCCTTGGTGGAACTGAAAGGCAAACCGTTTATGCACCTGTCTAAAGTACGCCCCATTTGGGCGGAACAAGACCTGTTTGTCTTCCCGGGTCCGATTCAGTTCTTCGGCCCTGCGGTAGTAACGGATATTACCACGGTAACGTTGCAACTGGAAGCCGGAAAGAAAGTGAAATAAATAACTTCCCGGTAATGTTACTTTTCGCGCACAACCCCCAAAACAAACTGTTTTGGGGGTTGTTGCTCCCGGGAAACCATGTTACGCACGGATAAAGGCAACGACAAGCGTGGAAGATGCCGTATCAAGTACGCCGTGTTTACCCTCCGGCACTCGTCCTCCCGACCCTGCGGGCGGCAAACTGTGCGGGATATAGGGGCGGATCACACGCTATACCCCGCATTACAGGCCTGCGGGGTGACGGAGCGTGTGGCGCACGGCTTTACCGCCCGCTTTGTCATCCCGCAGGGTCGGTATGCGGGATATAGCGGGCGCGTAGGTTTTACCCTCATAGAGCTGTTGGTGGTGGTGTTGATTATCGGCATATTGGCGGCGGTAGCCGCGGCGCAATACCAAAAAGCCGTCATCAAAAGCCGCTACGCCACGCTAAAAAGTCTTACACACGCGCGGACGCAAGCCCAAGAAGCATATTACTGGGCCAACGCTCCGTACGCCGAAGATTTTGCCAAATCCCCACACATAACAACCCCCCGGCCAAGGCCGGGGGGGATATCATCCGTGTTACGTTTATTGTTGAATCAGTTGGCTTAACTTGCTGACGGCCTCGTCCAAATTCCAGCGCACGCTGTCTTTTTCTTTGCGGTTCTTATATTCGCACTGGCCGCCCTCTACCGTGCGGGAACTGACCACCAGGCGGTGCGGCAGGCCGATTAAGTCCATATCCTTAAACTTACTGCCGGGGCGTTCGTCGCGGTCATCTAAGAGGACGGAAATGCCCCGCTCTTCCAAGGCGGCGTAAATCGCGTCGGCGTGTTTTTTAACATCCGGGTTGGTGTTGTAATCAATGGCCACCAACGCCACGCTAAACGGGGCCAGCGGTTCGGGCCAGATGATGCCGTATTCGTCGTGGGATTGCTCAATAGCGGCGGCCACCACCCGGCTGATACCAATGCCGTAGCACCCCATAATCATAGGCTCACTGGTTTGTTTTTCAGTCAAAAAGTTAGCCCCCATAGCGGCGGAATACTTGGTGCCCAGTTTAAACACGTGCCCGGCCTCAATGCCGCGCGTAAATTGGAACGTGCCCCCGCATTTGGCGCACACGTCTGCGGCGGAGGCCATTTTCAGGTCGGCATATACGTCTACCCGGATATCGCGCCACGGGGTAACGTTAAGCATGTGCACGTCTGTTGCGTTCCCGCCGGATACGCCGTTTACCACATTTTTGACGTAATTATCGGCGTAAATCATGACAGCGGGATTTTTTTCTTTGAGCCCCTGCGCGCCGGCAAACCCAACGGGCGAACCCGTTACTTGGGTGTAAACTTCTTCGCTGGCTTTAGTAAGTTCATTGCATTTTAAGAGGGCTTTTAGTTTAAATTCGTTTAATTCGTGGTCGCCGCGGACCAGGGCCACCACGGGGGTGCCGTCGGCCACCAAGACCAAGAGTTTAATGATTTTATCCATCCCCACTTGCAACAGTTGCGCCACGTCTTCTACCGTGTAGGCTTTGGGGGTGGGCACGGGTTTTTGGGGTTTTAACTGGGCCGGGTCAATTTTCAGGTCCGCCGGGGCTTTGATTTCGGCTTTTTCCGTATTGGCCGCATAACCGCAGGAAGGGCAGTTGGCAATGGCATCTTCGCCGGTGTCGGCCAGCACCATAAACTCGTGCGAAAAGTTCCCGCCAATCGCGCCGGTGTCTGCTTCCACCGCCTTAAAGGCAAACCCGCACCGCGTAAAAATGCGTTGGTAAGCCTCATACATTTTTTGGTACCAGGCATTGGCTTGCTCGTCGGTAGCGGCAAAGGAGTACGCATCTTTCATGTAAAATTCGCGTGCGCGCATCACGCCAAAGCGGGGGCGGATTTCATCTCTAAATTTAGTACCAAACTGATACAAACAAAACGGCAGTTGTTTATAAGAGGTGGTGTCTTTTTTCACGAGGTCGGTCATTACTTCTTCGGCGGTGGGGGCCATGCAGAAACCGGCTTTTTT
>JAZUSQ010000028.1:0-7004 GCA_045606825.1 Elusimicrobiaceae bacterium
AGTTGGTTGTATTTCAAATCACTGGCCGCCAGTATTTGGTACAACTCACCGGCTGTCTTACCGTTTACTCGTATATCCAGGGCCTCGGCAAGCAAATGTTGGGAGGTCAAACTTCCCCCCACCGCATTATTTAATTTCACACACCGATACCCTGAACTAACGATTATCGGCCGCCCCACTATCTCCCGCACCCGTTCGGCAAATCCTGCCAATTGGTACATCCGCCCCATTACCTGTTGCGCTTCGGCCAGGTTTTGGGCCCGGTACTGTGTGGTAGTGCCGGCCAGTTCTTCCAAACTAAAGTGTGGGGTTAAGTTCATACCCGGCCCCCATTATTCAAATGATTATCTATCTTCACTTCCAGTACCCGCGTGCGCTCTTGCAAATTATTGTAGCGGTCCTGTTTCTTTTCCAAACGCGCAATGTCTTTTTGGATTGCCTCCAATTTTGCCCATACTACACCCGCCGCAAATACAATCCCAATGATTTTCCAAACCGTTTCTGCATCAAGCGTCATTCGTCCCTCCCTATCGTAGCTCCACTAGGTGCGGCAGTAAACTGTTGCGTACGCATATCCACATACCCAATAGACGGCGTTGTAGTGTTGCCGTAGGTATATCCGGCAGGCACTGGGGCTATATTCTGCGTGGCGTAGTTCTTTCCATAGAACCATAACTGGTCATTGATTTTGATGTATGTTTCATTAAGGTCTATGGAACCAGTACTAAAAGCAGTATTGGTACTTGAATAACTATATCCCATATTGAAAGCGTATGATGATATAAACAATGTCGTAGATACAGAACACTCTTGTATGTATGTAATTCCATCAGTAGATAGATACAAAGTAATAGTAGTGCCTGTATATACTAATTTGACCCAATAATCCGTATCAATAGAAAGTATTGTTGTACCTATTGAATTTGGGTTGTTTGTAATCCAGCCGTTTATATAATCGCCATAATGGAACGCCAGATTTCCATTACTTCTTAATAGCAATGCAAGAGTACCATCCTTACTAAATATATATTTTCTGTAATCTGGCAAAGCACTAAATTTTATCTTTATGACCGTTTCAAAAGAATTAGCACTCGTAAAAGTAGAGGAAGTTGTAATATAATTTGTTTTACCGTCAAACCCACTAGCTACTCCATCTGTAATAGTAGGGCTACCCACTACCTCATAATTAACAGGCCCGCTTAATGCAAGGCGCGGGTCCGCCCATACCAGCTTACCGTCTTTTACGATATACTTGGTTTCTTGCGGTTGGTAGAACCATAACTTGCCGTTTACTTTGATGTAGGTTTCGTTTAGGTCTATGGAACCAAAGAATGGGTATTGTCTATATGAATAAAGAACACCTATATAAGATGTCATATTTACATACGCGGACTTTGTACTTGTAGCCATATCCAACATAGTGCCATATTCATCATATAACGTTAATGAAAGAGTATTACCCAGCTTAGTTGCAATAAATTTATATGAAGTATATGGAGATAATACATACGTTAAAGCACTTTCTGCGCTAGGGCTATGGTCAGAATTAACTGAAAACTTCATACTGCCATTTTCAAGAATCTGAACACCACCAGTTTCACTCTGTGCCCATAAATACTGCTGCCTTTTAGTTATTGATGCTGTAGTAAATTTCATCCCTACTTCAAAACCATTTACTGCATTACCATTTATAAATAAATAATCACTCCCACTAAACCCACTAGCCACTCCATCCACTATAGTAGGATTACCCACTACCGTATATCCAACAGGTCCCATTACCTGGTGCCTTTGCACTGCCGTTCCATTGACTGTTAGCATATTACACCTCCTCTACCGTTACCGTCCACGTACCCGTGGTTCCGTCAAAACTTTGCTTGATGCCGCCTACACGCTCCGACGTGGCATAGTTAATTTGTCCGGCCGCAATTTGTCCGTTTGCATCCAAACTGGCCACCCCATTTGCAACTCCTTTTTGCGTGTTAGCCACATATGTTGCCGCCGCCGTAGCAGGTTGCAAGGCCGTTGCACCCGCCAACGCTCCACTGCGTATATCACCTAAATCACTAATGACATCTTGCTTGGTTGCTAACCCCTGCGTAAGGGCCGTTTGCGTGGCATAGGTACTTGCGGCCGTCGCACTGTCTAACTTCGTATTTTGTAGGCCAGTAATAGCCGTTTCATTGGCCCCGATTTGCGCCACTCCAGCCACCGTAATACCTGAGTTTAACGCCGCGAATTGCGCCGCCGTAAAACTGGAGTTGTTTAACTCGTACTCAAAGACCCACGCGGTGCCGTTGTATTTGTAGCGTTTGTAAAGCGTGTTGCCAGCCTGGTCCGTGGTTTCTACAAAAGCATAATCGTTGTTGGTTAACGTACCGCTGTATGCCTCCAAATCTTCCACACTGGTAAACGTACCGATAAAGTTGGCCGTATTGGTGGCAATAGAACTGTTTACAAAGGCTTTATCCGCTAATTGGTTCATAGCATTGGCCTGAGACGGAATTTTTGCTTCCAACGCTGCAATAGCCGTCTGATTCAATGAAATTTGACCTATGTTACTACCATTTGCGCCGCTATTTACGGCGGCTAATTGATCCGCACTCAGAGAATTCTGCTTGGTGTTAAGTGCATTTTGCAAAGCCTGGTCCGCCTGCTCACGCAGGGCCGTTTCCGTAGCAACGGCTTGTTGCATCTCATTTTTTGTGTCCGTTACGCTGGCTAATGCACCGGTTAAGACAGTAGTTTGCGCCTGTGCCAAATCCGCCAGAAACGCATCTGCATTGACATTTGTCTTACCGCTGGAAACAGGATATTGGATGCACCGGCTGGTTCGTTCGGCCAGTTCCTGCACGTGCATAGTTAATTTATCGTACCCGTTTTCTAACTCTTCTGGATCCAGTTTCCCGTTTTGGTATAAGTGGATAGGCTGGGTTAAATCTGTGGCGCGTATCAAGGTAATAGTTTGCCCCGGCTCAAGCAGGCTTAAACCGCTGGCCACAGTAGGATAAATAACTTGTCTTTCTGTCAGGTTAACTTCATAGCCGCTGGTAAGCAAGGTTTCTTCTCCGCCGGACGAAGCAATATACACCTGTATCTGCTCGGCCTTCCATATGGTAAAATCAAACGGCCAAATACGGGTGTTCCCGTCAGCCGGATAACTGCATTTACATGTAATTGAACTGATACTCATAGTAGATTTCTCCTTTATTTAAATAATGTGGCAAAAGCCGCACCCAAACTGCCAAAGCGGTTCTTTTTAGCAGCTGCCCGACGGTAATATGCAACGGCATCGGCTAATTTTTGCAATGCCGTTTTCGTATTTCTTTCTTGCAAAGCGGCCTGTGTTTGCAACTGCTTTTGTGTGGCCGCGGCCCCGAGGTCGGCTTGTTGGCGGGTCTGTTGTGCCACGACCTGTGCTGAAGCAGAATCCCCCGTAATACCACGGGCGGCCAGATTGGCTTGCCGGCGGGTCAATTCGGCCCGGGCCGCTTGATAAGATTGGCGGATTTTTTCTGCACTGGTGCGAAATAAGTATGCTGTATTTTCTGCATATTCTTCCCGTAATTTTTGTGCCTGCTGCCCGGCTTCGTCTATCTGCGTAGCATAAGTATGTTTGCGTTTGCGCTGGCTTTGCTTAACCGAAGCCAATGCACTTAAAATTCCTGTTCCGATTTCAATCATATTCTCTCCTTGTATTTGGTAAATAACTCGTTACGCCGCATCAATTTCCAGGGATAAGACCGTCAACGGCAAGGGTTCGTCTTGTTCAATGACTACCCCGCACACATGCCCGGTCTGCCCGGATAAAAGGACGCTTTCACGCCCAGATTGCAACGCAACCGGCATGCCATACCCTTCTGTGGTACGCTGTACAATAGGGATTAGTTTCCCGTCGGAAATGCCTATTTTACCGCCCCGGCTACGCAGCAGCGTAACCGTGGCCCGCACAATCCGGCGCGCCTGAATCCCGCCGGCTACGGGCAAGGTGCACATCCGGCTTGTATATCCCAGCCCCACATGCACCCGGTTGGCGGCAAAGGGCAAAGTAACTGTGCCCTCTTGTACCGTTAGTCCGTTTACCACATTACCATCTGCCAATACGCTTACTTCCATACCGTTTAAATGCGCTAACCCGCTTAGTTGGGTTTGCGGAGTAGCAAAGGCATACGAAACCGCACTGTCCATAAATAACGGCTCAGCAGGGTCTGTACCGGCCGTACGCTGGGATAAGCGTTCCAACACATATTGTCCGTTGCGTGCTACACATAACCAGACACAATCCGAACCGTTTTGCGCTACGGTACAAATACTCACTACCCGCCCTTGGGTTTGGTGGTGTGTCCACGCATAGATGTGCTGTTCGGGCAAGTAGGTAAGCGATAACAAAGCCCCGTCGGACATCACGCACCACACAATACTGTCCGGCTCTTGGGCAAAGGCCATTTCTTGTAACGTTCTTCCCTCAAACAAATGACGGGCACGCAGGGTTACGTCTGTACTTACATAGCCTGATGAAGTGTAATCATACACCAATTGACGTAACACACTGCCGCGCGCCTGTACAAACAGAACCCGTTCCCCCACCCTTACCGGGGCTGTAGCATACGAGCCGCGGGTTCCTTGGGCTTCCAACTGCAAATGGTCCAACGTAAAGGAACCGGTGCACGTTAAACTCCACTCTGCACCCGCCGTAAAAATAAGCAAACAGTTAGACACACAGACGGCCTCTATGGCATTTAAAGCCCCTCCGGCCAAACGCACCGAAATAGCATCTGTATCTAACAATGTGTCACGTGCGTGCCCAAAATCCATCAAATTCCCCGTCTTAGAAAACCACAATGTTTGCATTTCCTTGCGCGTAGCGGCCAGACCCAAACGGTCTTGAAAACAAAACACACACGCCGGATATCCCGCCGCTTGGCTAAACGAACCCTCCGCCCATTGATACGTCCAGGCTTGGGAAGCAAATGCCTGCTCACAACTACATACCATTTCCGTAGGGCTTACATAACTAAGCAGTTGGACAATCCCGCGTTGAATAAACGACGGGGAACTCAGTTCATAACCGGCCTCCCCGGAGATTTGGTTCGCACGCAGGCGAAGGTAAAATAAATTTTCATTGTCATTTAAATTGCCCGTCAGATATATATTCTCTTCCCCCTCCGCCCGGCTAAGCGTTTGCAAAGTTTGCCAGGTTTGCCCCAAATCGCGCGACACCTCCACAAACAGCGTCCCCGTCCAACTGCCGCTGGTACGCACGGCCCACTCACTGCCGGACAGAATGGACTGCGATATACTTTCATACCCCAATATGCCGCTTTGGTATTGGCCGTCCACCAAGTGGGTAATACAAAACCGGGCCCCGGCATGCTCCGGCGTAAAATAAGCTGCCGTACTTTGCAATAAATACCGCCCGGGTTGGCTTACTGTTTGGGTGCCGGTATTTTTACCGCCGGATAAAGTTTGGGTCATTGTATAAGTGGGTGCCCCTGTAAAACTGCGGCGGTATTCCAACACAAAGGTTTTACCGTTCCAAGACTCCCCGGTAGCCGCCGGGGAAACCAGTTGGATAATTCCCCCCAAATCAGAGGCACTTATCCCTTGCGAGCCATAAGCCGTATTAAAAGCCTGCACAATGGCGGGCACATGGAGGCCGTAATCTTCACTGGCATAAAACAGTTGCCCGTCAAAATAGGCCCACACCATGTGATTAGGATAGGTATTAAGCGGCTGAAAGGTAAGTGTAGCCGGCACCCCTTCACTGACTACCGTTTCCGTCTGCGGAATAATACGCATCTGGTGGGTTTTATCAGTATTTTGGGGCTGAAAAGGGCCCGATACAAGCGGGGCTTCTTCCCATACAAATTGCCCGGGGGCTGTGCGCCGTACACGCATTAGCGGGTAACCAGCATGGGCTAAATACAAGGTTTGGTTATACTGACATTCACGCAACGTGGGCAATGCTTGAGCCGCATAGGGGGTAGTGATTTCCAATATATCCCCTTGTGCCGTGCGAACAGGCCCCAGTTCTGTATAAAAGCGTATGTAATGCTCCCCCAGTTCCAACACGTAAGATTCTGTGGTGCTTACCACAAACGCAATCAAACGACAGGGAGTTTGCGTGGTTTTGGCAGTACCCATGTATTGTGTACCCGTCCGATTGGATAACCCACCCTGGGGATGCACCAACATGTTTTGGGCCGTATGCAACCACGTATGGTAAGCCGACGCATCCGTGCGCGCCTGTAAAGAAGGACTGACCTCTCCTCCGGTAAACGAAGGTTGAAGTTGATGTAACACCATTAGCGCACCTCACTAAATGAATCGGTTTGAGGCATGAGGGACCTGTTTTCGGACATATTGGCCCGGCGAGCTTCTTCCAAACAATACGCATATTTTTGCTGCAACCGGGCCGCTAAATCCGCATCCCCGGTTAGGGCAAGGGCACAATCACCGGCCAATGCTAAAGCAAAACATTTCACAAAAGCAGGCTCAAACTGCGTATCATCCTCTATCCTGCGTGTGTAAAGGGCTATAGCACGCGGGGCAGGTACCACCAATACCCGCTGGTGCGTATATACATCAAACCGTTCTGTAAACGAAAGCGCAGATTGCGGGGCACCCGGTTGGTAAACACGGCGCACAAATAAGGCATCCGGCGGATACTTATATACAAAATGCCCCTCCAAAGCGGCTGGTTCGCGCACCAACACCAGGGGTTTTTCGGCCGCGGCAAAAGCCCAGTTATGGGTACGCAATACTTCATCGCGCACCGGGTCATAAAACAGTTGTAACCACCTGGCTTGTTCACTATCTTGTTTAAGCGAGGTAATAGGCCGTTGCCCTAAATACCCCAACGCCAAGTTACAAATAGTAGTTTTTGAATTCATTATTTCCTCCAATAGTTTTAAAAATACATAATTTTCAGTTGTTTTTTATTTATAACAACATATATTTTTTTATGATTATTTTTAAAATATATTTATTTTTAATGATTTTTA
>JAZUSQ010000029.1:0-13462 GCA_045606825.1 Elusimicrobiaceae bacterium
GTGCGTGGAAGATCCCGTATCAAGTACGGGATGACACCTTTATGTAATAAAGGCGGGTTTACCCTTATAGAACTATTGGTAGTGGTGCTGATTATTGGTATTTTAGCGGCGGTGGCGTTGCCGCAATACCAAAAGGTGGTACTCAAAAGTCAATTCACTCAAATTAAGGAAACAGCTCACCAAATTGAAAAAGCAGCTGAAATGTATTATCTTGAAAACGGAATATATCCAAACTCATTTTCAGATTTGGTATTAAATATTGACGGACAAGAAAGTGTTTATCGTGATGATGGGGTTTTTGTTCCAAATAGAAACTTTGAAAATGGCGTAAGTTGCCAATTGTTCCGGCGGGATGGTTCCTATGCTTTTGTATCTTGTTATAATACACAGAGCAAATTAGGATATGATATAGAATTTAACAACTCCGTGCGTGGAAGATTTCGTGAGTGTTTTGACATAAGCCAAGATGTAACTTCTATGCAACACCAAATATGTGTAGCAGAAACAGGAACTGATACCTACGTGGCAGACACAGACGGTGTTATCAACTTTCATGTCTTTAGATACCAACAATAACCCCTTAAATAAATTAAGGGGTTATGTTTCAAAAAGCGGGTACTTGTACAAGTACCCGCTTATATCTATTTTTTTAATTCGGTTGGAAGGGGTTGGCGGCTTCGGCCGCTTGTTTGGCTACCGCGTCCGCCCCCCACGTGATGTTATAATCAATGCCGTCGGCCTCTAATGTGATTTTCTTTTCCGCCAGCAGTTGGCCTAACGCCAAATACAACACGGAACTGGACAGGCGGAACATCACTTTTAGTTGCCAAGATGTGGCTTTGTGATGAGCGGTTAAATACTCCGTCATTTGCCCAACGGCCTGTTGGATATTATCTTGCAAAGGATTCATACTTATACCCGTTCAATGGCAAAAAGTGCATCCCCTTGTTTAACGGGTTTGCCGTTTTCCACCAATACTTTTTTAATCACACACGGAAAGTCCGCACGGACTTCGTTAAATACCTTCATGGCTTCAATCAGGCAAATCACGTCGCCTTTGGCTACGCGGGCCCCTTCTTTTACAAACGGCGGGGCACTGGGCGTGGAACCGCGGAAGAAAATCCCGGTAAGGGCGGATTTCATCACTTCCTTATATTGTTCTTGCGCCGGGGCCGCATGTTGCACACCGCCTGCACTTACATTCCCCCCCACATTAACGGGTACGGGAATCATAGCCGGTTTGGCTTTTACCAAGCGCAAGTAGAGGCCCTTTTGGTCATATTCAATAGTATCTAAATGGTTATCTTGCATGAACGCATAGAGTTGTTTTACATCTTTTAAAATCGCAGATTCTTTGACAGCGGCTTTTTTGGCTACCGTTTTATGGGCGGCCTTGGCCGGGTTTTTTTTAGTGATTGTTTTTTTCATAAGTCCCTCTTTTAAAAACTGCTTACAGATATTTTACATTATTTTAGCGGACGGTTCAAACAAGGCACGGTTTTGCTGTAAGGTTTGTACAATCTCTGTTAAACATTGGGATAAATCCCGTGCCAACGTATAACGCAAATCGTCCCCAAATTGTTGGGTATAGACCGGGCCCGTTACCGGCAAAAATAAGGTTTTGCCTTTGGTTTCCACCCGCTGTGCCGTAGCAGTTGCGTTCGTCATTTCCACCCGGTTCTGGCGCGAAGCAAACATAGAAAATACCAACTTGTCCGTCTTAGTATCGTACAAGTAGATCATCACGTTTGTTTGTAAAATGGGCGGCGGTTGGGCTCCAAACCACTGGACGCTTTCTGCACTGTCTGTTTTGGTACTGCCTACCGTGTAAACCAGTTCGGCACGGTAGTCATAGTGTGGGGCATACTTGGCGGGATTTACCTCTACTGTTTCAAACAGGGTGCCGAGGGCATCCGCGGCGGCCGTTAAGGAACCGTCGGCCAGTTTTAGGGTGTAGGAATGAACAGAATCCGACGAATGATAATCTTTAAATACAAATTGTTTTTGGGCTACTTTATCGGCCTGGACCAGCACACTTTTGGCAATACGCGGTTCAGCCGCCGGGGCGGCAAAAATTCCCCGCGGTAACGTGCTATGGTACGAACACGCGGCCATGATACCCGCCATCCCTACAACGTAAAATAGGCGTACAAATTTCATACGCCTATTATAGCAAATTAAGGAATGTATCTTCTTTAGCATTTCAAGATCTAATTCCTTCCCTTTTAACCAGTTTAATTTAGCGTCTTGCCTAGAATTACACAAAAAAACCTCCCGGCTACGTAACACCGGGAGGGAACTGTTAAGGAGAACAACTTATGCTTATTTGAGTAAGGCTTTACGGGAAAGCCGCACTTTACCGCTGTTATCAATTTCAACGCACTTTACCTCAACAATTTCGCCGAGTTTCAATACGTCTTCTACTTTATTGATGCGGTGTTTGGCAATTTCGGAGATGTGTAACAACCCGTCTTTGCCAGGCAAGATTTCTACAAACGCACCAAACGGCTGGATAGAGACCACTTTGCCTTTGTAAATTTTATTTACCTCAGGTTCAGCCGTCATCATTTCAATTTCCGCTTTAGCAGGTTCCAGTCTTTCGGCATTGGCGGCGGCAATAATTACTGTACCGTCTTCTTCAATGTCAATCTTGGTTCCCGTAGATTCGGTAATGCGTTTGATATTTTTACCGCCGGGCCCAATTACGGCACCAATTTTGTCCACAGGGATTTGCATTTTGTAAATCACCGGGGCGTATTTGGAAACTTCCGTACGAGGGGCAGCAATGGTTTTTTCCATGTGGTCCATAATGAACATGCGCCCTTCGGTAGCCTGTTTAATGGCTTGGCGCAGTACATCTAACGGCATACCAGTTTTGAGTTTTACGTCCATTTGGAACGCCGTAATACCCTTGCGTGAACCGGTCAGTTTGAAATCCATATCCCCCAGGTGGTCTTCTAAGCCCATAATATCGGAAAGGACTACAAATTTACCTTCCCCGCTAATGGCACCCATGGCAATCCCGGAGCAAGGCGATTTCATCGGCACACCTGCATCAAACAGGGCCAAGGAACCGCCACACACAGAGGCCATGGACGAAGAACCGTTGGATTCGGTAATGTCAGACACTACACGAATGGTATAAGGGAATTCTTCTTCAGACGGGATAAGCGGCAAAAGCGCACGGCGGGCTAATTCCCCGTGGCCAATTTCGCGCCGGCCCGGAGAGCGGTCCGGTTTGCATTCACCCGTAGCAAAACCCGGGAAGTTATAATGCAACATAAAGCGTTCAAAATACACATCTTCTAACCCTTCCACCATTTGTTGGTCATCTTTCGTACCCAAGGTGGCTACGGCCAAAGATTGTGTTTGTCCGCGGGTAAACACGGCAGAACCGTGTGCACGCGGCAAGAACCCAACTAGCGAACTAAGCGGGCGGATTTCCGTCGGTTTGCGGCCGTCCACACGCACATTTTCGTGCAGGACCAGGTTGCGGGATTCTTCGTACATAATGTTTTCCAGCGCAATCCCGGCATAGGTGGCGGCATTATCGCCATATTGCTCGGTTAGTTGTTCGGTAAAGGTTTTTTTGAGTTGGGCTACTTGGGTGTCGCGGGTTTGTTTGTCGCTAAAAGCGTGCAGGATTTTTTTGGCTTCTTCGCGGAAAGAACCGTTGGCCAAATCTACTACTTCCTGCGGCAATTTTTCTACGACATATTCAAATTTCGGCTTGCCGGCCAGTTCACGCAGTTTTAACTGTGCGGCACACATTTTATCAATTTCCGGCTTGGCAATTTCCATGGCTTTGATGATGGCTTCTTCTTCCACTTCTTTAGCACCACCTTCTACCATTAAAAGCCCTTGGGCAGAACCGGCAATTACCAGGTCCATATCGCATTCGGGCAAGGCTTGTTCTTGGGCCGTGGGGTTTACAATATATTCCCCGTTAATGCGGCCAATACGTACAGCGGCAACAGGTTCGTTAAACGGAATAGATGAGATTACCACAGAGGCGGACGAAGCAAGTACCGCCAAAATATCAGCATCATGAATGTTATCAGCCGATACGACCATAGCGGTTACGTTGGTTTCACACGCAAACCCTTCCGGAAAGATAGGGCGCATGGTGCGGTCAATAATACGGGAAGACAAGGTTTCCTTCTTGCTGGCTTTGCCTTCACGTTTGAAAAAACCGCCCGGGATTTTACCAGCGGCGTAGGTTCTTTCTTTATAATTGACGGTTAAAGGAGTAAAATCGGAAATGCCGGGTTTTTGCTCCTTGGTAGATACGGCTGTGGCCAACACCATGGTTTCCCCATGGGTGGCTACAACGGCACCGTCGGCTTGTTTAGCCATTAAACCGGTTTGCAGTTTAAGGGTATCGCGCCCGACGGTAACTTCAACCGTTTGAATATCAAAGTTGTGATTAAAGTTTGGCATTTAAAATCCTTATTTTCTAAGTTTAAGTTCTTTGGTAAGGGCTTGGTATTTTTCTAAGTCCGTGCGTTTCAAATAAGCCAAGAGGCGTTTGCGTTGGCCTACTAATTTATTTAAGCCCGTTTCGCCCGCAAAGTCTTTCGGGTTGGCTTTGAGGTGGTTGGAAATGTATTGGATACGTTCCGTAATCAGTGCAATTTGTACGGCGGCAGAGCCGGTATCGTTGGCACTGGATTGGAATTTGCTGATGATGTCTTTTCTGTCTTGGTTGGATAATACCATTTTTTTGTACACTTAGGACTGCAACCTGCCGACCAAGCCGCATTTATCCGAAAAACGACCGAGCCGGAGCGGAGTCCCTCTCCTATTATTAATTTATACTTACTTCAAGTACGCTATTATTATAGCAAATAAAAAGCCCCTTGTGGGGGCTTAAATAGTTGCAATTAATTTTTATTTTATTTGTTCTGCATCATACAGATCTACAAATAATTTTTTACAAATGGCTTCGCGCAAATCTTTTTCACTAATCAGTGGCAACGGGTTTTCTGCGGGCGCAGGGCCGTAATGGTTTGCTTCATGCGAACCTTCTTCTGTTGCTAATACCTCGTAAAACCGCGGCCGTTTGAGTAGATTAGCAAAGGATTCCCCTTTCGGAATACGGATATCCAAGTCTTGCCAACGGCGCATAACGCTACATACATAAGTCAGTACCAGTAGTATCATCCACACAGCAAAGAGTATCCAGCACAAAGTGTTTGACAAGAGTAGCCACTGCGTTAAAAACCGCCAGACCGGGCCCTCTTTCCAACACATAAATATTCCGGAAAATATAATTAGTATGCTTACCCCTTTGGCAATATCGCAGTAAGTCCGGCGGCTATCCCGCCCGTTACTGGACACACAATGACACAACCCATAACATACATTTTTAGTCATATGTAACATAGCCATACTATAGCATTTCTACAAGATTATTGCCAATATCAAAGCCACTTATGGAAAGTGCCCGCCGGTTGGAGGGATGGCGGGCACTAGGGACTTTTTCTTGTAGGAGGTAATTATGAGTTCACTTATATAAATCTTTTATTACTTACACTTATATGATAGTTTTTTATATGAAACAAAAAAAGGGCCCTAAGGCCTATGTAAAAATAAAATTATGACCCAAATTATTTTAGGTCTTTAGGCCTATTTTGTTCCGGTTTCCAATGCGTACGCTGATACGTATGGGCCGCAGTGGGGTGCATACTTTTCCAATCTGCTTCATCCCACACGCTGGGAAACTCGTTTGTTGTGCCAGCCAGGTTTTGTTCCTGTGGAATTAAATAATTGTTTTCTTGCGGAGCAGAACCAAACACATTGGCGTAAGGACTTCCTTTTTGGGTGCACAATACCTGCCACGTATGCGTGGCATTTGAACTACGGTATCTATGGAAAATATGGCTAAAATAGGCCCCCATACTTTCCGTCCCCTTAAATGAAAAATCGTGCCCACGACGGATAATACAACAATATAGGGAAAGTGAAAACCAGAACATCATCCCAAGCCCCACTAATAACGCCAGTACGCTATAGTAGGTTTTTCCCAATAAAGCAACGGCGAACAATGTAGAAAGAATAACCAACGCACGTAAAGCATGCAAAACGTAATAAACAGACACAAATTGTTCCCTTCCCATACGGCCGCGGTATTCGGTAGGAGATAGAATGGCCTGCACCAATAATGCACGGGCCTGTGGGCTTGCCAATAAACCGGCAACCAACAATATAATTACCAACCCCCACACCAGCCACAAAAACCAACCGGCAGCATCTTGTTGTGGGGTACGCATGCAATAAGTTGCTTCTTGGCAAATTTCAACAAATTTATCCATAAAATGGATTATATCAAAATTTGCTAGACTATCCATATATGCAAAAACTATTGGAAAAACTGACCCAATCTCATACATTGTCCGTATCAGAATTAGTTTATTTACTGGCCAGTCAAGATGCACGCCCCATTTTTCAGGCGGCCAATCAAGTCCGCAAACAATATGTTGGAGACGGGGTATATTTACGCGGACTGATTGAATTTTCCAGTTTTTGCAAAAACGATTGTTTGTATTGCGGTTTACGTGTCTCTAATTCCAACGCCAAACGCTACCGTTTAACGCCCCCGCAAATTATACGTATGGCCCAACAAGCCGCGGGCTATGGATACCAAACAATTGTATTACAATCTGGTGAAGATTTGTGGTTTAGCACGGATAAATTATGTGAAATCATCCAAGAAATAAAAAAAATGGATGTGGCCGTTACGCTAAGCATTGGGGAAAAAACACGGGAAGAATATGCCGCATACCGAAGGGCCGGGGCTGACAGATATTTATTGCGTATAGAAACGACAGACAAAGCCTTGTATGAAACCATGGATCCCCATATGTCTTTTGATAACCGCGTACGGTGTCTGCACGATTTAAAATCCTTGGGGTATGAAGTGGGCTCCGGCTCGTTAGTTGGTTTGCCGGGGCAAACCCCGGAAAGTTTGGCTAATGACTTACTGTTTTTTAAAACTTTACCGGTAGATATGGCGGGGATTGGGCCGTTTATTCCCCACCCCTGTACCCCGCTGGCTAAAGAAACCACACACGGGCATTTTGAACTTTCGTTAAAAATGATGGCCCTCATGCGCCTGTTACTACCCGATATCAACATTCCGGCTACTACGGCCATGGAAACATTGCATCCGCAAGGGCGGCTATTAGCCCTGCAGTGCGGGGCTAACGTAGTAATGCCCAATGTTACTGAAACGGTGTACCGCAAACAATACCAGTTATATCCCGGAAAAATTTGTACCGGGGATTCCCCCGCCCACTGCCGCGGGTGCATACAGGCCAAAATAGAAAGTATCGGGCGGTTTGTGGCATCCGGCAAGGGATTTCACGGGGATTATTTAAGAAATAACTAATTTTCAACGTGAAAGTTGCGCTTTTCTCTGCCACATTATTGACGCATAGGGGACAGGTTATCATCTACTGGGGTATAAGATATACTTTCTTTTTAAGCGTAAATGTACTACAATATAGTAAACTTTTACGCGCCTTCACGCGCGCGTATAATCTATAGTATGGGAGAAAAGCATCATGGTTAAAAAAACCGTCAAGAAAAACACCGCTAAGAAAGCGGCCGTCAAAAAAACTACTGTAAAAAAGCCCGTTTCCAAAAAAGTTAAAAATACCAAATACGTCTATTCCTTTGGTGCCGGCAAGGCTGAAGGAAACGGCAAAATGAAAGAACTCTTGGGCGGCAAAGGTGCCAACTTGGCTGAAATGTCCGGCCAGTTAAAACTCCCGGTGCCTCCCGGTTTCACTATTACCACGGAAGTATGTACTTATTACTGGAACAATAAAAAAACCTATCCTAAAACTTTAAAGACAGATGTAGAAGCCAACCTCAAAAAAGTTGAAAAAGAAACCAAAAAAGAGTTCGGTTCTGCCACAAACCCGCTTTTAGTATCCGTGCGTTCGGGCGCGCGTGCCTCTATGCCGGGTATGATGGAAACCATTTTAAACATTGGGCTCACAGAAAAAACCATCCCGGGTATGATTGCCAAAACCAATAACGCCCGCTTTGTATATGATGCCTACCGCCGCCTGATTATGATGTATTCAGACGTAGTCATGGAAAAAGCGGCCGGCATTGAACCCAAAGACGGCGAAGGTATCCGCAAAATTTTAGACGGCATGATGGCTGATAAAAAAGCCGAATTAAAAGTAACGGACGATACCCAAATCCCAGCCGAAGAATTAAAAAAACTGTGTGTGGAATTTAAGAAAACCGTTAAAAAAGTACTCGGCAAAGAATTCCCGGATGACCCGGTGGAACAACTGTGGGGTGCTATTGGGGCCGTGTTTGCCTCTTGGAACGGTAAACGTGCCATTGCCTACCGCGCGATTGAAAACATTCCTAATGACTGGGGAACCGCTGTAAACGTGCAAACCATGGTATTTGGCAATATGGGCGACACCAGTGCCACCGGCGTAGCATTTACCCGCAACCCGGGCAATGGGGATTCGCACTTCTATGGCGAATATTTAATCAATGCCCAGGGCGAAGACGTGGTAGCCGGTATCCGCACCCCCTCTCCCATGAACAAGTGGTCCACAAACGCCCATTCCAAACACTTGCCCACCTTGGAAAAGGTAATGCCTAAAGTGTATAAGGAATTAGATGCCATCCAAAAGAAACTGGAAAAACATTTCCACGATATGTTGGATATTGAATTTACCATTGAACACGAACGTTTGTGGATGCTCCAATGCCGCGTGGGTAAACGCAACGGGATTGCCGCTGTGCAAATGGCATTGGATATGGTAAAAGAACGCTTGATTTCCAAAGAAGAAGCGGTGCTGCGTGTAACCCCGGCCCAATTGGGCGAACTGTTACTGCCCGCCATTGACCCGGCCGCTGAAAAAGGTGCCAAAGCCATTGCCCAAGGGTTGCCTGCGGGCCCCGGCGGTGCGTGCGGTAAAATTGTATTTAACTCGTTAGACGCGATTGCCTTGCAAGCAAAAAACATTCCCGCCATTTTAGTGCGCGAAGAAACCAACCCGGAAGATATTGAAGGCATGCGTGCCGCACAAGGTATTTTGACCCAACGCGGCGGAATGACCTCGCACGCGGCGTTAGTAGCGCGCGGTTGGGGTAAATGCTGTATTGTGGGTTGCGGCGAACTAGAAATTGACCTGGCCAAGAAAACCGTAAAAATGGGTGGCAAAACCTTCAAAGAAGGCGACGAACTGACCCTAAACGGTACCAAAGGTTACGTGTATGCCGGTGCCTTAAAAATGTTAGGCGCGGGTGAAGGCAATAAGAATTTAACCAACTTCTTAGCCATGTGCGACAAAGTACGCACGCTGAAAGTACGTGCCAATGCCGATACGGAAGAGGATGCCCTTAAAGCCCGCAAATTTGGGGCCGAAGGCATTGGACTGTTCCGCATTGAACACATGTTCTACGGAAAACATTCCGAAGTACCGCTGTTCATTTTACGCAAAATGATTTTAGCCGGTAACGATATAGAACGCAAAGCCGCGGTGGACGAACTCTTCCCGCACATGAAGAAAGAAATCAAGGCTACCCTCAAAGCCATGGCCGGCTACAGCGTAACGGTCCGCTTAATGGACCCGCCGCTGCACGAATTTGTGCCCGCACTCCCGGAAAAACAACGCGACTTGGCTGAAGCCTTACATATTGGTATGGAAACCTTCCGCGAACGTGCCGCCGGACTGCACGAAGTCAACCCCATGATGGGGCACCGCGGCATCCGCTTGGGTGTAACCTACCCGGAAATTACCAAAATGCAAGCGCGTGCCGTGTTTGAATCGGCTGCCGAACTGATTAAAGAAGGCATCAAAGCCGAGCCGGAAGTGATGATTCCGCTTACGTGCGATAAGAACGAAATTGTTACTCAGAAAAAACTCATCCGTGAGGCTTACGACGAAGTAGTAGCCAAAACGAAAGTGAAAAAGTTGAAATTCTCCGTGGGGACTATGATTGAAATTCCGCGTGCGGCTGTATTAGCGGCTGACGTGGCCACGGAAGCGGACTTCTTCTCGTTCGGTACCAACGACCTGACGCAAATGACGTTTGGTTTCTCGCGCGACGATATTGGTTCGTTCCTGCCCGAATACCTTAAACAAGGTATTTTAGAGCACGACCCGTTCCAAACCCTGGACCAACACGGGGTGGGCCGCTTAATCCAGCACGCTGTGATTGAAAGCCGCGAAGTAAAACCCGGTCTTAAAATCGGTATCTGCGGCGAACACGGCGGAGACCCGGAAAGTGTGGAGTTCTGCCACCGCGAAGGGTTTACGTATGTGTCCTGTTCTGCCTTCCGCGTGCCGATAGCGCGGTTGGCGGCGGCGCAGGCGGCGGCGAAAGATGTACTCGCCAAAAAGAAACGCAAATAAAATAAATAATATGTTTGAATGAAAAGGCCCCGCATAAAAGGGGCCTTTTCCTAACATCCGCTTACATCTGGACCGTAATGACTGGTAAACAGTTGACAAACAAGGTCTTTGTAAGTGCCGTCATATACTTCAATTTTTCGAGGCTTATTTGGATAAAAATAGATTTCAATATATGATTTTGAAGAATCCAATTGACCGTTTTTAGCTGGATAAATGGTATAATGGATCTGCTCTTCCATTCCGCATTCTGATATGCCAAATTCAAAATCTTTGGTTTGTGGCAAAGATTCAAAATTATCACATACGTTCCGATCTTCTTCCATATCGCCATCTTCGTCATAATGAAACACTCCTTCCAAAAAAGCCATTTGTGCTTCTTTTTCGAGTCCGTTTATAGTAGTCAATACCTGACTCCAGCGTGCCTTTTCCACGGCTTTGTTATATTGCGGTAGCGCCACCGCCGCCAATATACCAATAATTAACACTACTACCAAAAGTTCTATCAAGGTAAAACCCTTGGAATAACAACGCCACGTAAAACCCCGCCGGGCATGTTGATTTGTCATGTTTATTCTCCTTTGTAACTGTATTCCAATTTCTCTGCCCCCGGCAAACGCATGTAAAAACGGCCCTTATGCTTGCGTTACAACCAGCAACCCAAACATAATAGCCGTAATCCACCACAACAAAGTGGCAAATATTCGGCACAAAGCAACCGGGTAATTAGTCCGTTTGTTTTGTGCCTATATGGCTATTTTTGGACTGGTTGTAAACCCCTAACCTAGCGGGTTGCCCGTATTCTGCATACGGTTCCAAAAACAGATAAAATTGTATTTATAGTGTAATAAACACGTCTGTTTTTGTCAATATCTTTACTTGCACACTTCCTTCCTATTTACTATAATAGCAATATGAAGGCTTTTCCGATTATTGTGTCGTCCCCTTCGGGTGCGGGTAAAACCACTATTGTGGATGCGGTTTTAAAGAAAAATAAAACCGTTTCGCGCGTGGTTACGGCTACCACCCGTGCGCCGCGTAAAGGCGAAAAAAATGGTAAAGACTACCACTTTTGGACGATTAAACAATTTGAACAAGCCATTAAGAAAAAACAAATGCTAGAATGGGCGCAAGTGCATACGCACTACTACGGTATCCCTAAAAAATCCGTGGATGATTTATTGAAAAAAAACATCTGCCCCATTTTGGTAATTGATGTACAGGGCGCGCATACCGTTAAAGCACAGTATCCGCAAGCGGCCATGGTGTTTATTGTTCCCCCCTCGCTAAAAGAACTAAAAAAGCGTATTTTGGGCCGTAACGATAACACGCAAGATATTGAAATCCGCCTGGAGACCGCCAAAAAAGAAATGAAAGAGTTGGATACGTACGATTATGCCCTGTTAAATGACAATTTGCAAGAAGCCATTGCCCGTATGGGCGGCATTATCGCGGCGGAACAGGCACGCGTATGCCGGCAAGATAAGAAATTAAAGATTTTAAAATAGTGTAAGGAGCCAATATGTCCGTAAAAAATGACCAAGAATTAGCCGCAAAACTAACCGATTATGATGGCGACCGCTACGATATTGTAGTGCTGGCGTCTATGTATGCAAAGGAACTCAAAAAGAAACAAGAGTACCGCAACAAACCCACCGCCGCCGTTATTAAAGAAGCGTTAGATGCTATTTTATCGGGCCGCATTACGCGCGACGAAGTGTTGAAAAACAGTGCACAAAACTTAGCCGCTGAACTCAAAGCCGCCGAAGCCGCCCGCTTGGAAGCCGAACGCAAAGCCAAAGAACCCATGAAACTGTAGTTTCACTATGGCAGACAGCGTACGCGGGTTGGCGCGCGATTTTAAACGCTTTTTAGCCACCCAAGATGAAGATGATATTTTAGTACTATCCGCCCCCATTCCCGGGGCGGATGTTGCACTTGCCCCAGCGGACACAACACCCGTTCCTGCGGAAATTGCCCCCCAACAAATGGCACAAGGCTCTACCCTAACAGTAGAGTTCCCGCGCGCAAAAGCAACCCAACCTACCCAGGAGTCTGCCATGAACAAAACCCAAAAAACCAACGCACTGGCTGAATTAGCCCAGACCATTAAAAACTGTACCCGTTGCCCACTAGGCTCTACACGCCTAAATGCCGTACCCGGCGAAGGTAACGTAAATGCAGAAGTGATGTTTGTGGGCGAAGGCCCCGGTTATGACGAAGACCGCCAAGGCCGCCCATTTGTAGGCCGTGCCGGCCAACTGTTAGACAAGATGATTGTGGCTATGGGCCTTACACGCGAACAAGTATATATTGCCAACATTGCCAAATGCCACCCCATGACGGACCCCCTACACCCCGAAAAACACGGCAATGACCGCGCCCCCAACGCCCAGGAAATTGCCTGTTGCCGCAAATACGTGGAACAACAAATTGCCATTATTTGCCCTAAATACGTAGTAGCCCTGGGAGGGGTAGCCGCCAAGGCATTGATTTCAGATGCTTCCTCTTTAGGTGCGCTTCGCGGCAAATTTCATAACTTGCACCTTGACAGCGCGGAACTACCTAAGCCCGTGCAAATTTTAGCCACCTATCACCCGGCCGCTTTACTGCGTAACCCCGGTTGGAAAAAAGATGCCTGGGCCGATTTGCAGATGGTCATGGATAAATTGGGCCTAAAAGGCGCACGCAAATAATATGTTTTGCCAAGTTGTATTTGACGTACCGCTAGACCGCAGTTTTGACTATCTTGTTCCTGCACAATTAGAACCACAGGTGGTGCCGGGGGTTCGTATTACAGCCCCGTTTGGCCCGCGGTTAACGGTTGGACTGGTGCTCAGTGTAAGTGAAGTGCCTTCCGCCCCCTCCCATGTTCAATTTAAACCCATTGTAGCCGTACTGGATGAAAAACCCTTATTTGGTTCGGATTTATTCCCATTAGCCCGTTTTATCAAAAGCCACTGGGGGTGCCCCATTGGGCAAATTTTATTTTCCCTTGTACCGCCGCAAGTGTATTTTAAATTAGATGTTCCCCCCACATTGCCGGCCCCGGTTGTGCACACTCCCCCCTA
>JAZUSQ010000030.1:0-34678 GCA_045606825.1 Elusimicrobiaceae bacterium
CCCCCCGCCACCATCCACTAACCGGTTTTACAAGAAAAGAACTAAAAGGGGCTGGTATTTGCCAGCCTTTTTTATTATACTATAGGTACAATTTATTCCTGTTTTTGGAACTGTATGCAGAATACGGGTTTTTGCCGTAAGGCAAAATCGTGAAGGCCAAAAACAGTCGCTAGAGGTACAGTATGAAGTGGCTGATCCCCGCTTTGTACTGTACCGAGTGTTTATTGTGTAAACAATAAGCCGCGGCTGTTATGTAGTGGGTAACTTCACGAACTCCTGTATATCAGCCGTTTTTGCGGTCTCCAACAGGACAAATTGAATACAACAAATAGGAGACAAATTATGCAGTTACAGAAAAAACGGGGGTTTACCCTCATTGAGTTGTTAGTTGTTGTGCTGATTATTGGCATCTTGGCGGCGGTGGCCTTGCCGCAATATAGGTTGGCTGTGGCTAAAAGTAAATATGCCAAGGTAAAACCTTTGGTAGAAAGCATTGCACAAGCCCAAGAAATATATTATTTAGCCAATGGGGAATATTCTACTAATCTAGACGAATTAGATATCAGTTTCCCGGAAGGAAGAAGCCGAATGGGAGATACCGGGTTTTCCTATGAAGATGGGCTGTGTAATACTACTAATGGGCGCACTTTGTGCCGAGTCTCCCTCCCTGGGGGCTCTAGGGAAGGCGTTATGTACAGTGTTACGGAAAGACATTATGAAGGAGATCAGTATCCGGCTGGAAGTCGTTTTTGTTCAGCCCTCAGCACAACTTCTTTGGGAGCAAAAATATGTCAACTTGAAACCGGAAAACAAATTCCCGATAAACCAAGAGCAGGCTGGTATGATTATTATTATTGACAGGGGATAAGTCAGGGGCCCAAAAGGGCCAAATTTCCCCAAATACCGGGTATATTGTATCGCCCAAAAACAACAGCCACCTCATACATGGTGGCTGTTTTAAATTACAACACTTGTTCTAAGACGATATTTGTTATCCTCCCCCCTGGAGGGGGAGGGTGGCACGCCGTGCCGGGAGAGGGGGTATCACTTGCTTGATTCTGGGAAACAACAAAAATAAATCTTATCCAAACACATTTCCAAATTTTGATTAATTTCTTTATTCCAAAAACGGATTACCTTAAAACCGCTTTGTTCCAAATACGCAGTACGAATTTTGTCATCCTCATTTTCTGCATGTTGGGAACCGTCCACCTCAATAACTAAATTTTTCTCTAAACATGCAAAATCTACTATATACTTACCGATAGGAACTTGCCGACGAAATTTCAGGCCAAAACGTTTGGCACGTAAACGACTCCACAAACGTCTTTCTTCGCGGGTAGAGTTGTGGCGCAAGGTCCGCGTACGTGCTTGTGTTTGTTTGGAATAAGAATAATGCGTTATATTTCCCCCTCTTCTGCCCTACGGGCATCTTCCCCCTCCACGGGGGGAAGAAAATGACCGTTCTATTTTAAATTATAACACTTGTTCCAATACAACCGGGCCTTTGACTTTGGCCACTTTCGCGGCACTGTGCGTGTGGGTCTTTTTGTCTAAACCAAACAGATTGACGCGGTATAAAACCGTCAGACTGTTGCCGTCGGGCACCAAGTCCACAATTTCAAATACATTATCCGGCAAATTACTTTGGGATTCTAATACCAGTACTTCTTCTTTGTTAAAATCTGCCGTGGGGTAACTGCCCCGCGCCACCTGTTTAAATTGCTTATATTCGTCTAAACTGGCAATCCGTTTGACGGACACCGGGGCTTCTATCATCGTTATGCTGGTGTTATCGGCCGCGCGTTGGGCCGGCTTTTGGGCGCGCACCACCACGGCCGTTTGTGTTTCATCCAACACAATGCCGGCGGGCTTCTCTTCTTCACCCTCGGTAGCGGGTTTTACCCCCAACACCACATCATCCGGCAAATCTGCCCGCACCAGTTGGGAGGGTAACTCATCCGATTTTGCCAATGCCGGTCCATCCTCTTGCGCGGCTTTTACATCATCCGGCAACCCGGCCTCTTCCAGTTGCATAAGTAGCAGTTGTGTATCGGCCGGACGGGCCGCACAGAGGGGTAATTCTTGCGGGTGCGCCTGTTGCCAAAAATACAACCCGCCCCCGCCAAACACCGCGCCGGACAAAAACACCAGGATTAGTAAAAGATTATTTTTCATACGTAGCCACAATGACGGATTTAAGCCCTCCGCGCGGCGTAAAATTGCCGGTAACGGTGGCTTTTTTGGGCTTGCAGGCTTTTACCACGTCATCTAAAATTTTATTGGCAATATTTTCCATAAAAATGCCCATGTCGCGGTATTCCAACAAGTAGTATTTCAAAGATTTAAGTTCCAAGCACAGTTGGTCCGGGATGTATTCAATAACAATCGTACCGAAATCCGGCAATCCCGTTTTGGGGCAGACGGAGGTAAATTCCGGCAGTTCAATACGCACGGTATAATCGCGCTTGTATTGATTTTCCCAACATTGTATAGCGGGCAACACGGCATCCGCATTTTTGCGTGCATGGGCGGAAGTATATCCAAAATCTATATCTTTTTGTGTCATTTAATATGTACCATCCTTGTAGAATTAAGCCACACCACCGCCACTACTGCCAGGGCGCCGGCTACCGGCCATTGCCACGGGGCGGGGGCTTTTTCGCTCTGCCACACCAGCCACAAGGCCAATGCGGCGTTTAGCACCACAGCCAATACTACATTTTGGGCAATAATGTGGCGTAATTTTTGGTAAATTGCAAACAAAAATTCCACGGCTTTTAAATCACGCCGTTTAACAATAATATCCACCCAATTATTATATACGTTGCGCCCGGAGGAAAACACAATCCCGGCATCCGCCTGTAAAAGGGCAATAATATCGTTAAATCCGTCCCCCACCATAACTACCTGTTGGCCTAAGCCGCGCATATTCAGTACAATTTCCGCCTTGGTTTTAGGCAGTACAAAAAAGTTGTACTTATCAATACCGGCCTGATTGGCAATAGTAGAAACAGAACTTTCGTTATCACCGGACACTAAAATAATCTGTTTTTTACGTGCCTGCAACAATTCCACCATGTCGGTAGCACCGGGGCGCAGTTCGTCAGATAACGTCAAATACCCTAAATAGGTACCGTTTAAGGCCACACAAATAACCGCCTCACACTGTTGGGTAATTTCTTGGCTGACTGTAATACCCTGTTCCCCCATCCACGGGATAGACCCCGCCAAAATACGGTTGCCACGGCTTTGGGCATCCACCCCCAGGCCAGGCAGTACATCAAACGCCAAGAGTTTTTTAGGTTTTATGTTATGTTCTTTGGCATACATGTTTACAGCGGCGGCAAAAGGGCCGTCTACCAGTTGCTCTGCCGTAATGACGGCATCCAACAGTTTCTTTTTTCCTTCTGCTGTAACCGGATAAATGCCCGACACACGCAATTGCCCGTAGGTAAGTGTGCCGGTTTTATCAAAGAAAAACGTATCCGCCTTAAAAATCCGTTCCAAGGCGGAAAAATTTTGTATCTTCATTTTAAGCCGCCGCGCGCCGGAACCGGCAAAAAAGGAAGGGAAAATGACGGCAAAGGCCAAGGCTGCCGGGCAAAATAACGCGGCCACAAATAAAAACACGCCCAAGTATGCTTGCCACTGGGCCCAGCCATAACGGATCAACAACCCCACATAGCACAACACACAAAGCCCTGCAATTGTTCCCAATACCCAGCCAGCATAACCGTCTAATATACTACGGGTAATTGCCCGGTGGCGTTCACCGGTTTTAATGGCATGCATAATGCTCATAATGGCCGAGGATTTAAGCGGTTGGGTTACTTCCACATAAATATGGTCCGATTTATTAAGCGTCCCCGCGTACACATTATTATCCACCCGTTTAGCGGTAGGCATCATGTTTCCGGTAATGAGTTGCTCGTCAATAGAGGTTTTGCCTTTGCGGATAATGCCGTCCGCAGGCAGGCGTTCGCCTTTCTTAACAAACACCAAATCGCCTTTATTGAGTTCCCCTGCGAACACTTTTTTAAATTGGCGGCCTTCACATAACCGGCCGGATTTAGGCAAAAAGTCATCTAATTTTTTTATAAACACGCGGTTTTTTTCCCGTTCACGGCTCAAGCGGCGTTCCACCCACAATGTTAAAGTAAGCAGTAACATGGTATAGACGTACAAATCCGTTACCGGGCCATGCCACGCATACAAACGGAAACTATTGAGGGCGGAATAAATAAACCCACACCACGCACACACCGAAACAAGCAGTGCCAAACTAAACCGCCCGTTCCACAAGTCTTTCAGCCCACAACGTAGCAGAATGCCCCCGCAAAAGAGCATATCTATAAGTACCAGGATAAAAATACCCAAGGC
This sequence comes from Elusimicrobiaceae bacterium, assembly GCA_045606825.1. Lineage (GTDB taxonomy): Bacteria > Elusimicrobiota > Elusimicrobia > Elusimicrobiales > Elusimicrobiaceae > Avelusimicrobium. The sequence goes on from JAZUSQ010000030.1 coordinate 4,384, forward strand.
AGAGTACGAAAAAGCCACCGCACCCAATACTACAAAAAGCAAACAGACCGATAGAAAAAAACGGTACGTAAACGCTTGTGAAGCCACGGACAAAGCCGCCGGCGTATAAGAAACAGTAGGGTTTGTCATAAACAATCCGTTTAACGCCCGCCTGAGCGCGTTGTTTGCGCCGCCGGGCTATTGGGCATCACAGGACGCATAAGTACGCGTTGCCCGTTACTATCAAAGCCCCTGCCTTGCGGGTAGAAACGTTCCGTTAATACACGGTAACGACCTTCTTCGCTTTTCATCAGTTCAATTTTGCGTTGGTATTTGCGGGCATGTTGCGGATCCAACTTAATGGCTACCAGGTAGTTGGCAGTTGCGGCTACCGGGTCATCATTGGCCAACATATCCCCCATTAAATCGTACGTGGGCACATACATAGGGGCCAATTCTTTGGATTTAACCAACGCCCCCAAAGCATAGTCTTTATCCCCATTACGGAACATCAAGTCCCCCAAATAATAATACGCCAACGCATAGGAAGGTTTTAAGGAAATGGCTTCCGACAAATCAGCATACGCATCAGCCGGGTATTCCATTTTCATAAACGCACGGGCCCGTTCCAAATACAAGCGGGCATTGTCCGGCTGGGAGACCATGGCATGTGAAAAATCATCTACTGCGGCTTCGTACTTGTTACTGTCCAGATAGGCTAACCCGCGGTTTAAAAGCAAAAACGGGTCGTGCGGGCGGATTTGTGCCGCCGTTTCAAAATCCATCAGCGCCTGTGTCGTATTGCCCAGTTTAGAGTAAGCCGTTGCGCGGTTGACCAGTGCCGTAAAATAGGTAGGTTGGCGGGTAATGGCCTCGGTAAAATAACCGGCGGCATCCCCGTTGCGGTCCATGTCCATATATAAGGCACCCAAGTTGTTATAGGTTTCGGCAGAATCGGGGTTGATTTCCAGTGCGCGCAAGTAATCTGCCTCGGCAAAAGAACGGTTTTTAGCCCGTTCGGCCGCATCTTTGGCGGGCATGTTTTCCCACACCAGGGCACGGTTACTCAAAGCCGCCGCATGTTGGGGGTTTTGCTTAACCAGTTGGTTATACAAATTGAGCGCACGCGGGTAATTGCCCTGGGCCATAGCCTGTTTGGCTTGTTGGAAAAGACGGGTGTCTGAACTGCACGCAGCAAGTGAAACAGCCAACAGACACACAATCCAAATTTTCTTCATTTGTCCTCCCGGTTCAGGGCCGTTGTTTTTACCAGGCTGATGCCCAGCAGGATAGCCCCTACGGTAATATATGAATCTGCCGCATTAAAAACGGGCCAGACTCTAAAATCCAAAAAATCTACTACAAACCCTAATGTCAGGCGGTCATACAAATTGCCCAAGGCACCCGTTAAAATAAGTGCGGCCCCCCAGGTGGCACACCTGCCTTGGCGGGTCAGTTCCCGCCAACTACATATAATATATCCAATTATCAGCAACATCACAACCATCAGCAGGCCGTTTGCATGTTGGAACATACCAAATGCCGCCCCCGTATTTTCTACGTACGAAAACCAAAAATACCGCGCCAATTTTATAGGCCCGTGCGGGGCCAAATCCAGCAGCGCCCACACTTTGGTTGCCCGGTCTGCCAAGAGTAGCAAAGCCATGGCACCTAACAACCCTTTGTGCTGGCCAAGCCACCCCCACACCTGCGCTTTACGCATGCACCGGCTCCGTTTCATCTACCGTTATATTCTCAGCCGATAATACATCTGCACAACGTTGGCAAATATCGTGATGCGGGGCCAGCGTGCCCACTTCGTCTTTCCACTGCCAGCAACGGGCGCATTTGTGCCCGGTAGCGTGGGTAACCTCCACAAATAGCGGGTCTTTCCCGTCTTTAATTTCCACTTGAGACACAATGGCAATTTCCGGCCACAACTCTTTGGTTTCTTCTAAAAATGACTTGGTGCCGGCATCATTGGTACTGAAAATCACCTTGGCCTCTAACGAGGAACCAATAATTTTCTGTGCGCGTGCCTCCTCCAAAAATTTCTGTACGCCCTCGCGGATGCGGCGGATTTCGTTCCACTTGGTTTCCAGGCGTTCATCCGGGATAAACGACGCATTACACGGCATGTTGGAAAGGAAAATGCTTTGGGGTAGTTCGCGCCCCAAGGCTGTTTTACGTAGTACCTGCCAGGCTTCTTCGGCCGTGAAGGACAACACGGGGGCCATGAGTTGCAACAAATCGGTTACAATTTCTGCCAACACGGTTTGCGCACTGCGCCGCCCGGGGGCATTTACCCCCAACGTGTAAAGACGGTCTTTGGAGGCATCCAACATAAAAGAGGACAAGTCCAAGATACAGAAATCCGTTAGAGCCCGCATGGCCCGGCGGAAATTAAACTCGTTATACCCGGCATGCACTTCTTGGATAAGCCCGTCTAAGCGGCCCAACATATATTTATCCATTTCGGCCAGGTCTTTGGCGGGTACTTTATGCAGGGCGGGGTCATAGTCGGATAAATTGCCCAGCGCATAGCGCACCGTATTGCGGATTTTGCGGTAGGTATCAATAGGCCCTTGCAAAATTTCTTGCGAAATACGCACATCCCCCTGGTAGTCCGCCAGCGATACCCATAAACGCAAAATATCTGCCCCGTACTGGTTAATGACGTCTTCCGGGTCCACGGCGTTGCCGGCCGATTTGTGCATTGGCTTGCCTTGGCCGTCTAGCACCATGCCGTGCGTAAGAATGGTTTTAAAGGGGGCTGTCTGTTCCAACGTGTAAGACGGAATGTACGAACTTTGAAACCACCCGCGGTGTTGGTCGGACCCTTCGGAATAAACATCCGCCGGGAAATCCAGGTGGCGGTCTTTAAGCACGGCCGCCCAAGACACGCCCGAGTCCAACCATACGTCTAGAATATCGGTTTCTTTTCTAAATTCATGGCATCCGCACGCACAAGCATATCCTGCCGGAATTAGTTTTTCCACCGGGTCGGTAAACCAAAAGTCGGACCCTTCGGCCAGGGCACGTTGTTTGATAAAATCAAATAGGTTATGGTCTATTTGGGCTTTGCCGCACTGTTTGCAATACAAAACCGCCACCGGGCTGCCCCAAAACCGCTGGCGCGACAAACACCAATCCGGGCGCAACCCAATCATGGCACGCATGCGTTCTTGCCCGGCGGCCGGATAAAATTGCACGTTATCTAAATTTTTCATTAGTTTTTCGCGCAAGCCGTTTTTGTCAATAGACATAAACCACTGTTCCGTAGCACGGAAAATAATCGGGTTATGGCACCGCCAGCAATGCGGATAACTGTGGGTAATTTCCTGCTCTTTAATAAGCGCGCCCAGTTCGTCTAATTTTTTTACCATAAGCGGGTTGGCCTCAAACACATGCATGCCTTCAAACACGCCCGCATCTTTGGTATAGCACCCGCGTTCATCTACCGGGCAGAAGGTTTCCAGTTTCCATTGTTTACCGGCCTGGAAGTCTTCCTCCCCGTGGCCGGGGGCAATGTGCACCACGCCCACCCCGGCATCCATGGTTACAAAGTCCGTCCAAATCACAGGGTTTTCGCGGTGGGTAAGCGGATGATAGTAAGATAACCCTACCAAATCCTTCCCAGCCACCGTACCTACTTGCGCGCAAGCACGGCCCGTGTTTTGAATAAATTGCTGGGCCAGTTTTTCCGCCACCACATAATATTCATGGGTTTGCTCATCTTGCAAGATGGCGTAATCTTCGCTGCTACAGACAGCCGCGGCTTGGTTAGCGGGAATAGTCCACGGGGTAGTTGTCCACACGGCCAGGCTAATGGGGTGCGTGTAGTCCAGTTCGCCAAAAATTTCTTGGGGGGCACGCACCAATTTAAAACGTAAATAGATAGAGGGCGAAGATACGTCCTTATATTCTGTTTCGGCATCTGCCAGGGCAGTCTCACAATGCGGGCACCAGGTAATGGTTTTTTGCCCCTTATAAACATACCCCTTTTCAATTAAATCCAGAAATACGCCAATGGTAATACCTTCGTAGCGTTTATCCATGGTTAAATAGGGGTGGTCCCAATCGGCCTGTACCCCCAGGCGTTTGAAGCCTTGGCGTTGCAAATCAATAAATTTGGCGGCAAATTCACGCGCTTTACGGCGGAAAGCAGGCACATCCGTGATGTGTTTTTTCTCTTGCTTTAGTTCTTTTAAGAGGGCTTGTTCAATCGGCAAACCGTGGCAATCCCACCCGGGTACATAAGGGGTGTAGTGCCCGGTCATGGCGCGGGATTTTAGGATGATGTCTTTAATGGTTTTATCTAAAGCGTGGCCGATGTGGATTTTTCCGTTGGCATAGGGCGGTCCGTCGTGCAGGACAAAATGTTTACCGGCCTCGTTCTTTTTTAGCAAAGCCTCGTAGAGGTTAATAGATTTCCAAAATTCTAAAATACCGGGCTCTTTTTGCGCCAGCCCTGCGCGCATGGGGAAATCCGTCTTGGGTAACAAAACGGTGTGCGAATATTTATTTTTTGCCATAGAAAACCACTCCTAAAAATCAGTTACTTATATTATACAAAATATAGGGTGTGTGGCGTGTAAAAAGCCAGGTTTTAAAAAAATAGCCCCCCGCAGGGGGCCAGGTATGATAGGTTTACTGGCAACGTACCTCTAGCGTTCCCTTATCTTCCACATACATGCGACCGGGTGGCAGTCTATTAGGGCGGGGACAATCGGCTGTAAAACTCAGGTTGGCACAGATTGGTTCCTGCCATCCTCCCCTTAGTGTATGGGAACATGCAAGGCCCTGCGGGAATTTAATAAGTTGCAAATTAACACCGTCAGATGTGAAATTGTTAACACGTACCCTGGCACCTGGTTGTCCAGCACTGCTATCTGTAACAAAAGATACAATTATATCGCATCCATTATACCCCGGTAACGGCCTACATGTTTCTACCCCAATATCCAACTTATCAAGAGTACATTGGGCCGGGTCATCCGTTTCCAAATAACAAGTCTGTGCGGCAGGATAAATAGCAGCTACAAGTTCCAACTGTTCCGCAGCCCGTGCTTTCAACACAGCTTTTTGGTATTGCGGCAACGCCACGGCGGCCAGGATACCGATGATGAGTACCACTACCAACAACTCTATAAGCGTGAAACCCCGCCGGGTGTTATTGTTTTGCATGTTCATTTCTCCTTTTATTGTCATGCTGAATTTAGTTCAGCATCTCCACCGCTTTGAATACCTAAACAAGGTGGCGATCCCGAAACAAGGTCGGGATGACATGATTAGTTTATTTTCAATTCTTTCTGCTCCGGCAAACGCATACAAAAACGGCTAATACGCTTGAGCCGCGTGAATGCCTCTCAAAACGAACAGCCGTAACTTGTTATAAAACCATAACAAGCATTCAACACAAGACAACAGGCTCATGACTTCCTGTCATCTTGTGTTTGTCAAACGGCTGTTTTTGGCATTCACGCATCCTGTAGTTATATCTACAAGGGCCCGCATACTTGCTATGCGGTTCCAAAAACAGATTAAATTGTACTGATAGTATAATAAAGTTTCATTGCAAAAACAAGCGTTTGCGCTGGAAAACAGGCAGGCTAGGTTATGGTACCGGTTGGCATTTCGCTTTGCTCAAAATGATTGTACCCATTTTCCTTTCTTTTTTATAAAATATATACTTGTTGTTTTACATTTACAAAAGAGGAGCACGCCAAACCCATGTCGCGCATATTAAAAAAAATTAAACTTAACACCTTTGCTATCATTTTAGGTATCATTGCCGTTGTAGCGGCTATGACGTGGGTAGTGCCCAGCGGCAGTTACCAGCGCATGGAACAGGACGGACGACTGGTGGTAGTACCCGGCACGTACCATGCGGTGCAACGTGCCCCGCAAGGTATTTTTGATGTACTAACCGCCCCGGTAGAAGGGTTTTCCAAAGCGGCGGAAGTGATTGTGTTTTTATTAGTAATTGGCGGGGTGCTGTCGGTTGTAGAAAAAACAGGTGCCATTACTGCCGGCATAGGTGCGGCCAGCCAGTTTTTTAAGCGCAACCCCAAATTGCGGTTTTTGTTTATTCCGTTGGGGGTCATTACGTTTTCTCTCTGCGGGGCCACGTTCGGTATGTGTGAAGAAGCCCTCATCTTCATCCCCATTTTTATCCCTTTGGCCCTTTCCTTGGGGTATGATTCCGCACTGGGCACGGCTATTCCGTTTGTAGGGGCCGGGGTAGGGTTTGCCGCCGCATTTACCAACCCGTTTACCGTGGGAATTGCCCAAGGCATTGCCCAAGTACCGCTTTATTCCGGCTTGGGCTACCGTCTGCTCATTTGGGCCGTGTGTACGGTAGTAGTGATTACCTGGATGATGTGTTATGCCCGCAAAATCCATAAAAATCCGCAAGCCAGTTTAACGTATGATTTTGACGAAGAAAAACGCAAGGAATTAAAACTGGCCAAGGAAACCCCGCATATTACCCGCCGCCAAAAATGGGTGTTGTGGGCCTTTGGTTTAGGAATGGTGGGGCTGGTAATAGGTGTACTCAAACCGCAAATCTGCGCGTTTGTCAACCACACGTGGGGCGTGGATTTACTGACCCTCTTGCACCTACAGGCCGAAGGTTGGTACATTACCGAAATTGCCGCCCTTTTCTTGGGGGTAGGTTTTGCATGCGGGCTGTTGGGCAAGATGAGCATGCAAGCATTTAACGATGCTTTCTTTGACGGGGTGCGCGGCATGGCGGAAATTGCCATGCTCTTATGTTTTGCCCAAGCCATTGTAATTATTGCCAATAACGGCCATATTTTAGATACCCTGTTGGAATGGATGAGCGGGGCCATTAAACATTTACACCCCATTTGTGCCAGTTGGGCGGCCATGATGTTACAAACCGTAATTGATTTTTTTATTCCGTCCGGTTCCGGCAAAGCCGTGCTGACCATGCCCGTGCTCGCGCCGCTGGCCGATTTAATTGGCATTACCCGCCAAACCATGGTGCTAGCGTTTCAGTTGGGGGGCAGTTGGCTGAACCTTTCTATGCCTACCGACCCGGTAACCATTGCCGCCATTGGCTTTGCGCGTATTAGTTTTGGGCGGTGGCTCAAATGGATTTTGCCGCTACTTATTTTGATGTATGTGCTGAGTTTTGCATTTTTAGTACCGCCGTATTTTACCGGGTGGTAGAAACGAATACGCATTTTGGCAAAAATTTTACCCTACTCTGCATTTATTTGTTTGAGCCGGAGCAAGGGTTTTAAATAAACACACTGTGCTTGGCACAGTAAAGAGGAAAACAAAAGAAAATGAAACAAGCCGTTGTTCATTCGTTTGCAAGAGCCAAACGGATGTTGTGCAACACCTATTTCTTGGTGTTTGCCATTATGGCTACTGTAGCCATGTTAACGTGGGTTCTACCCACCGGGCAGTATGAGCGCATTGAACAGGCCGGGCGTACCATGGCCGTGGCCGGTTCCTTCCACCCGGTTGCCAAAGCCCCCCAAGGCCTGGGCGATATTTTAGCCGCCCCCGTAAAGGGATTTACGCAATGTGCCGAAATTATTGCGTTCATCCTGGTAGTAGGCGCGCTGTTTACTATCATTGAGCGCACCGGGGCCGTACATACGGTTATCAAAAAAATAAGTATGTTCTTTTCCACCCACCCCAAGTGGACGCGCCTATTCATCCCCGTGTGTATTTTCCTGTTCTCTGTCTGCGGGGCCATGTTTGGCATGGAGGAAGAAACGCTGATTTTCATCCCCATTTTTATTCCGCTGGCCCTTTCCCTTGGGTACGATACGGTCATCGGCATGAGTTTGCCGTTTATTGGGGCGTTTACGGGTTTTTCAGCCGCGTTTGTCAACCCGTTTACCGTGGGGATTGCCCAAAGTATTGCAGAACTACCCATGTATTCCGGCTGGGAATACCGCCTGGTAGTTTGGTTTATATTTACCAGCGTGGTGGCCGGGTTTTTCAGTTGGTATGGCGAGCGCGTACGCAAAAACCCCACCAAAAGTTTAACCTATAAAATGGACCTGGACAAACGCGCCGAACTCAACATCATTAACGATGTTGTGCCCGATACGGATTATAAACTTACCCGCGCGCACAAATTAGTGATTGCCTCGTTTGCGGTGGGGATGATTGCCCTGTTTTACGGGGTCATCCGTTATCAATGGTACATGGTGGAAATTGCCGCTGTGTTTGTGGGGGTATCCATTGCCAGCGCGTATTTTGGCGGTCTGACGGTGGATGAAACCAGCAACGCGTTTATTGACGGGGCCAAATCCATGGTGAGTGTATGTATTTTAATGGCCTTGGCACGCTCCATTGTCATTATTGCCACGCAAGGGCACATTTTAGATACGTTCTTAAACGCCATGAGTGTGCTGGTGGGGCATTTACACCCAATTGTGGCCTCGTGGGCGATGTTCCTTACCCAAACGCTACTAAACTTTTTTGTGCCTTCGGGCTCCGGCCAGGCCGTGCTCACCATGCCCATTATGATTCCGCTGGGGGACTTGGTCCATGTCTCGCGCCAGACGGTTATTTTAGCCTTCCAATTTGGAGACGGCTGGGGCAACCCCATTTTGCCCACCGCACCTGTTACCATGGGTGCCTTGGCCTTAGCAGGTATTTCCTACCCGCAGTGGCTCAAGTGGTTTATCAAACTGGAAGTGATACTGGTGGGGTTATCCCTACTACTGCTGATACCTGCTTATTACATTTGGTAACCACTCAAAGACCCCGCCAATAGGCGGGGTTTTAATTCATACAAAATCTGATAAAAATGGCTACAACTTGTTGAGATCAATTCAGCCTCCACTGATATTTCCATACGTTTCCTTCGTATTCCGTACCAGGACCTAGAGACTTGCAAATATTGCGATACATCTCTGTTTTGGACCAACACCAAACTTCTCCCCTTTTTCTAGGGATGTCAGTACCGTAATTTGTCAATATATGCAAATAGGCAATATTGTCATTGTGATATTGGATATATGAAAGATTGTATATTCCAATTGTATTTTTATCACACGAATAAATACCAGCTTGTGTACTTTGTTGTAAACGACAATCACTCGTTATTTGGATAGGTAATGCTTCTAAATCTGTGGTATATTCTCCATTTTCCAAGTAATATGCTTCTTCTGCAGTGTATAAGGCGCGCACCAGTGGTATATAAGTGGCCAAACGTGACTTTTCCACAGCTTTTTGATATTGTGGCAAGGCTACGGCCGCTAAAATACCGATAATTAGTACAACCACCAACAATTCTATTAAGGTAAAACCCTTAATAAAACAACTAGATCCTGAAACAAGTTCAGGATGATGACTACGCGTGAAACCCCCGTTATTTAATAAAGGTGTCATTCCAAACTTGATTTGGAATCTCGCCTCTTTGAATATTTGAACAACGAGATTCTGAATCAAGTTCAGGATGACGTGATTTATTTGCGTGAAACCGTAGAGCATCTCCCGCCCCTGTGGAGGGAGTACCGCCGTTAGGCGGGGTAGGAGGGGCCATAAGGATTTTTTCCTTTTTTGCCCCTCTTTTGTCGCTACCGCGACCCCCGGATTAAAACCTTCCGGGGCTAAAGACTGTTCCCCACAAGGGGGACAGATGATTGCATTTTGCGTGAAACCCCGCCGGGTGTGTTTATATGTCATTTGTTTGCTCCTTTTTGTATTAAGTTCAATTTATCTGTTTAGGAGCACGCAAAAACGGCTGCCATATTCAAGCCGATAGAAGTGCCTAATATATAACAGCCGTGGCCCCCCGCTTGCGCGGGAAACACTCGGCACAAAACAACGGGTTTCGAAGGTCCGTCATTTTGTGCCTGTAACGACTGTTTTTGAACTTCTATCGGCCCTTGCGGGCACTGCGTTTCTTAAACGCCTCCAAAAACAGCATAAATTGTACGGTTATTATAGCATAAATACACCTACCGTATGCATTTTGCTATACTATATATATGCTCTATATTGTCCCTACCCCCTTGGGCAACCTGCGCGACATTACCTTGCGCGCCTTGGATGTACTGCAAAGCGTGGATGTGGTCTTGTGTGAAGATACCCGCCGTACCCAAACCTTGCTCACCCATTTTAGTATCCATAAGCCCTTGGTACGCTATAACGAAAACGACGATAAAAGCGTGGCCCGTTGTCTGCAAACCCTTACCGGCGGCAAAAATTGTGCCTTGGTCAGTGATTGCGGCACCCCCTGCATTTCCGACCCGGGGTGGAAATTAGTCCGTGCGGCCGTACAAGCCGGCGTGTGTGTAACCTCCCTGCCGGGCCCCAGTGCCGTGGCGTGTGCGTTGGCCGGGGCGGGGCTTACAGGCGGAGCCTTTACATTCTTGGGGTTTTTACCCCGTAAACCCGGCAAAGCCGCTAAGTTGCTTAGCCAAGCCGCGCAATTAAAACACCCGGTTGTAATTTACGAGTCGCCTTACCGCGTACTAAAAATGTTGGATTTACTCTCCCGCACGCTGGGCCCTACTACCCCTGTCATTGTGGCGCGGGAACTATCCAAAGTGCATGAAGAATTTTTACGCGGCACCGTGCAAGCGGTGTCTGCCCAACTGCAGGTGCGCCCCAAAGTGCAGGGCGAATTTGTGCTAATTATAGATTGCTTTGAAAACGACACCCCCGCCGAGGAAGAACCCCATGCGTAGCCAAATTGTACCTGTTTCTACCCTCACGCCAGACACACTAACCCACGCGGCCCGCGCCCTGGAGCAAGGGGCCTTGGCCGTGTTTGCTACAGACACCGTATATGGTCTGGGCACCGGGGCTTTATGCGCTTCGTCCATCCGGCAAATTTATACGCTTAAACAACGCCCCGCTACGCAACCCCTGCAACTGTTGGCGGCGGATACAGGGGCCGTTTGCCGCTGGGCACAACTGGCACCGGCGGCCCAACAACTGGCCCGCGCCTATTGGCCCGGTGCTTTGACGCTGATTTTACCCCCCACCCCGGCAGGCCAACCGCTATTGCGCGGGGCCAAAGGGCTGGGCTTTCGCGTGCCGGATGAACCGTTTTTGCAACAACTGTTGGCCCGCATGAACCAACCGCTTTGTTCCACCAGTGCTAATTTGCACGGACAACCCGTGCTAACGGAGGAACAAACAGTCGTGGAAACGTTTTCGGGCCGGGTAGATTTTATTTTTACAAAGGGCACGTTAAGCCCCACGCCTTCCAGCGTGGTGGACTTTACCCCCGCCGCCCCGCGCCTACTACGCGAAGGGGCCCTTACTAAAACCGCGCTGGAACAAACCGGCGGTATTGTATTAGGAGGATTATGACCACACCCCAACTGTTACTTTCGTATTCGTTACTCATTGTAGCCGTTATTGCTTTGGTTACGTATTGGATTACGCGCAAATTTGTACTACGCAAAATGAACCGTACCATTATGAAGGCCGAACATAATTACCAGCAACAAATTGCCAATTTGCAGATGCAACTTTCCGGCAAAGTAAATATGCTGGAAAGTATGGTGGAAAAATTGCAACTTTCCAACCAAGAGTTAAGCCGCCTCAACGAGATACGCTCTAAATTTATGTCCATTGCCGCGCACGATTTACGCCAACCGCTTTCTGCCATTCAAGGGTTTACCTCTGTACTGATGATGGACAAAACCACCACAAACGGGGAAATGGGGTCCGACCAGATTGCCCTTAATAACATCTTAAAAGCCACGGACAATATGAACATGCTTATGGCGGACCTGATTGATATTTCCCGCATAGAATCGGGCCAGTTTCAAATGGATATGCAACCCTTTAATTTCAATGCCTTGCTTAACGACGTAGTAACTTTGCAAAATGTAAACGCCCAGAAAAAAGGTATTTTCCTGCAAAAATACGAATACCCGCTGGAAATTACCCTCACGGCCGACCGTTTCCGCATTTCACAAGTAGTTAATAACTTAATGGGTAATGCAATCAAATTTTCCCCACAGGGCGGGCGTATTGAAGCCCGTTATTATGTAGAAAATAACTTGCTTGTTTTTAAACTAACCGATAACGGCCCCGGTATTTTGCATAGTGAAAAGGGAAAGATTTTTCAGAAGTTCCACCAGTCAGACCTGGACCGCAACGCCAAAAAACAAGGCTGGGGATTGGGGCTTTCTATTGCACAGGAAATTGTGCAGGCCCACGGCGGTGAAATTGGCGTAGAAAGTGCCGGCTTAGGGCAAGGGTCCACCTTCTGGTTTACCCTGCCGTTACTGGCTGACAACAAGGCCTAAGGTTTTAAAGTTCCTGATATACCAGCAAACTGCCTTGCGTAAATGATACGCAAAAATCTGTTGCGGTGGTTTGATTGCTTAGCGTAAGCGTTGCACCGGGTTGCACGGTTTGGCGCACCAGCGGATATTTTAGCCCCGCCAACGTCAGTTCATGGCAAGTGGTCAACGGAATAATGCTGACGCGCTTGCCAGGGGTACAGTCAAACTGGCGGCTACGGGTTAGCGGAACCAAACGCCACCCTTTACCCACGGCGACCAATTCCAGTTGGTGTGCATAGCGGGCCAACACCAGTAAATTGCCGATAGAAAAATCCCACCTATCCCCTACAAATCCTACTACTAACATAGACGTAATATGATGTGCCACTGCCCAACAAAGGGCTTTTTCTAAATCGGTATTTTGCTGGGTAGGCACATGCCACACGCGGGCCCCCATGTGGGTACGGGCAGCATCAGAAATAGAATCCAAATCTCCTATCACAGCATCCGGCTCCACCCCGGCTTTGAGGGCTTTATCGGCCCCACCGTCAGCAGCCAAGATGTAATTGGCCTGTTTAGCCAGTTTACGCAGGTACCGGGCGGGCAACGCCTCCCCGTTACCAATCAGTAATACCTGATACATTTGCATTTTTGGGTTTTCTCCAAATAATAAGGATACTATAACTTACCAAAATTCCCACATAAAAGGGGTCAATAATTTGTATTAGTTCCGTTTTGGGCAGTGCATACCACACCGTCATAGCGGCGGCGGCACACACGACCGAACATACAAATAATTTGTCCGAAATACGGTTAGGGGACAAATACCCCATTAAAATAGGCACTAATAAACAGGCTGAAAAATAGGACCCCAACACCAGCCAGATTTCCTTAAAACTACCGTTAAAAAACCGGGCCATCACAATGGAAAACGCCCCCACCGCAAACACCGCAATGCGGTTGGAAAGTACCACATTTTTAAACCGGGTGCGTAACAAGTCAAAACTAAGTGTATTGGCGGCAATAAATAAAAACGAATTAAGCGTAGATAAGATGATAGACAAAATCCCGGCTACAAAAAACCCCCTTAGCCCCACGGGTAAAAGTTGAATGGCATAAAAGAAATAGGCTTGGCCCGGTTCGGCCTGGGGCAGTAGTGCGCGCGCGTACAAAGAGCCGGTGGTAGTGCAAAAATCAAACAAAAACCAAATGCACGTAGAAATTAAAATCCCTTTTTGCACCACCCGCGGGGATTTGGCCGCAAAACACCGTTGGTAAAAACTGGGGTCAATTAGTGTAGAAAGAGCAATAAAGCCCCACACGCAGGTTTCCAGCCAACTGTTGCCCCCGGTTAGGGTAAAATGCCCGGCGGGCAGGTGGGCTTTTAAGAAGGAAATCCCCCCAAATGTACCCACAGAAAACACCACCACCAGGGCCACGGCACTGCACATGACAAAAAATTGTACCAGGTCCGAAAACACCACCGAACGCAACCCCCCCCACGCACTGTAGGCGCATACAAACAGCGTACCCCAAATCATACCGCTTAGCACGCTGATACCAAATACCATGTGCAAAAACATCCCTAAAGACAGCACATACGCTACCGGGGCAATGTAGCAAAACGTCAATACGGCCGACACGTGGGCCGCTTTGGGGCCAAAGAGTTGGCGGGTCAAATCCGGCAACGTATAAGATACATACCGGGCCAAACGTTTGGCCACAAAAAAGGCAAAAATCAAATACGCCACATACCAAAACACACCTTGGGTAACAAAATTGTAAATGCCGTAATTAAATGTAATTTCATTGACGGCAAAAATGCCGCCGTACCAGGTGGCCACCATAGTGGCTACAAACAAAGGCAGGGTCAGTTGCCGCCCCATTAACAAGTAATCCAAGGCCGAGGGTTTATCCCGCTTTTTCTTGAGCCGCCAGGAGCCATACACCGCCGCGGCCGCGGTAGCCGCTAATACAATTCCAAATACCAGCCAATCTAAAGGCTGGAAATAAGAAACGGTTTTGAGTTCAGGTAACATATAATTATTTTATCATATACGGCACTGTTGCGTACGGTCTGTAAACCCTTGTTTTTAGGGCGGAACTTTATTATACTATTAGGTACAATTTAATCTGTTTTTGGAAAACGTTTAAGAAACGGTACATTTGGTAAACAAATGTAGGATTGAAGTCTAAAAACAGTCGTTTTAGGTACACAACAAAAGGAATTGCAAGCCTTCTTGTTGTGTACCGAATGTTTATCGCTTTGTGCGGTAAATTACGGCTGTTATTTGGGGGCACTTCAATCCTCCCGCAAGTGGCGGCCGTTTTTGCGTGTACACCGGGGCAGAGAGGATTGGAAATTAAATAATAATGTCATCCCGAATTTATTTTGGGATCTACACCTTGTTTAGGTATTCAAAGTGGTGCAGATGCCGAACTGAATTCAGCATGACAATAGAAAGGAGAAATGTATGATAAAGAAAATGACCCGGCGGGGTAATACGCAAGAAGCAATAAACAATAAAAAAACGCATCCTGAGATATCTTTGCTCAAAACTTTCCACGCATATTGTGGTAAAAATAAGCAAAAAATCCTATTTAATGACGGCATGTGCGTGGAAAATGCCCAGCAACAACGCCTCAGCATACGCCTATTCAATAAGGACAATAAATCAGGGATGACACCTAATTTAATGGGTTTTACTTTGATAGAACTGTTGGTAGTGGTGCTGATTATTGGCATCCTGGCCGCTGTGGCCTTGCCACAATATCAAAAAGCCGTGACCAAAGCGAGGGTTACCCAGTGGATTGTTTTAACAGATGCATTTAAAAAAGGGGTGGAAGCCTACATTTTAGAGCATGGTTACCCAACGCAAGGTTGGTGGACCTTTACCGAGGAGGCAACTGAAGGAGGAACAACGGCACATCTAGATATTGATTTACCGGATATAGAATACGATTATTCGGCCAGTGCTGATTATAACGGACCAGAAACTTCTTACAGTATTTATTCTGACAGTTTCCCCGGTGTATACGGATTGCGTTACGAAAAACTTCAATCCACCGGAAAATGGGAGGGATCCTGCGTAGGTACCAATACCCTGGGAGTGCGGTTTTGTAAAATATTACGGGACCAGTATGGTTACTCTTGTGCCGACGAAACACGTGCAGCCCCCTGCGACTAACACCCATAGTGTTTTAGTGCATTAGGGTAATTCGTTTACTGCCCGGCTATTTTGTGCAGGTACGCGTGCAATTTGTTAAGTGTCTCTTTGCTAACGGTGTGTTCCATTTTGCAGGCGTCTTCTTCCGCCGTTTTGGGGTTTACACCCAATACGTGTTCTAAAAAGCGTTTGAAAATGGCGTGGCGTTTTTTTACGTCCTCGGCGGCGCGGCGGCCTTTGGCCGTTAAGGTAATGCCGCTATAAGGCGCATGTACTACATACCCTTCTTGTGCCAAGGCCTTCATGGCCCCGGTTACACTGGGGGTTTTTACGCCCAGCATATCACGTATATCAGACACGCGGGCCATGCCGTGTTCATCTGCGCAGAATGAAACGGCTTCTAAGTAATCTTCCATATTGGCAGTTAGTTTCATAATTCCCCCCGGGGTTTCTTGTAGTGTAACATATTTTAACCCAAAGTGGGGCTTGCAAATTGTGTTTGAGTGATGTTTAATAAGGGTAGTGGAGGGTTTTAGCATGACAAACGACTATATCAATCACTTTTTGGAAACATTTCACCGCCGCAATGCCGGGCAACATGTGTTCCAGCAAGCCGTGGAAGAGGTGGTGCACAGTTTAACTCCTGTTCTGTTGCAAAATCCGCATTACCGAAAAGAAAAAATTTTAGAGCGCATGGTGGAGCCGGAACGCATCATTGCCTTCCGCGTGCCCTGGCGTGATGATAAAGGCGAAATTCACGTCAACCGCGGTTTCCGCGTGCAGTTTAACAGTGCCTTGGGGCCGTACAAAGGAGGCATCCGCTTTCATTCGTCCGTAACGGCAGACAGTTTAAAATTTTTAGCCTTTGAACAAACTTTCAAAAACAGTTTAACCACCCTGCCCTTGGGCGGCGGCAAAGGCGGCAGTGATTTTGACACACGTGGCAAGTCCGACAACGAAGTCATGCGTTTTTGCCATGCCTTTATTGACGAACTATACCACCACATTGGCTACCATACCGATATACCCGCCGGCGATTTAGGGTGCGGCGCGCGCGAAATTGGTTATATGTTTGGCCAATACAAAAAACTCACCAATGACTTTACCGGTGCCTTTACCGGCAAAAAGCCAAACTGGGGCGGCAGTCTTTTACGCCCGCAGGCTACCGGATACGGCGTGGCCTATTTTGCCCAAAATATGCTGGCTACCCGCGGGGAAGAATTAACCGCAAAAGTATGCATTGTGTCCGGCGCGGGCAATGTGGGCATCTATACCATGGAAAAACTCACCCGGTTGGGGGCCAAAGTGGTTGGCTTTATGGATTATGACGGCAGTATTTACGACAAAGACGGTCTAAACGAGGAAAAACTGGCTTTTCTAAAAGAGTTGGTATTCAAACGCCGCGGCAGTGTAAAAGAGTATGCACAACAGTTCCCCGGCGCACAGTTCCGCCCGGGCAAAAAAACATGGGATATCCCGTGTGATTGTGCGTTCCCCACGGCATGCGAAAACGAACTAAACGGCGAAGATGCCGCCACCCTGCTTCAAAACGGGTGTAAACTGGTGTGCGAAGGGGCCAATATGCCCTCCACCCCGGCTGCCATTGAGCAATTTCAGGCGGCCCACATTTTATACTCCCCGGGCAAAGCCTCAAACGCGGGCGGTGTGGCTGTATCGGGCCTGGAAATGACCCAAAACAGCATGCGTGTCTATTGGACAGCCGAAGAAGTGGACACCTATTTAAAACGCATTATGAACAATATTCATGAAAGTTGCCTTACGCACGCCGCACAGTTCGGGGCTACGGGCAATTATGTGGCTGGCGCAAATATTGCGGGGTTTATTAAAGTAGCAGACAGTATGATAGACCAAGGGCTGGTATAGTTCGTTTTCTCTTGGCAGAAAACACAACCCTCCCTTTTACTTTTTTATCGGCAAAAAAGTAAGAAAACATTGCCGCCGTAACCTATACCAACCGCTTGCTCCGGGAAATTTTGTAAATCCGTTTCGCGCAAACGTGCAAAATTTCTGTTTTAGGATACGGCTTTTTAAAGCAGACTCCTGTTTGCCTGCCTGGCAATTGCCACCCATAACAATCACAACTACACACCAAAACTCACAACCCCTACATCCCCCTCATTATACGCCTATATAATGAACGCGTAGAAAATGCGCGCCCCCTCCAACCAACCTAAATTACATATAGGAAACATACGTGGAACAAATACTGGTATAACTGAAAAACAAAATACACCCGTGTAGAGCCCCAGTTCTTATCGCTTGACAAAATTAACAAAATTTGCTATAGTAAAAGTGTAGTACCGGGCATGGTTCTCACGCCCGGCTTATCCATAAAACTTGTTGTTGTAACACCCAAAGAGTGCGGGCCATTCCTCCCCACTATAAAAACCAAAACGGAAGAAAACCAACGGGTGTTAGAACCGGTGTCTAGTTAAGTTATAGAGGGAAGGAGCCACGTGTTACCCTCACGCCTCCGAATACAGGCATACCCGCAGATTGTAGCGCGGGGGAACTTCTATAGCCTAGTAACTGTAATAACCCCGTTTAGTTGGGGCCATACAGGGGTGTTTTGCACCCTTGCACGCCTTGTTAGTATTATCTTTACTTACAAACATCTAAACGGATAAATGCCGCAGTTAGCTACACAGGAGCAAATAGAAATCTTGCCGGTTCTTGCTGTTACATATCTTGCTCACAGGGACATGATTGCTAAACAGTCTTACTACTTACTGTTTAGTTAAATGCCTAGAGTAGAGGGTGCTGTCCTCACACAAGGGGGATACAGAAAAATCAAAAGCAGATAATTAGTGGCCCGCGGGCAATTTTTTCAGAGCCTTTTTGGCAGGCTTCCAACCGTTTTGGGCCGCCTGCACAAGCCAGGCACGTGCGCGTTGCGTGTTACCCAAAGCCGCCTCTATCAGCCCGGCATGGTAGGCAAGTTCCGGGTTTTCTTGCAATACGTTAACGGGAATAGCACGCATCACATCCGCGGCTTGGGCATATTTGCCCTGGCGGTAAAACACCCAGGCCTGCGTATCTATCAAGGAATAATCCTGCGGCCAAACACTAAGGGCACGGGCAATATAATCGGCGGCTTCTTCCAAGCGTATGTTGCGTTGGGCCAACGAGTAGGCATACAGGTTAAGAGCCGCCGCATTGCGCGGGTTTTTCTCTATCAAAACGGCTAATTGCGCTTCCAGCAATTTGTATTTTTTTTGCCCTTCCAGCGCAAATGCATATTGTAAACGGGCATCTTCACTATCCTGGAATTGTTCCACCAGCGGGCCCAACAGACGGGCCGCCCGGCGGTATTTTTCCTGTTCTAGCAAGGCCACCGCATACAGGTATGTTACCTCGCCATTATCCGGAAATTTTTGGTGTGCCGCCGCAATCACCTCCACACTGGCGGGTACGTCATTTAATTTACGCAAATAGTAACTGGCCTGGATTTGCTTAGCGGCCGAGGCAGAAAAATCGTCCGTTTCGGACAAATACGTTAGCGCGGCCCGGTAATCGCCTGCTTGCTCGGCCAAGGACGTGAGGAAAAACCCCGCCGCAATATGGCCGTTGTCTTGCTCTTTGGCACGCAAAAAATAAGGTTTGGCCCGGTCCATATCCTTTAGTAGCACATAGATAGAGCCGATTTGCGTTAGCGTGGTAGCATTGGCAAAACCCATTGCATCTAATTCTTCCAATTCATGCAACATCAAAAAGTACTGCTGGGTTTTTTCGTACACAGTGGCACGGCCCAGGCGCGGTTCGGGTGCGGTTTTATCTAGTGCAATGGCTTGATTAAACGCCTCCAAGGCGGCCGGATAATTTTTGTGAAATACATACATACGCCCCATATGGGTGTACAGGTCCGGTGCCAGGGCAGCGTGTTGGTGAATCAACTCCGTTATGGCCTGGGCGGCTTTATCCGGCTCGGCCGACGATAACAGAGAAATATATTGTACTAAAACGGGTTCATTATCCGGGTTTAACTCCAGGGATTTTTCGTACGCTTCGCGGGCGGCCGGTTCGTTTTGCTTTTCCCACTGGTAAGCCCCGTAGATAGCCCAGGCTTGCGGGTCTTGTTGGGCAGATTCATCTTCTATAAAATCCGCGTACAGGTCTGCCAAGTCCAAAGCCCCCACAGACAGTGCCTCAGCCACCAGTTGTGCTTTTAAATAGGCCGAATCCGGGGCCTGTTTTAACGCGTTACGCAGCAGAGAAAACCGTTCGGCACGGCCCTGTTGCTGGGCCTGGACGGCCTGCAAATAGGCAGTAAACAACGCGGCCTCCTGCTTAGCGGCCGGGCTAAGCGGTAGTGCCCCTACCCCGTATGTTGCAAAACAAATGGCCAAAACAATGTATTTTTTCACTGTACAATCCCCATAATTAGTGCATCGGAGCCGTCCGCATAAAACTGCTTACGCACCCCTTGGCGCGTAAAACCGGTTTGTTCATATAAGCCAATGGCAGGCAAATTTTGCACACTTACCTCCAGCGTAATGTGGCCGGATAAACCTTGCAGTGCGCGGCGCACTAATTGACGGCCAATTCCCCGGCGGCAATAGTCCGCTGCTACGGCCAAATTGGTAATTTCATACATCCCGGCCGCCCCGCGTACAGATACAAAACCTACCAGTTTCCCGTCCACATACGCCCCCCACACAGTACTGGCCGGTTGGACTAATTCTGCCCGCCAATCTTCCACGCTCCAATGGGCACTAAACGGGCGCGACTTATCCAGCGCGGCTAACAACGGGGCGTGCCCCGCCGGAACCGGCCGCAGGATCATTGGGGCTTCTCCAGTTCAAAACGCGCCGGTTTTAGGTACAGCGGCTCCAAAGCGTTTGTTTGGTAGGCATCCTGCTCGGCAAAAAGGGCCAACGTACGCGCCTGAACCCGGCACGCGCGCCGGGGGGCTAAGGTGCACGCCACAGAGGCTAGTAAATCAGTAAGCGGGGAAAAATTTTTATCCGTTCCCACTACAAATAGTGCCTGTGTGTCTGCGGTTAAGCGGGCCAGTAACTCCTCCCGGCTAAGCCATTGTGGCGGGGTGGGTTTTTCGTTAAAAAGTTGCAAAAAATACTCCTCCCGAAATGCATGCAGTACCACCGCCAATGTACCGTGGGGATGCTGGGTACGCCATGTTTGATAGGCACGCGTGTGTTGGGCTTGCCAAGCCAGCACTTCAAATACCGTGGCCCCGCATACGGTAACGTTCCCTAATTGCTTAAGCATAGAGGCAAACGTAAGTGCAATGCGAATGCCCGTAAAACGCCCCGGGCCGCGGATGATACACACCCGTGTTACCTGTGGCAAAGAGGTGTGGGCCTTGGCCAGCAAGTTAGAAAGCAATGGGAACAAAATCCGTTCTTGTTTGATTCCTTTTCGCCGGGCCGTAAACAACATGCCCTGCTTTTCTACCGCCAGAAGCAGTGGTGAAGAAGATGTGTCCATTAAAACTGTTACCGGTTTTTGCATAGTGCCTCCAACAACCGCCCGGACGTGCGCCCATGGGCTGTGATATGCAGGGTGCGGCGGTCGTCATGTTCCAAAATAAAATCCAGTTCCAACCGGTCTTGCGGAAAGAGCCGGGCGGCCGGGTCCGGCCATTCCACCAACATGACGGCTTGTTCATCTTCCAGCATTTCTTCAAACCCCAGGTTGAACAGTTCTCCCTCTTCCAGGCGGAATAAATCCATGTGGAACAGACGGATGTTTTTATTCTTATATTCTTTAACTAAACTAAAACTGGCACTGGTAGGGGAACCTTTTAACCCCAATGCCTGGGCAACCCCTTTTACAAATACGGTTTTGCCGGCCCCGATAGGCCCGCGTAAAAAAATAATTTCACCCCCTGCCAGGGCACGCGCCAACTGTGCGGCCAGGTGTTGCGTATAGGAGGCAGAAGGGGTTACAACAGAGACCTGTTTCATACTCAGCGCACCGTTTTTATGCAAATTTCCCGGCCGTCAGGCAGGGTTTGGCGGTCCTGGTTAGAAGGGTCTGCCGTCCAGGTACCATCCACCAAAAATCCGTACTTATATTCCCCGGTTGCCAAGGCTACTGATGTTTCAAAATATCCCTTCTTATACGGGGTCAACACAAGCGGGTCTTTTCCCCAGCGGTTAAAATCGGCCACCAATTCCACGGTTTGTGCTTGCGGGGCCGTAATAAAGAATTTACGGTATTTAATTTCTGTATCAAAGGGGCCAACCTCCGGCCGGGCCTGTACAAGGGCCGCATCTTTGGGCAAAGGGGGCACACCGGCGGCCGTTTTGATACTGGCTGAGGCAAAATTATAATATCCCTCCGCCGCCGTAAAAAACCAAATCAGCACGCCAACAAACAACATTAAAAACAAACCAAATAGACGGCCTGTATGGCTAGTTGTTTTCATCTAAGAAACTCCGTTCATAAAACTGGGCTTTGCAGGCGTGTGCCTGTGCCGCCAACTGGTGGGTATCCACCCCGGTATTTTCCACACAACTTACTACTACCCGTTTAATACCCGCATCCACACAATCCTGCACAAAATTCCACACATCTGCATACGCATTTTGGTATTCGGGCTCCGGGCGAACCAGTTGTAACCATTTGGCCTCGTTTTCTGCATTGACGCTAATGTTAATAGCGTCTATGACAGGGGCCAAAAGGGCCGCAATCGGCTTATGGTTAATGCGCGGGCCCAATCCATTGGTATTGAGGCGGACCGTAAACGGCGGAAACTTGGACTGTGCTTGCCACCCTTTCAAGGTTTGTGCCACATAGAGTAACTCGTCCAAACGCATGGTCGGTTCCCCGTACCCGCAAAACACCACCTCGTTAAAGGGGGCTTTGTGCAGTTCCTCTGCCAAAGTATGTACTAATTGCTGGGCAGTGGGTTCCTGCCCTTGCAAATTCAAATTATTCCCATGGAAATCCATCTTCCACTTGGTTTTAATGCAAAACGTGCATAAATTGGGGCAACGGTTGGTAATATTTAAATACACATTCTTACCAAAACGGTACACAGTTTTTGGGGCGGTATCAGTCATATTATACTCCTTTTAGTTATTATACCATTTGTACAGGCCCCCGTTTAGGCCTACCCGGTATTAGGCCTTAAGGCCCTTGTCTTTTAACCCCACGTAATCTATTATAAGAACAGAGGCCTTATGCGTAAAATTACCAGTTTGTCTATATTGTGTATCTGTTGCAGTGCAACTGCCTTTTCCCAGGCGGGATTTTGGCGTACGCTTACCTCTCGTCTTAAACCGGCCCCTGTTTCCGCTACATCTTCCCGGGTAAACCGGATGAATATTTCCCGGCAACTAGAGCAGCGGGTAGCCCGTACCTACAAACAAGCCCTTCAAGAACAACAGGCCAACCCGCAGGCTTGGAAAACAATGCCTTTTGGCAATCCCGTTCAGAAAGTTTTTCATCCGGAAGAACTAGACCCCCGCCTGCTTTACCCGGACCAATCTTTTTTACAAACATCCGCTCAAACGGCCAACTATTTAGCCGCACGCAACAATGTACTGGTACGCAATGAACTGCGCCGGGCCCAGGCGTTACAATACGAATTAGAACAGGCCTTACCGGCTTTTGAACAAGCCGCCGCGCAAATGCCACAACCGCCAACAGATATTTCACAAATTATTACCCAGGTTGCCTCCCAAATTTCCCCCACAGTCCAATATATATTTGTGGGGGAAGAACACGGCTACGCGGATATCCGGCAAGGGGTAACAACCTTTGTAACGGCCTTACGGGCCCAATATCCGCAACGGCCGCTATTTTTGTTTACGGAATTTCTACCGGCACAGGAGTCTTGGCCCGTTGGAAACAGCCGGCATTCAGTGCCGGATTATCTGCATGTCTATTTCCCTATTTGGCAACAAGTAACACAACAGCAAATCCCGGTTATCGGTTTAGAACCCGCTTATGCGGTAATGGACCAATGCCGTGTTAAACTGGGCAATGTTTCTGTATTTTGTTCCAAAAAAAGCGTGTGGGAAACTTTAGAAGGGGTAAGGCTACGCAACGAAGCCTGGCAACAACTGTTAGATAACTACCGCACCCGGTTTCCCCAAGCCTTATTTATCATTTATACCGGGGCCGACCATTGCATGTACAACCGTCCGTTTGCCTTACCTAACCATTATGCGCCCGGTTCTTCATTCGTGCTGACGTTGCACCCGGCATCCCGGACGGAATACCACTCGGACGGATTTTTAAAAATTGCCCATGAAGTGCAAGTTCCAGCAAGGGGGCCTTTAGAACGCCTGGCCCAACAAGATAAATTCCCGCAACCCGTTTTACAATGGAAAGACCCGGATTTGGCGCGCATCTGCGGCTTTGATGTGCGTTTGAAAGTGCCCATTGAAATACCGGATATATAAGTAAATACAGCTACAAAATAGCGGATAAATAATACCCAACTACTTGTGGACTATGGATGATTTGCCCGCTAGAGATTTTAAAGATATTAAAAAATAAACATACCGGACTGCCTACTGGGCAACTGAATTTTTATTTAGAAATATTTCTATTTCGTCATTGTGTCTCATTATTTGGTACAATAAAGTATACTTACCGACGTATGGAAGGGTGGCCGAGTGGTTTAAGGCGTCAGTCTTGAAAACTGATGTAGGGGTAACTCTACCGAGGGTTCGAATCCCTCCCCTTCCGTATAATTAAAAAGCCCCCTGGCGGGGCGTTTTAATTATATGACAAGTATGGAGCAACGCAAACTGCTTTGCGTTGCGTAGGGATGAGAAAGCCGGAGCCATATCCGAGTTTGAGTGCCAACGGCACGAAAGGCGAGGATGGCGAGGCGGGGTCGCGAGCGCCGCACGTTAGTAAGGCGACTTGTGACCGAATCCCTCCCCTTCCGTTTGCTTCTTAAAACACGCCCCTACTTTGCTACCCAATTTAAAAGCCCCACAGATGTGGGGCTTTTTGCACCGTAATACTAGGCCTAATATTATTTACTTTTGCGCCAAGGCTTGGGTTAATGCGCGGGAAAGTTGGTCCGCACATGACGTACCCCTCCCGCCGCAATCGTTGCCTTTTAATAAGGCGGCCACTTGCGTGGCATCAGCCCCTTCCACCAGTTTGCCAATGGCAAGCAAATTGCCCGGGCAACCGCCCAAAAAGTGCACGTTATGCACACGGTTTTGTTCGTCTAGCGCAAAAGATACTTCTTGCGAGCATACCCCGCTTGTTTGAAATGTAAATTCTTTCATTTAAACTCCTTTGCCCATTTGATAGGCTTCTTCATACACGGGAAGATTTTTAATATCCCCTTTTTGATAGGCTCCTTTGCCGTAAATAACGCCTTTCTCTTGCGAGCCTTCCAAACAATCGGCAAACCCGCGCAAACAAGCCAGTGTGGTGTCCATGGTATGTTTGGCATCCTCGGCGGCGGTCATAATATAATAAAATTCTTTATTGGCAATGCGCTCCCAACTACGTACACAGCGGTCAATCACAGCCTTTAATTGCGCGTTAATGGAATAGAAATACACCGGGGTAGCCAACACCAATACATCCGCCTGCATAATTTTGTCCACAATAGCGGGCATATCGTCTTTAAGCGCGCATTGGTCTTTGTGGGTTTGGCAGAAATAACATCCCATACACGGGGCAATTTTCTTTTCACAAATGCGGATTTTTTCCACGTTGTGCCCTGCCTCTTGCGCGCCTTTTACAAATTGGTCGCACAGTAAATCTGAATTGCCGCCCTTACGCGGGCTGCCGGATAAAACAAGTACTTTTTTCGTCATAAAATTCTCCTATAAATACGATACTAATTCGTTTAAATCTTTACGCAAGGTGTGGCGGTCTGCCGGGGCACAATCCGCGGCCGCATAGCCCATGGGCATAAGTAGCACCGGGATTTCATGGTCCGGCAAGTGATACGCGCGGGAAACCGCCTGCGGCGAAAAGAAATTAAGCCAACACGTCCCAAGCCCTTGTTCGGTAGCGGCCAACATAGCGTGCGTAGCCACAATGGCGGCATCCTGCACGCCGGAAACGACTTCGGGCAGTTGCGGGTGGTGCCACTCTTGCTGGGTGTTTTTCGTAAAAATAAGCACCACGGGAGCCCCGTAATGGCACGGGGTTAACCGGCGCATTTTTTCCATACCTTCCGGCGACTGTACCACATACACATGGTACGCTTGCGCGTTGACGGCCGTAGGGGCCAAGCGCGCGGCTTGCAGGACAGCGTTTAATTTTTCGGGCTCAATGGGTTTATTATCAAACTTACGCACGGAATAGCGTGCTTTGATAAGGTCTGTAAAATTCATAGTAACTCCTCAACTAGAGATACTTTTATTATAGCAGTTGGAGTGGACTTGAATGCAAGCAAATCTTATTTATTTGTTATAATGAGGGTGTAGTTAAAAAATTCAATGCTGTTTTTGGAACCGTTTAAGAAACGGATGGCTTCTTTAGAGGCTATGATGACGCCAAAAACAGCCGTTTTAGGCACAAAATGAACGGACTAATTACCCGGTTGTTTTGTGCCCAATGTTTATCGTTTTAAACGGTAGGCTACGGCTGTTTTGTTTGGGTAAGTCATCATGCTCAGCAAAATGAGCCGTTTTTGTTACGTTTTCCAAAGGCAGAAAGGAGAACATAACATGAAAAATAAAAATAATAATGTAGTCATTTGTCCCCCTTGTGGGGAAAACGTCGCGTTAGCGACAAAAAGAGGGGCTAATAAGGAAAACCTTTTTTTGCCCCTCCTACCCCGCCTTTCGGCGGTACTCCCTCCACAAGGGCGGGAGATAACAGCCCGAGGTTTTACGCTCATTGAACTCTTAGTCGTCGTGCTGATTATCGGTATTTTGGCGGCAGTGGCATTGCCGCAATATCAAAAGGCGGTAGATAAAGTACGGGTGAGTGAATTGTTTTCTCTCGCTAAAAACTTGAAAATGCAGCAAGAACTTTTCTACTTAACCAATGGGCATTACGCAGCGGATTGCGCAGAATTAGAGGCTGAATTACCAGGAGGGCTGGATGAAAAATATTTCTTATCCAAGGGTGGCCCCTACTATCTCTATTTTCATTGCATGAATGAAAGAAATCGTGTCAGTATGTCTCTGCGGGATGCTACAGAATTAGCTGATACTTCCTTTCTTGTTAGCATTGAAATATTTTTTGATAATTATGCAGATGAAGATATGCCGTCAAGTGAGCGTGGGTTACAAGGGCGAGCCTTTTGTTACAGTCATTATGCTGGTCGCGGGTTAAATGTGTGTAAATCGTTAGGTAGAGAGCAGAGGAATACGAAGTCTTATTGGTTATAATTTACTGCAACTTATCCGATTTGGTGCCGCCCCAATAATAACACATCTTTTGCTGCTTGTTATCCTGTTAGGGGATTTTCTATTCAGTATCGTTTACAACATTATACTGGGACAGATGGACAAGCCGGGGGAAGATATTGTCGTCCTTTTTCAAGATTTGAACTGGGGCAAGCAATATGCTCTACTACGTCGGGCTTAACCTATAAGGAACGGTAAGTTCTTTTCTCATAACGGCACATGTTATTATTACTAAAAATAGCCCCTCTACAAAAGAGGGGCCATTTTAAAGTTTATTTATGCCGCCCTGTTTCCCGTAAGAGATTCTCAAACATCGTGAGTTGCGCGCCGTATTTCCCGCGCGCTTCTTGCGGCGTTACATCACTGCGGTAGGTCCAGTTTTCGGGGCCTACCGTGCCGGGAATGTTCACACGTTCCAGCGTGCCCGTAATATCCTGCCAGGCAAAAAGCGTTAAGGCCGAGGCACTTTCCAATACGCGTTTTAACATGCTGCGTTGGGTGTCTAAATTGAACGGCACGTTGCCGTCTGTCTTTTGGCCGGAAATCATTTCCCATATATTGCGCCGTTCGTTTACATCCATATTTTCCCACCAGCCGCGCAACGTTTCCGTATCGTGCGTGGAGGTGGTAGCCAAAGATACCACCGGGTAGTTTTTGGGCTCGCGGTACCAGCCGTTATCTTCGCGCTCCCAACGCAGTACCTTGTAGCCGGGGATGCGCAAATCTACGAGCATACGGCGCACATAATTGGGGATAACGCCTAAATCTTCGCCCACCGGCAGTTTGCCTTGGGCTTCGTCTAGCACCATACGCAAAAACGCGTATCCGCGGTCAATTTGGGCTTGTTCGCCTTCCCAGTCAAATGCGCCTTGCGTGGCACCGGGGGCAAATATATAGGTGCGGAAAAACCCTACCAAATGGTCCAGGCGGAAAATATCGTACAGTTCCGTTACGCGGCGGATTTTGCGCCGCCATAACTCCAAGTTATGGTCCAACATATACCGCCAATCATAGGCAGGTAGGCCCCAGCGTTGGCCGTCTTTAGAAAATTGGTCCGCCGGTGCACCAATTTCATACCCCAGGCGGAAATTTTCCGGGTTGGCCCACACATCCGCACTGTCTAAATTAGTAGCAAAGGGGATATCCCCAAAAATATAGACCCCCTTTTGCTGGGCAAATAATTTGGCGCGGCGCAGTTGCTGGTCTAAAATCCACTGCACGTATTTAAAAAAATTCACGTACTCTTGGTATTTGGTTTCAAATTCCTGCACGTGCGCGGAGTGAACCTGTTGCAATTCTTGCGGCCAGTCTTTCCAACTTTTCCATTTGTAAAAATCTTTGAGGGCACGGAACAGGGCATAGCCTTTTAGCCAGGGTTGCTGTGCGGCGCAATATGCCTCAAACGCGCAAAAACGGGCGGAACGGACCGAGGCCTCGTGAATTAAAAAGTGTTGGTACCCCATCCATAATGCTTTGTATTTAGCATCTTTTACCGCGGCAAACGGGGCATTGGCTTCACTGTTCCAATTTGCAATATCCAGTGCAAGCGCGGCAATATATTCCTGCGCTTGGGCACTACGGGTAATATCTTCCACGTCTGAAATTTGTGTATAAACGGGGTCCACCGCAAAGGACGTAAGCGCGTTGTACGGACAATTTTGCCCGGGGGCCGTTTCCTGCAGGGGTAAAATTTGAACAAATTTTACGCCCAGCCCGGCCAAAAAATCCGTCCAAGCACGCAGAGAGCCAAAATCCCCCACGCCCCAATCGTCATCCGTTTTCATAGCGGATAACGGCAACAGTACCCCACAGGTGTGCGAGGAGAGCAGTTCATCGTGAATAGTCATAACTTATTTTTTGGCAATGGCTTCAATTTGTACTACACCGCCTTTGGGCAAGGCCACCACCTGCACGGTGGTGCGGGCGGGCGGGTTTTCTTTAAAGAACGATTCGTACGTGGCGTTCATTTCGGCAAATTGGGTAAGATCCGTCATAAATACAGTGGTTTTGACGACGTTTTTAAGCGTGCAACCCGCCTCTTTTAAAATATTTTCCAGGTTGTGCAAAATAATTTCTGTCTGCACTTGTATGTCGCCGGAGAAAATCTCCCCGGTAACGGGGTCAATGGGCAGTACGCTGGAAGTAAATACAAAACCGCCGTCTTCAACGGCTTGGGAATAAGGCCCAATGGCCTTGGGTGCTTTAGCAGAATTAATGATTTTTTTTGTCATAAAAACCCTCTTTACATGCGTGCACACGCATAAATATATTTATATGGTAATAAAGACAAAAGGCCCATGTCAAATTAAGAAAAAATTATGTTACAATAAAGATGATGTAAAACGAAAAATTTATTCTGTTTTTGGAACCGTGCGAAGAACACGGGGAGCAAGCAGGCTTCATGGAGGTCCAAAAACAGCCGATACAGGTACAACTTATAAGAATAAAGCTAATTCTTAGGGTTGTACCGAATGTTTATCATCTTTTGGGTGATAGATTACGGCTGTTTTGGCTAGGTCCCTCCATGAACTTAGTACTTGCAGCCGTCTGTGTTTCTTAAACAGAACCAACAAGGAGATAAACATGAAAAATAAACATGTAGTTGTAAATAAAGAGGCCGTTGTAAAACAAAGCTGTCATTCCCGAATGTCTTTATCGGGAATCTCCCGCCTACTTAGCCGTTACATCCATAAGGATAATACTTTATTTATTAAAAAACCCGTATATCGAAGATCCCCGATAGAATGCTTCGGGGATGAGACCTATTTAATAACGACTCGCGGGTTTACGCTTATTGAACTCTTGGTCGTTGTCCTTATTATTGGTATATTAGCCGCAGTGGCCGTGCCGCAATATAAAGTAGCGGTGGTTAAATCTCGCGTGGGAACCATGTTGGATTTGCTAAGAACTATCACGGAGGCACAGGAACTATATTATTTAGCAAATGGTGAATACGCAGACCAACTGGACAAGTTAGATATAGATATTCCTTCCAGTTGTTCTCCCATAGAAAATGAAGATGAAACAACCGAGGCATTTAAATGTGAAAATTATTTTATGTTAGTGTATGACATCAACAACGCTGTTAATGCAAGTTACTGCCCTAATAATAACCACAATCTTGAAAGTTGCTTCAATGCGAGAGATTTTTTAATCAACTTTCGTCTTTTGCACCGCACCACAGCACAAACAAGCGGAGGGAAAAGATTCTGCGACATTAAAAATGAATCAGCATTGGGAAAACAAGTATGTTCCAATTTAATAGGTTTTACTTGTGGAAACTGTTAAATGTGTTGTCTTCTGTGTCCGCAAATGGTATAATAAAAAAGAAGTTAGTAGTCCTGCCAGTCCTTCAAAAAGATTTGCTTGCACGTACTAAAAATATTTGGTATACTATGTGTGTTGGGTTTAACCCAAGGTTGATTAAACCCGTAAAGTTTTTTGCGCTCGTAGCTCAGTGGTAGAGCATCCGCCTTTTAAGCGGGGGGCCGTGAGTTCAAGTCTCACCGGGCGCACTTTCTAGTGCCCTCTTCGTCTATCGGTTAGGACGTCGGATTTTCAATCCGAAAAGAGG
>JAZUSQ010000031.1:0-54460 GCA_045606825.1 Elusimicrobiaceae bacterium
CAAGGGGTTGCACTAAAGTCTTGTCTTCCTAAGACCGCTGGCCTCCGACTTCCAGGTATTTGCCCGTTTGCAACTGCCTGCGCCCGACGAAGTGTTGACAAATTGTTCCAAATTAGATAAACTAATTGGTGTCGTGAGATACGGTAGCCCGCTGGAAGCATGGAAACCGTTGTTATTTAACAGATTAGAAGAGTGTGTCCTCCCGTTTGTTCCGGCCGTCCGGCAAGCCCTGCAGGCGTTACGCCAGGCAGGAGGCTGCGTAAGTGCTATGTCCGGTTCCGGGTCCACTGTGTTTGCATTAGTTGGCACTAACACGCAAGCACGTGAACTGGTTGCTAAGTTGCAACCTAAAAAGATGTTGGTATTGCCTACGTCTTTTTACGGAGGAAAGGAGCATGCAGGTTACAGAGGTGCAGATTCATCTAATCCATGAAGAACGCCTAAAAGCGTTTGCAAGCGTAACGTTTGACCATTGTTTTGTGGTACATAACGTAAAGGTGGTCGATAACGGCACCAGGTTGATTGTGTGTATGCCCTCGCGCAAAACGGCTATCAATGAATACCGTGATTTGGTACATCCCGTTAGCCAACTCTTCCGCAGTTACCTGGAAGAACGGGTGCTTAAAGAATACCGTACCAAACTGGCGGTAGCACAAACTAAAATGGTTGGCCAGCACGCTTGCTAGACACATCACAATTTACTTCCGGATGGTGAAATGGTATCACTACTGGTTTTGGTCCAGTCATTCTAGGTTCGAGTCCTAGTCCGGAAACCATCGACGGAGCCCCAAAAGGGCTCCTTTTTTTCGTCGAAAACACTGTTTTTTCACTATTTTCTCGTCGACACCTTTGCACTTACAACAACCCGCAACAAACACCCATAAAAGCGAGAAATGCGCGTGCCCGTGTCAGCATAAATGTCAGCATAAACTGCTATAAAAACAAGCCCACTTTGACCCAATAGATACATGTACCCATTGGGCGTTTCCAACTCGCTCTAAAAGCGGAGGATACTTCTTGTGCAGGGAAAATATCCGCAAGGGTAAGTTTCTCGTCTGCTAATTCAAAATCTTGTAAATCATCGAGCGTAAGTTCAGCATCTTGGCACATTTCTAATAATTTTTCCGGCTCCGTAAAACCGTCAGATTGATTATCAGCAAGTGCTATTTTTGCGATAATTTGTTTGTCTGTTAAATTCGGATAAAATACGATATCGGCTGTTTTGTGTCCTAATTCACGATAAGCGCGCAAACGCTGATTACCGCCAATGATTTGATAAGTTCCGGGCTCTGTGCCCCGAATAGCCAAAAGCGGCTTAAAAACGCCGATTTCTGTGATTTTATTTTTTAGGTGTGCAAGTGCTTGCGGCGTAATGGAACGATAGTTTTTGTCCCATTCGCGCAAATTTTCCAACGGAACAGCGGAAAGATATGTTTTTTCTAGCACCCGGGTATCTCCCGGGGCACCGCCCTAAATGGGAAAAGGAACCGCCCTTTTCGCATTTTAGGGCCGTTCCTTTGAGATTAGCAAGTAGTATTGTAAGTGATTTTTACAAAATTGTCAAGTGTGTGTTTGGGGTAAAAAGCAATTAGGCATTTTGTAAAAAGGTCCCCAAATCATTACAACATCTCACATATACGGGGATAGGAGCATACCAATTAGCTAACAATCTTTGACGAATAAAGTTTTTAAGTAAAGAATTAGTAAGACCCGTTAGAGGAGGATGTGCTATTTTATCAGAAAAAACAATTACAAACCGGGTTTCCTGGGTCCCAATTGGAAAAAACTGTCTCCAATTCGTAATACTTTGGATACATTTCTTATATAAATCTTGCTTTGCGGTATTCAAACTTTGTGCGTCCGAGCGACATTTGTAAAACCAATCTTGCGCCTTTTGCTCTATAAAACAAGTACTTTTTTTCCCAATAAATACCGCGTCACACTGGGCGGTGGGCTGCGGAGTATTTGGAAAATAAGATCGCATAAATTTATCAAAACTATAAAAAACATAGTTCGGATAACGGCTGCTCCAACATTTCTGTGGTTTGTTGGGGAATAATGCCGGGTCTGGTTGTAAAGAACAAGTATGGCAAAAAGAAGTTTTAAAACGTTTCATACCAATACGATACCATTCTATAAACCATCAGAACTAGGTTCTTTCTGCTTACGAATAGGATCCTCACTTATTTCTCCTGTTTCCTGGGCAGGGAACTCAAACAACATATCGGTCGGAGCAATTAAATTTGCGTAAATCTGTTCTAAATTTGCACTTACTTCTTGAAAAGTACTGTAATTTTTTTCTTTTTTGCTTTGCGCTAAATAAAAAGATACTTTAGATTGTATGTCTAATTTACGCGCATAATAATTTAACGCCTGAATAAACGTCGGGCTGTGAGAAGTCAAAACTACCGAAAATCCTTCTTTAACCAACAAAGTAATCACTTGGGCGTATTTTATTTGAAACTCCGGGTGCAAGTGGTTTTCCGGCTCGTCTAATACTAACAGAGTTTCTCTAGTTAATACATTTAATTTTAACAGCAAAAATAATAACACAAATGATTTTACACCACAAGCTACATTGGCCATGGCTAACTTTTCAGATTGGTCATCTACTTGATAAACGAAATCGTCTAAATCTTCATTAAACGAAACTTGAGCTTTCCCCAATATATTTTCTTGAATGAAATTCACAATTTCCCTGTTGCCGTTCGATTGACTCCAATTTTGAGGAATTGCTTTTTCGTGCAGAACCGATTTAAGTTCATTCCAGTGGGGTTTTCCTCTTGTTCGAACCCTTTCCAATACGAAAGGAGACTCAATATATACCACATCCCTGAAAATACCTTGCGCCAAAACAGTGTCCAACTGAGTATCCAACGAGTCCTGGGCAAAAGAAACTGACAATACCCTCTTTTGTTCTTGCGTTATTTCATATTTTCCTGGTTGTTTATGTTTAGAATTTAAAATGGTCCCATTAAACATGACATCAAAAGTACGGCTGAAATTATATGCCATTTTGGCGTTTTGACTGGTCTGCTCAATTGCTTGCAAACGCACTTGGGCCTTTGAGGCATATTCAGCTATATCTAACGGAGGGGCCCCCGCAAACGAGTTTACCATAGCACTGATTAACGTTAATAGTTGTTTCGGAGTAAACTGCGCCAATTTATCGGACTGTTCCTCTCCCATTGTAGGGAGATCCGCCCCTTTTAAAAACTGCGCCAGTTGGGATCTTAATTCTTGATTAGCTGAAGGGACGGCAATGTATCGTCTACACAGCGGCCGAATATATTCATTAAGCGTTTCTGTCTTTTTCATGTAATCAAAAAATACAGGTCCCATCTCCAGAGCTCTAAAAATTGCGTACAGCACCTTACCAACCGTAGATTTACCAGTATCGTTTTTCCCGGCAATCACTGTTAGCCCGTTAATGTTAAGCTCCGCATGCTCAATTTTGCCAATTTTATCAATAATTAATTGCATATTTTCCCCTATATAGTTATTTTATTAAAATATACCGCTTTTGGCTACCTTTTTAAATTCTATATCGTAAAACAAGGGCTCATTCCGACCGCCAAAAAATTCATATTCCTCTTTTGGCAAAAGCCATCCGGGTATTACGCTGATATCCGTAATTTCGCACCGGATTTGCCTGTCACGTGTGTCCCCGATGGAAAACGATAAAATCACCCCGTTTAACGCCGTTTAAGCGGGCTTTCCATTTGTCAACTAAACGGTATTCGTGCGTTTTATAGCCGCAATCTATCAAATCGTACCATTTAAAAGTCAGCCGCATGTGAATTATTTTCATGCTTTTATGCCCTGTAAAAGTTTAATGGCCAACGCAACGGCACCTTTGCTACGCAAATGTTTGATTTGCCGCCCGTCATCCACTTGGTAAATTGTGGCTCCGTTTTTGGTCTTTTGGGCGGTATTATAGCAAGACCGCCCGGCAATGGCTGTGTATTTTTTATGAAAAAATACCGACACGAAAATATAAGTGTCGGTATTTATCAATCTAGAAAACTTTTATTTATTACGCTTTTTCCCGTCTAAAAATAAAAGTTTGGTGTTAGACTAGCCCTGATTTTTTTCCGGCTAACAATCCGCCGCACCCGGGGGATGCAAATTCGGAAACAATTCCGTGGGAATAAAATTCCCACCCTTCGGCCTGTAAGGTATTAAGCGTATTTTCCAACACACTTTCTACCGTTTCTCCTTTGCTCCATTTAATCGTTAAAGAACCACTAATTACTTTGTATTCGTACTTTTATTTCTCCTTATTTTTGAATTTCTTTTGTTGGCGGTTTCGGGCTTGGCGGCAAAGGGATATTACCTTTTCTTTCCATTTCTATCACCTCCATATTATTGATTTTCTGTTTTTCTATCTTTAAATTGATACTTAAAATTACAAATGATGCCAATGAAATACAGGCAGTTATAAAACAAATATACGCCATATAATTTAAAATTTTAGTCAAATACCACCAACGCCAAAATTTATGCTTATCTTCGCTCATTGCATAATCATTGCGAGTTATATAATCCACATCTAAATTCTGTATCATTTTAAACGCAGAAATAAAGGATGCCCACAAACTTAATGCGTTTAATATAATAACACTAGTAAATCCACCTATAATCAACCAGACTAACCAACATGTTATAGTATTAAACGGATATCCGATATCCTTTAAACACACAATGAACCAACCAAGTGCTGGAATAGTTACAATTAGTAAAATTTCATCTAGCCTTTTCTGGGAAGAATCATAGGATTCTTGATAATTTGTCCTTTCTTCCCTAAACCATTTTTCATACAAATCTTGTGGCATATTACTTCCCTTCAAATTTTTGCAATGCTTGATGTATCAGCGCAACAGCCTGACGTAATTTATCCGCATTTCCATTGCAAGACGGAATCCCGAAAAAATAGTTAGCATCCTTTCCTGTCATCTGCATAATGATTTCTAAATCATCCAAACGGGGACAACTTGTATTATTCATCCAATTATGAACTTGTTGCCTACTTTTATGCGTTTTTTTTGCAACCATTTCTTTGGTAATTCGTGCTTCTTGTAATGCTTTTTTTATTTTTGTTCCTATATTTTTTACCGTCATAGAATAAAATTTAATTTGACAAAAATGTAAAATTTTGTCAAAATCGTAGTAGAGGCAAACAGAGTAGCGAAAGCGAGAAGAAATGCCTTAGCGGGAGATATAAGAATATATCCCCCACGACGAAAGAATATAGGCGCAAACCGTGGAAAGTAAACACCTATATTCATATATTAAGAAATACTGTGTTTTTTGTAAACCCCCAAAAGGGTTGTAAGGCACAAAACCGACATTTGAACTGATATGAGAATTTCCTCATATCGGTATTTTTTTACCAATACAGCCCCCAAAAATGTCTCTGCATTTTACAGACACAAAAGACACACTCCTATTGCTAAAATAACCCCTATTGGGAGGTTATTTTATGTTTATTTCCTCAGACCCGCGCACCAAAATCAAATATATTTCTTACATAGATACAGCCGGTAAACGAATCCGCAAATCCTTACACACCAAAAGCAAGGCCGTAGCCACCATTAAAGCCGCTGAAATGATGGGCCGCAAACCAAGCGGGGAAGATATTATCACACTTAATCAATTTTTACTCAAGTATCGGTCCTATTTGCACGCCACCAAAAGCAAACAAACCGCAGAAATTTTTGAAACCGCTCTACGTAAACTACTTAAATTTAAATCTGTTTTGCTGTTAACTGAAATTAATCCCATTTAGCGCCGAGAGCATTAGAAAAAGACGTTGGATTATTACCCAAAATTTAAAGCAAAAGTCAGTAAAAAAAGCAGTTTTTGAGACGGTGGCGTTTAGGTTAGTCCGGAAACCATATAAAAACCCCCACAAGTTGTGGGGGTTTTTGTACAGTACCCTGATTTGTCAAAATCAAACCAGTTCGCACCGCAAGTTGAGCGTGGCGTACGTCCGCCGGACCGCGCGTAGCGTGGCAAGTACGTAAGCGAAAGTCGGTGCGAAATGGAACGATGTTGGCAAATGGTTGGTCCACGTATAACCCAACATCACGTCCGCCGTGTCCTTTGTTATACTTCCTACGGGCACGCCACGTGTACACGCTCTTCTATGGGCAAAAACTCTTTGGCCGGCGGCTCTTTGTGCAACGGTACGCCAAAGGGCATTTGCGCCACCAATTTCCAATCCAACGGTACGTGGAATTGACGGTGCACCTCATTATCTACCAGTGGGTTATAATGTTGCAAACTGGCCCCCATACCGTTTTCGGCCAAAGCCGTCCACACGGCAAACTCTGCCATGGCATTGGCCTGGTAGGCCCAGGTGGGGAAATGGTCCTTATACGTGGGGAATTGTGCCTGCAAACCTTCCACCACGCTCCCATCCTCAAAAAATAAAATGGTACCGTGGGCCCCCGCAAAAGCGGCCAGTTTTTCCTCGGTTGAGGCAAATTTTTCCGGCGGGCAGATTTGTTGCAATTCGTGCCGGGCGATATCCCAAAACTGTTTGTGGCGCGCCCCGCATAACAGTAACGCACGGGTGCTTTGGCTGTTAAACGCACTGGGCGCATATTTCACGCACGTTTGAACCAGTTTTAACAGTTCTTCTTTGGGTAGCGTACTTTTGTGGGTCAAATCATACCGGGTACGGCGTTGCTGGATTAAATCTGTAAACGCATGTTTCATAGGTTTCCCCTCCTTATAATGTGTTAGTAGGATAAAAAGTTTCTATGCGCCGGTCAACCGGCAAAATTGATTAGTTTTTTTGCTATAATAAGGTATCTTATTTACCAGGAGATATAGTTAGACGTAACATTACAATTTAAGAAAGTTTTTGGAAGTTACACGTTGGGTGTAACGCCGCTTTTAGGGAACTAAAAGCCGCCAATCAAGCCAAAAACAGCTGTTACAGGCACAAAATAGCGGACCTTCGAAACCCGTCGTTTTGTGCCGAATGCTTGCTTTATTTATAAGGCAGGTTACGGCTGTTTTGCTTGAGGGTTTGATTGGCGCTCAGGCAGAATAAGCCGTTTTTGTTTTGCCTGAGCCGACCTAATAATAAGGAAAGAAAGTATGAAAAATGAAAATGTAGTTATAAAACATAGTGTCATCCTGAACTTGATTGAGGATCTTCAACGCTTGCCGTTGTCGTTTTTAAACAGCCTGCGTGGAAGATCCCAGGACCCCGTATTAAGACATTACGGGGCGTGGCCCAAGGTAATGCCACGATTTGGGATGACGTCTTTATTTAATAACGGCGGCTTTACGCACATTGAGTTGTTAGTCGTTGTGTTGATTATCGGCATTTTGGCGGCCGTAGCGTTGCCGCAGTACCGTAAGGCAGTCCTCAAAGCCCGCTATGCAGAGTTACAAACCTTGGTCAAAAGTTTGTATCAGGCCCAGCAGGTTTATTATCTGGCAAATAACACATACACCACGCAGTTTTCCAATTTGGATATTGAAATTTCCAATATTTCAAACGGAAATGTACAATATTTTAGAGGAAATAACCTTTGCGCATTGGATGAATCGTATTTATCGTGTAAAAATATGGATATCAATATGGCTTATCGTATGGATTATACAGGGGAACGAGCGTGTGTAGCCTATAATGCAGAGGATACGGCAGCCCATCAAATTTGCAAAACCGAAACCAAACGGAGTGAACCGTCCGAAGGATATTCCTCTACCTATTTTTATCCGTAGTTTTGTTTGCGCACCGTTTTCAACGACCCCCGTACTGGGCGCAAACGAGGGGATATCATAAAGTGTCATCCCCGATTACATTCCTCGGGGATGACAGCCTATTTTATAAGGACTCAAAGCCCGGTAAGCTCGTCATACAAATCATTCCAATTGGGATTAAACTTACTTATTAAATGTTCTTTCCACGCCCGGTTCCACGTTTTGACTTGTTTTTCCCGCTCGATGGCACGGTTAATGTCTTCAAACACTTCATAATACACCAATTTATGAATGTTATATTTTGAAGTAAACCCCGGTAAAACATGTTCTTTATGCTCATACGTACGACGGAGCAGATCATTGGTTACCCCTACGTATAAGGCACCGTGATTTTTGTTGGCAAGCATGTAGAAATAATACATGCAAACATTCTAGCATAATTAAAACTGTCATTCCCGAAGGTCTCTATCGGGAATCTTCCGCATACTAAAATAAATAAGCAAACCTTATGTCATAACAACCCGTATGTCGAAGATCCCCGATTACATTCCTCGGAGATGACAACCTTATTTACAACGCCGTAAGCCTCTTACGAGGCTTTGTCAGGCAGTGCCTGACCTACAACGGCTTTCAACTTCATCTAGGCTCGCGATTTTTGCCGCAAGCGCGGGGAGTTTTTCAATGAAAAATGCCTCAGACACGCAGTGTTTTGCCCCAGCCAGGTAGGTATTTCAAACGAATTTGTGCTAGAACGCGACGCGAAAGGGCGAAGTATACTGTGCAAAGCACGCGCGGTAGCGCGGAGGTATTCGAGCCCTTGAGCAACAAAGTTATAGCGCAAATTAGGAAGAAATACCCCCGAGAGGAGTTGAACCTCCAACCTTATCCTTAGGACGGATCCGCTCTATCCAATTGAGCTACGGGGGCAACAACTTTAACGCTTTTTGGCGGCGTGTTTGGAAATTTTCTTGGCGGGTTTTGCAACAGATTTTTTCACGGCTTTTTTGGCTACGGCTCTCTTGGCAACTTTGTTCGTTGTTTTGTGGGCGGGTTTTGCAACAGATTTTTTCACGGATTTTTGGGCGGTTTTTTTAGGGGCCGCTTTTTTCACCGTTTGGGGGGTGGGCTTCCCGGATTTTTTAGCACTTATTTTTTTGGCACCTGCTTTGGGGGCTGTCTTTTTAGTTGTCTTTTTCGGCGTGGTTTTCCGGGCCGTTTGCGTAGTTTGTGCCATACGCGCTTTGGCTTGTTCTACTTTGTGGCGGATGAGTTTTAACAAAGGGTTATCGTCCATTTCCTCGCCCAAGATATTGGTTTTGGTGCGCGGGCGCATGGCCGCGTGTAATTTGGTGGTGCGGAAATTTTCCTCCGTCAAGTCCAACATACCGGCTTTTTGGGCGGCCAGGCGCAAGGTGCGGATAGCGCGCTCTTCTATTTGGCGCACCCGCTCGCGCGAGAGGCCCAACAGTTCCGCCACTTCGCCCAAGGTTTTGGGGTTGTTGTCATCCAGGCCGTAGCGCAGGACCACAATTTGGCGGTCGCGCTCTTGTAAATCGTCTAAACTTTGGCGCAAATTGGTTTGGTCTTCGCGCGCTACAAAGGCGTCGTGCGGGTTGCCCTTGCCGTCATCACTGATGACTTCTTCCAGTGTCATTTCGTCTTCGTCGCGCACCAGGGACGTCAGCGAATCCACCCCTTTGGCCGCGCTTAAGGTGTCCATAATGGATTTTACCTGCCGGGCGGAAAGGTCCAACTCGTCGGCCATTTCCCGCAGGGACGGGTCGCGCCCGTTGGTTTCTTTGAGTTCATTCCACGCTTTGAACCAGCGTTTCAAATTCCCCCACGCGTGCGACGGGATTTTAATGGAGCCGGATTGTTCTTCTATATATTTGCGGATGTACTGCTCAATCCAATAAATTGCGTAAGTGGAAAAACGGTAGCCTTTTTCGGGCTCAAATTTTTCAATGGCCTGCATCAGCCCCAAGTTGCCTTCTTCAATCAGGTCCATTAGTTCCATGCCCGGGCGCAAAAAGCGTTTGGCCGTGGGGATAACCAGGCGCAAGTTCATTTCCATCAGGCGGGTTTTGGCCGCTTCGTCGCCTTGTTTGACAAGTGTCCAGAGGCGGGCTTGTTCGTCGCGGTCAATTTGTTGGGTAATTTTACCCAAGTGTTTAAAATATTCGTTTACGCTATCGGGTCCGTTTTCCATATTTGTATGATAGCAAATTTTGCTTTGCTAATGTTACACAATGTAATCATGCCGCGGCACCCGGCTTTTGCCGTACTAATCAATTTTTTTGCTTCACAAATGGCAAAATCTTGTTATAATGGGGGTACATACTTGTATAAGGAGGAGTCTATGATGACAAACACACAACGCCCGCCTAAGACGTTTACGCAAATTATGTATATGTGCTTAGGCTTCTTTGGTATTCAGTTCGGCTGGGCCTTGCAAATGGGCAACATGAGTGCCATTTATTCACGCTTAGGCGCAAGCGAAGACCAAATCCCCATGCTTTGGCTGGCCGCACCCATTACAGGGCTATTGGTACAACCCTTGGTGGGGTATTTTAGCGACCGCACCTGGTGCCGCCTGGGCCGGCGACGCCCCTATTTTTTAGGCGGAGCGATATTCTCGGTATTTGCGCTATTTTTAATGCCGCAGGCTACGGCTATTTGGATGGCCGTCATTGCACTGTGGATTTTAGACACCGCCATTAACGTAAGCATGGAGCCGTTCCGCGCCTTTGTGGGCGATATTTTGCCCGAAGCACAACGCAAAACCGGCTATGCCATGCAAAGCGTGATGATTGGCGCGGGGGCAGTAATTGCCTCGTTCCTGCCGCAGATGTTAACGTATTTGGGCGTTAGTACCGCCGCCCCCTTGGGGCACATTCCGGCCACGGTGCGCTACTCCTTTTATATTGGGGCGGTGGTACTGCTCTTGGCCATTGTGGCTACCGTGGTAACTACGCCCGAATATCCCCCCGCTGATATGGACGAGTTGCGCGCGTTGCAAAAAAAATCAGCCAACCCCCTGCACTCGCTTAAAGAAATGTGGCAGGCCATAACGTCCATGCCGCAAACCATGCGCCGCTTGGCCGTGGTACAATTTTTTACCTGGGCCGCGTTTATGGTGATGTGGGTGTATTTTACGCCCGGCATTGCCAGCGGGGTATTCCACGCCACGCCCGGCACGCCCGCCTATGAAACCGCCGCCAACTGGGGCAGTTCGTGCTTTGGCATTTACAACGGGGTAGCGTTTGTGTTTGCCTTTGCCCTGCTCTGGCTAACTACTAAATTTTCCGCCAAAATCATTCATATTGTGTGTTTAACCATTGGCGGCCTGGGGCTGGCCAGTTTAGGGCTTACCCTTTTTGGCGTACAATTTAGTAAAATGGGACTAGTAGTACCTATGGTCTGCATTGGCATTGCGTGGAGCAGTATTTTGTCCATGCCCTACGCCATGCTTTCCAACGCGCTTGCGGCGGATAAAATGGGTTTTTACATGGGCGTGTTTAACTTCTTTATTGTTATTCCGCAAATCTGTGTAAACCTGTTCTTTGGTCCGTTTATGAAGCACCTGTTGGGCGGTAGTGCCATTGCGGCCGTGGGAGTAGGCGGGCTGAGTTTGTTAGTAGCCGCCGCTTTTACCTGCTGGGTAAAAGAACATCACAGCACTGTAACGCAAGGGTAACAAGAACATGAAACTGTCTTTTCAAGTCAATTACAAAACGGTATGGGGCGAAACGCTCCATGCCGTTTTATACCGTGCTAACGCCGCGGTAAACGAAAATAAAATCAACATTCCCCTTACCACCCAAGACGGGCAAACCTGGCAAGGGCATATCCTGTTGGAATTTAACCAACCCATTGCCATGGCGTACCATTACGAGGTCCGCCGCGAAGGCCGCACCGTCCGGCGCGAATGGCAACTGGTGCCGCGCACCTTGCCGCTGGACCCCACCGTGCAAACCTATTTCTTGCAAGATACCTGGGCCGATTTGCCGCGCGAATCGTGGTTATATACGTCTGCCCTGACGGATGTATTTTGCCCGCGCCCGCGCAAACCGGGCAAACCGTTTACCCTGTTTAACCGCACCGTAGTGTTGCGCGTACAGGCCGCCCAACTTTCCTCCACCCAACAATTATACGTATGCGGGGCCGCCCCCACGCTAGGCAACTGGAACGCCGCGGCCGCCGTGGCTTTAACGGAAACACAACCCAACGTGTGGATCGTTTCGTTAGATGCCAACCAACTGCCCGCCCGGGCCGAGTATAAGTTTTTAATCAAAGATACCGCCACCGGTAAACTGCTGTGGGAAGACGGTGCCAACCGCGTGCTGGCACTGCCCCAACTGGCCGACAAAGAAACCCTGGTGCTCGAAGGCCTGCGCCCGCATTTTAAAGAGGCCGCGTTGTTTCGCGCCGGCGGGGTGGTGGTGCCGGTGTTTTCCTTGCGCCGCGCAAACGGCTGGGGCGTGGGCGATTTTGGGGATTTAAAACCCCTGGTGGATTGGGCCGTACAAACGGGCCAAAAGGTCCTTCAACTCTTGCCCGTCAATGACACCACGTTGACCCACACCTGGCAGGATTCTTACCCGTACAATGCCGTGTCTGTCTATGCGTTGCACCCGTTGTACGTGCAGGCCGATGCCCTGCCCGCCCCGGACAAAAAAACCAAAAAAGGCTTTGAAAAACGCCGCGCCGAACTAAACAACTTGCCGCAAGTGGACTACGAACAAGCCTTGCAACTCAAACTAGACTGCTTGCAAGCCGCCTTTGCGGCCGAAGGGAACGACGTTTTATCTTCCGCTTCTTTCCGCCAATTTTTTGCCGCTAATGTGCACTGGTTGCCGGCGTATGCCATGTTTGCCGCCTTGCGCGACCGCTACCACACCGCCCATTTTGCCGATTGGCCGCAGTACGCAACATTTTCGTATGACGATTTATTACAATCGTGTGCGCCGTCGTCGGATTTATATCCGCAGGTGTGTTTCTGGTACTACGTGCAATACGTACTGCACAACCAGTTGCTTGAGGCCGCCCAGTACGCGCGCGAACACGGCGTCATCTTAAAAGGCGATATTCCGATAGGCATCTCGCCCGATAGTGTGGAGGCCTGGACGGAGCCTGCCCTGTTCCACTTAAACGCGCAGGCCGGGGCCCCGCCGGATGATTTCTCGGCCACCGGGCAAAACTGGGGGTTCCCCACGTACAACTGGGCCGCTATGGCCAAAGACGGCTACCGCTGGTGGGTGCGCCGCTTTACGCACCTGGCCACCTATTTTGATGCCTACCGCATAGACCACATTTTGGGGTTCTTCCGCATTTGGGAAATTCCCACCCATAGCGTAGAAGGGTTGTTGGGGCAGTTTTCCCCCGCCCTGCCGCTGGACGAAGCGGAAATTGCCTCGTTTGGCTTAACCTTCCGCCCGGAATTTTTGCAACCTAACATTACCGAGGATTATGTGGCCGAAAAACTGGGCGATTTAGCAGCTAAAGCCAAAGAAAATTTCTTGGAGAAACAAGCAGACGGCACCTACAAACTGCGCGCGCAGTATGCCACCCAACGCCAGGTGCAGGCCGCCTTTGCAGGTAAAACTTCCGACGAAGACGTGCGTTTACGGGACGGTTTGTACGCGCTGATTTCCAACGTGCTTTTTGTGCCGGACCATACAGACCCCACCAAATACCACCCGCGTATTGCCGCCTTAACAGACGGGTATTTTAAGACGTTAACCGCGCAGGAACAGCACGCCTTCACGGGCTTGTATAACAACTTTTTCTTCCAACGCCACAACGAATTTTGGGAGAAAGAAGCCCTTGAAAAATTGCCCGGGCTCACACAATCCACGCGCATGTTGG
Source organism: Elusimicrobiaceae bacterium (assembly GCA_045606825.1). Classification (GTDB taxonomy): domain Bacteria; phylum Elusimicrobiota; class Elusimicrobia; order Elusimicrobiales; family Elusimicrobiaceae; genus Avelusimicrobium. The sequence continues at coordinate 13,591 of JAZUSQ010000031.1, forward strand.
CCTGTGCCGAAGACTTGGGCATGATTCCCGCGTGCGTCAAACCCGTGATGGAAAAATTGCAACTTTTATCGTTAGAAATCCAGCGTATGCCCAAACAACTGGGCCGCGCGTTTGACGATATTAAAAAGTATCCGTACCTCTCTGTGGCCACGCCGTCCACGCATGATATGTCTGTGTTGCGCGCGTGGTGGCAGGAAGACCCGGCCCGCACCCAAAAGTTCTACACCCACGTGTTGGGCCGCCAGGGCCAAGCCCCGGCCGAGGCAGATACGGACATTTGCACGCAAATCATCATCTGCATTACCAAAGCCCGTCTATGCTGGCCTTAATTGGTTTGCAGGATTTGACAGCGATGGACGAAACGTTGCGCGGCCAAGACCCGCAAGCCGAACGCATCAACGTGCCGGCCAACCCGCGCCATTACTGGCGTTACCGCATGCCCATGACGTTAGAAAAACTGTTGGATGCGGACGGGTTTAACGGCAAAATCAAACAGATGCTCCAAGAAAGCGGCCGCTAAGCCTGCGCCGCTTTGACAAAATTCATCCCCCGGTAATCAGCCGGGGGTTTTGCTTTGTAAAAAGAGTACGCCGGACGTGATGCGGCATCCTCCACGCTTGCTATCTTACTTTTTGTGCCGACAAAAAGTAACCAAAAACCTCTTCTCTTACTTTTTGGGCCGCCAAAAAGTAAGCAAAAACCTCGCCTCCGGGGCCTATAAAAACCACTTATACCGGGAAATTTTGTAAACTCGCGCTGCTCAAACACACAAAATTTCTATTCCGGTATAAGGCTTTTTATAAACAGGCCCATGTCGGCCTTGAACAACCCAACGGTAAAAACGGATGGTTCCTGTTTGTGCCGACAAAGAGAAGACCTGTCCTGCGGAATGTGTTTGAGCATCTTCCACGCACGCCGGGCCGTTGTACGCGGCACACTGGGGGCGGATACCGCCGCGGTGCGGGGGTGCACCTGGGCCGTTGTACGTGGCACCGCCGTCAAGTCCACCCACCCGCTACCGCCGCCACCCAGCCTACCTGTTTGCACCCGCCGTCAATCCCACCCGTGGCCCGCCTGGGGCCGTGTACGCGGCACCCGCCGTCAAGTCCACCCGGGGTCCCCCTGGGCCTAATTAGGCCCTTTTTCTGCTTGACTTTATTTACATTATTTACTAACATATCAGTACTTCCACCCTACATTCATCTTACCTACAGGAGAATCTATGAAAAGCAGTTTTGTGTTACACACGCACCAGCAGGATGCCTTTAATAACTTAACCGACGCGCAAGCCGGGGCCCTTATCAAAGGGATTTTTGCCTACCAGGCCAGCGGGCAAATCCCCGTTTTTGAAGAAAATGTATTAAAAATAGCATTTGCTTTTATCAAGCATAGTTTGGATAGCAGTGCCCAAAAGTATGAACAAGTCTGCGCTAAACGGGCCGCCAACGGGCGCAAGGGCGGACTGGCAAAGGCTAGCAAACGTAGCATTTGCTTACCGTCTGAAAATTTGGCCGAGGCTGGCAACACTAAGCATACTGATACTGATACTAAGACTGATACTGATACTAAGACTGATACTAAGAGTGATATAAATATATTTACTGCGCGGGGCACGCCCGCGAAGGACACACACCATTCTTCCGGGGGAAAAGAAACGGCCCCGGCTAACAACCAAACGACCGTAAAGCCCTCTTTGCAAACCTTTGCAGACCGGGTGGCCAACGCGTTTGAATCCGCTATCCACACAGACGAACAAAAACAGATTTGGCTCAAGCGCAATGCACGGTGTTTGCGCGATATTTTTAACTTTTGCGGTAAAGATATCACACTAGCATTACGAACCATACGTGTGTGTATTGTACGCTTGAAACAGGCGGGGTTGACGGGCGGGTACGAGGCCGTTTGCCGCCACTTGCCCGATTATTGCGAGCAGGCACAACGCGAACTGCGCGAACAAGCCTACGAACCCCCCGGCTAACAAACCGCACACAAGCCCCACCCCGGGGTGCAAGTTGGCGGTGCAACTCCCCACACACCCGGCGTGCAAGTTGGCGGACCAACTCCCCGCAAATTTGCTACAATAACCTATATATGGCAAATGCAATGTATGCACAATTTGATGTGCCGCAAGATTTAAAATTTAAAACACACGAAATTATCCGCATGGGGGGGCTTACTTGCTCGGCCCACATCCCGGCCCAGCAATTTGCGGGCGTGTTGGAAGCCCCCAACCAAATTACCCGGGCGCAGGTAGCGTTGACGTTTCGCGTGGCGGGGAAAGATGTGTTTGTAACGGGCCAAATTTCCGGCACGCGCCGGGTGCAATGTGCCCGTTGCTTGCGCCAAGTGGAGCAACCCTTTGCGGCCGATTTTTCAGAAACTTATAGCACTAAAGCGGAAATAATTGATATAATGTATATGGTCCGGCAAACATTGGCCCTTACGGAAGAAATCCGTTTCTTGTGTAAGCCGGATTGTAAAGGGCTTTGCGCCCACTGCGGGAAGGATTTGAATGAAGGCCCCTGCGGGTGCAAACCGGAAAATTTATCGCCTTTTAGCGTATTAAAAGGCAAATTTAAGTAGTAAAATTTCACTGAATTTTTACGAAATATAGGAGTAACAGAAATGCCGAATCCAAAGAAAAAACACACTCGTTCCCGCCGGGATATGAGAAGATCGCACAACTCGGGCGTAGAATTGCCGCAGTTGGTAGAATGCCCGAACTGCCACGCCAAACGCTTGCCGCACAACGTCTGCCCGGCTTGTGGGTATTACAAAGACCGCGTCGTAGTGGCCCAAAAAACCAAAGAAGAACCTGCCCCCGAAGCCAAATAAGAGCGTGCTATGAAAATAGCCTTGGACGCTTTAGGCGGAGATTTTGGCGCGCGCCCCAATGTGTTGGGTGCGCTCCAAGCAGTTAAAAAACTCAACCTGGATGTTATCCTGGTAGGGGATGAAACTGTATTGCGTAAGGAACTGGCGGACCTTGGGTACGCCCGGGTTCCGGCGCATCTGTCTATTGTGCATGCCCCCGATACCATTGATATGGGGGCCGAACCCGCCAAAGAATGCCGCCAGAAAAAAAATGCCAGCATCATTGTGTGTGCCAATTTGGTGCGCCGCAAAGAGGCCGACGCGTTTGTATCGGCGGGGCACTCCGGGGCGGCCATGGTAGCCGCTTTGTTTGGGCTGGGGCGCATCAAAGGGGTGCAACGCCCGGCCATTGCTACCCCCATGCCTACCTATAAAGGGGTCAGTTTGCTTTTAGACGGCGGTGCCAATGCCGATTGTAAACCCTTGCACCTGTTGCAATTTGCGGTCATGGGTTCCGCGTATATGCAAAAAGTGTTTGATATTCCGGCCCCCACGGTGGGCCTTTTGTCTATTGGCGAAGAAGAAACCAAAGGCAATATGCTGGTCAAACACACCATTGGGCATATGCGTGAAATTGGCGTGAATTTTAAAGGCACGTTGGAAGGGCGCGACGTAAACACCGGCGACACGGACGTTATTGTGTGCGACGGATTTGTGGGAAATATCGTACTTAAAATGGCCGAAGGGCTTTCTAAAACCCTGATTGCCATGATTAAGCGCGAAGTGAAAAAACGTCCCCTGGCACTACTAGGTGCGCTGTTGTCTAAGAGTGCATTTAAGGCCGTAAAAAACCACACCAACCCGGATTGTTACGGCGGGGCCCCGTTAGTGGGGGTCAATGGAGTGGCGATTATTTCACACGGCAAATCCAACGGTTTTGCCATCTTTAACGCGCTTAAAACGGCGGCTCGTTTGGTAGAAAAAGATTTTGTGGGGGATATTGCCGCCAAAATGGCGAACCTAAAGCCCACGTTTGACCAACTGGAAAAAGAACTCCAGCAGGAGGTGCGCTAATGTACAATTTTGCCGGAAAGTCTGTGATGATTACCGGGGCGTCGCGCGGGATTGGGTTTGCGCTGGCGCAGGCATTTGCCAAAGCCGGGGCCGATTTGGCCTTGTGTGCCACACACGCGGATGCCGTGCAAGAGGCCGCGGGTAAATTATCCCAATACGGGGTAAAAATTTACACGCAGGCCGTGAACGTGGCGTGCGCCGAAGATTGCGAACAGTTTGTAGCCAATACCGTTAAAGAATTGGGCCGGTTGGATGTACTTATCAATAATGCCGGTATTACCAAAGATAACCTGACCGTACGCATGAGCGAAGAAGATTTTCAGGCGGTCATAGATGTGAATTTGAAAGGCACGTTTTTAATGGCCAAGGCCGCCTTAAAAGTGATGTTTAAAAAACGCAGCGGCAATCTTGTAAATATATCCTCGGTAGTGGGGCAAATGGGCAACCCGGGCCAAGTAAACTATGTAGCCAGCAAAGCCGGCATTATCGGCATGACCAAAACGCTGGCCAAAGAGTTTGGCTCGCGCAACATCCGCGTCAATGCCGTGGCCCCCGGGTTTGTACAAACCGCTATGACCGACCAGTTACCCGACGAGGTAAAAGCCAAAGCCCTGGATGCGGTGCCCTTAAAACGCTTTGCCACGGCGCAGGATATTGCCAACGCCGTGTTGTTTTTGGCCAGTGAACAGGCCGCCTATATTACCGGCCAAGTGCTTGCCGTAAACGGCGGTTTATACGTATAATTTGCTATAATAAAAGGAAGGGATATCCCTTTTTGATATTGGAGGACTAACATGTCTGTAGAAAACGTACAAGAAAGAGTAAAAAACATTATTGTAGAACAGTTGGGTGTGGAAGCCGACCAGGTAAAACCCGAAGCCCAATTCGTCAATGACTTGGGTGCCGATTCCTTGGACACGGTGGAACTCATCATGGCTTTGGAAGAAGAATTTGATATTGAAATTCCGGACGATAAAGCCGAAAAAATCAAAACCGTAGGCGAAGCCGTTGCTTACATCCAAGAAAACGCCAAGAAATAACTGTGCCGACGGACATTGAACGTATCTTAGGATATTGCTTCAAGGATAAGGCCGTTTTAAAGGAAGCACTCACTCATAAGTCTTTTGCCGGGGAACACCGGGGCATCAAACACAATGAACGCCTGGAATTCCTGGGGGACAGCATCTTAGGTGCTATCGTTGCAGATTACATCTATAACGAGTGCCCGCATGATGAAGAGGGGGTGCTTTCTAAAATTAAATCCAACTTGGTTTCCCGGCGTAACTTATACCTATGGGGCAAACAATTAAACCTGGGCCAATTTTTAGCCCTGGGGCGGGGGGAACTTGCCAGCGGCGGTCGTACGCGCGAGAGTAACATCTCCAACGCGGTTGAAGCCGTGCTGGGGGCCGTTTATTTAGACGGCGGTTACCAGGCCGCCCGCGCCGTTATTTTGCCCTGGGCCAAAACCCAACAACTTACCCAAGATGCACAAGATTTTAAAAGCCGTTTGCAGGAAGTATTGCAACAACAAGGCCCGCACGTGCCGCAATATGAAGTAGTTCAAACCGTTGGGCCCGAACATGACAAAACATTTACCGTGCGTGTCAGTTTAGACGGCAAAACGCTGGGCCAAGGCAAAGGCCATAACAAAAAACAGGCCGAACAAGCCGCCGCCCAACACGCACTGATGCAATTACAAAACGGGAATTAACTATGCCAACCCCTATGCCTAAAAAGAAAAACGCCCTTTCCAAAATTACCGTCCCGCCGGACGGCAAAGCCGCCAAAGCGGTGCAAGCCGCCAAGCAAAAACCATGGACCGTGCTGGGCATTGTGGCCGCTATCCCGGTGGTGGTGCTGTTGGCGTTTACATTCAAAGGCAGTTTTGTGCCGTCGGCCCCTTCGCGCAAAAAAGCTCCGCAGATTGTAGTTACCCAAACCCCGCAGGAAATTGCCAACGAACTGACAGAAGCCTTGCAAAAAAATGATACCCAGCAATTTTTAGATATTTTTACTAGCAAAGTAACCGACCCCAATATCGTTAACAGTAAAGGGGACCCCATTCTGGTGGCCGCCGCTACTATGGGTAATTATACGGCGGTAGAGGAACTGATTTTGGCCGGGGCGGATGTCAACCAAACCAACGCCTACACCAAGGATACCGCGCTCATACGCAGTTTGTATAACGGACATACGGACATTGCCCAACGCCTGGTTTATTCCGGGGCGGATATCAATGCGGTAAATAACTATAAACACTCCCCCTTATATATTGCGCTGGAAAAACAAAACGTGCCTATGATTGAACTGTTTTTAACCAGCGGCGTAACGGAAGGGCTGACACCGGGGTATTTGTTGCGCTCGGTAGCGGCCCAAAATCAAACCGGGGCGTTGACTATGCTTAAAGGCGGGATTGACCCGAATGTCGTCAATGAAAAGGGCAATACGCCGCTGATGATTGCGGCCTCACTGGGGGATTTGCCCATTGTGCAAGATTTGCTGGCGTACCGGGCGGATGTAAACCTGGCTAATAAAGAGGGCAACACTGCGCTCATTTATGCCGCGCGCTTTAACCGGCCGGAAGTAATTAAACTGTTGTTGCAACCGCAGACCATGCAAACCCCGCTGGATGTAAATGCCCAAAATAATGCGGGCGAAACTGCCTTGTATTGGGGGGCCTCTAAGGGGTATGTGGACGTGGTAAAACGCTTGTTGGCCGCCGGGGCGGACCCGACCCTTGCCGCCAAAAACGGCCTGGTTCCGTATGCCGTGGCACAAAAGAACGGGCGCAAACAAGTATTAGAGTGGTTCAATAAAGACATCCGCGAAGTGGAAAACGCCGTGATTGAACAAGACAATTTACAAATTCTACAGCAGCAAAAAGCGGCCGAAGAAGCCAAAAAGGCCGACGATATTTTTGCGGCCTCGGCCAAAGGCAATAAGGCCCGGGCCGAAGAATTACTGAGTGCCAATAAACGTATTTTGTCCACCAAAAATAATGACGGCAAAACGCCGTTATTAGTAGCCGTGGAAAACAACCAAACCGACCTGGTGAATTTGTATATAGACAAAGGGGCCAGTGTGTTTGATGTTTCCCCACAGGGCAACGTATTGCACGTGGCGGTGGCCAAAAAGAATTTAGGGATGATTAAAACCTTGGTGCAGAAAGCCCGCCAAAACGGACAACTGGCCCTGATGCTGGAATACAAAGTGGCCCCGGCGCAACATGTGCCGCCGCTTACGCCCTTGGGCTGGGCCGCGCGCACGTGCCAAAAGGATGTGTATCAGTATTTAGTTTCCGTGGGCGCGCGCGAAGGCAATGCCGCCCAGGCCTATACGCCCGCCAATTTACTGGGCAAGTGTAAATAATAATTATTTTGAGAATGAAACTCCCCGGGTGTGAGCCTGGGGAGTTTTACATGGTATATAGACAACCCCCGGTTTTGCCGGGGGATACTTATGGAGGGGTCAGTTCCACATACTCTTCCACATCGTACATAGTTGGCTATCCCCTAGACAATTTGCTTCCCATGTACCATCATTGCGTTTGGCAATACTCATCAGAACCTCCTCATTCGGATAAGGAACAATATCTGACACGGCGATATTCAAGTTTGAGACCGAAACATTATTGTAACCAAAATTACCCAATACACAGGGCGAATAAAAATCCTCTCGCTCCGTGCAATCAAACGGCCCCACTGTAATATCTAACAAAGCCGTATTATCCATGCTGCCGTTAATAAAATCAACAGGATCCGTTATGTCGTGTTCTAACTTATATAGTTCCATACCTTCAATCAGTGCCCTGGAAACCGTAGCGGCCTCTGCTAACCTAGACTTCCACACGGCTTTTCGGTATTGCGGCAATGCCACCGCCGCCAAGATGCCAATGATGAGGACCACGACCAAGAGTTCAATGAGCGTGAAACCATTACATTTCCCCCTCATCCGGCCTTCGGCCACCTTCTCCCTCAAGTGGAGAAGGGAACAATTTTGCGTAAAACCCCGCCGGGTATTTCTTTCTGTCATATTTAAGTCCTTTTTAATTTGATTGATTTCGGGCCCACATACCACAAAAAACGGCTGTTGTATCTGAGCCTTTCGCAATAACCCAAATAGACAGCCGCGGTCTGCCATATAAAACGGCAAACGCTCGGCAAGAACCCGTTGGGGAACTACCCCTTCAAATTCTTGCCTGTAATCGGCTGTTTCCGGATTGCGAAAGTGTCTTGTTACACAAGACTCTCCGTATTCTGCATACGGTTCCAAAAACAGAGAATAAAATTTTATGTTACGCCTTTGGGCGTGGTGCTAAAAACACCTCCTACCAAAAGATAATTTATTATAACAAATTATTTATACCCGTTATAACTGACGATTTCTTCCAACTTTTTGCGCCCGTGCAGCAGGGACGGCTTTTCGCCTTCGGCCGGGTAGCCCACGGCAAAGATGTGCTCAATTTTTTTGCCCTTGGGCAGGTTAAAAAAACGGGCGGCTTTGGTACTGTCCAGCCAGCCAATCCAGCAGGTTCCCAGCCCCAACTCCCACGCGCGCAAGACAAAATGCTCGCCGGAAATCCCTTGGTCCACCAAGAAAAATTCCGTGCTCCTAAAAAAATTGCCAATGCGGCTAGTGAAGTTGCCCCGGTCCGACACCACCGCCACCAATACAGGGGCTTTGGCGGCCCAGGCCGTCATGGCATACACGCCCGAAAAAGCGGCTTTGCAAAAGGCATCTTTCACGGTTGGCTCGTCCAGCACAATGTAATGCCACGGTTGGGAATTACAGGCCGACGGGGCCAAGCGCGCCGCTTCTAAACATTCGTTTAACACATCGCGCGGTACGGGTTTGTCTGCAAATTTGCGCACACTGTGGCGCGTCTCTATAGCGGTTTTTACGTCCATAAAAATCTCCTTAAAAGTAAGTTAAAAATAGTGTATCAAATTATTATAAAATAAATATATGCAATTTACTAAATACAATGGACTTGGCAACGATTTTGTTTTTTTAGACGGGCCCACCGCCCAAGCGGTGCAAGACCCCGCCGCGTTGGCCCGCCGGCTATGCAACCGCCGCACCGGCATTGGGGCAGACGGGCTGATTTTGCTTTTGCCCTCCCGTACGGCGGACGTACGGATGCGTATTATCAATAGTGATGGCAGTGAGGCCGAAATGTGCGGCAATGCCTCGCGCTGTGTGCCGCTACACTTGCTGGCCACCGGGCAAACCACCAACACCCGCCTGACGCTGGAAACATTAGCCGGGCCCATTCAAACGGAAGTGTTGGACGAAAAAAAAGGGCTGGTGCGCGTCAATATGGGTACCCCGCGCAACTGTGTGGTGCCGTTTCGCGTGCAACTGGCCGCCCAAACTTGGACGGGCACCCAAGTGTCTATGGGCAACCCGCACTTTGTGGTGTTTGTAGAAAATGCGGAAAAATTCCCGGTGGATAAAATCGGCCCGCAACTGGAAACGCACCCGGCTTTCCCGCATAAAACCAATGTAGAATTTGTGCACGTGTTGGATAAACACACCGTGCGTATGCGCGTATGGGAACGCGGCGCAGGCATTACCCAGGCGTGCGGTACAGGGGCGTGCGCCACCGCCGTGGCGTGCGTATTAAACGCATTGACCGATACCCGCGTAAGCGTAAAGTTAGACGGGGGGGAACTGCACATAGACTGGCCCGACAGACAGGATATTTGGATGACGGGCCCCGCCACCCGTGTATTTACAGGAGAATTTTTCTTATGACCCACGTAAACCCGCATTATTTAGATTTACAAGGCAGTTATCTGTTTGCTACCATTGCCAAACGGGTGCGCGAATACAAAGCCCAACACCCGCAGGCCAATGTGATTAGTTTAGGCATTGGGGACGTCAGCCAGCCGCTGGTGCCCGCCGTGGTGCAAGCCCTGGTGCAAGCCAGCCAAGAAATGGGCCACGCGGAAACGTTCCGCGGGTACGGGCCCGAACAAGGCTATGAATTTTTGCGTCAGGCCATTGCTACGCACGATTACCAAGCCCGCAATATAGATATGGCCGCGGATGAAATTTTTGTGAGCGACGGGGCCAAAAGTGATGTGGCCAATTTCCAGGAATTATTTGCGCAAGAGAGCGTGGTGGCGTTGCAAGACCCCGTCTATCCCGTCTATTTAGATACCAACGTGATGGCCGGGCGCAGTGGTCATTTTGCCAACGGGCGGTTTGAAAAAATTGTCTATTTGCCCTGCACGCAGGAAAACGGTTTTGCCCCGCAACTGCCGTCCACCCACGCGGATATTATTTATTTGTGCTCGCCCAATAACCCCACGGGCACTGCCTTAACCAAAGCACAGTTGCAAACGTGGGTTGACTACGCACGCGCCCATAAAAGTATCATTTTGTTTGACTCTGCCTACGAGGCTTATATGGCAGACCCGGCTTTGCCCCATTCTATTTACGAAGTGCCCGGCGCGCGGGAAGTGGCGGTGGAGTTTAGGTCGTTTTCCAAAACGGCGGGCTTTACGGGAACCCGGTGCGCCTACACCGTGGTGCCCCATGGCGTGCGCGTAGCCGACGAACAAGGCCACCTGCACGCATTAAATGCCCTGTGGCTACGGCGGCAGACCACCAAATTTAACGGGGTGCCGTATATCGTCCAGCGCGGGGCGGAGGCCGTTTATACCCCGCAAGGCCAAGCGCAAATCAAACAAGTGATTGCGCTGTACCGGCAGAATGCGCAGGTCATTTTGCAGGCCGCCCGGCAAGCGGGCCTTACGGCGTTTGGCGGGGTACACGCCCCGTATATTTGGCTTAAAACGCCGCAAGGGGTAACTTCTTGGGAATTTTTTGACCAGTTGCTTACGCGTTGCCAAGTAGTAGGTACGCCCGGGGTGGGGTTTGGCCAATGCGGGGAAGGGTTTTTCCGCTTGACGGCATTTAACCAACCGGCCCTTACGCAAGAGGCCGCCCGGCGGTTGCATACGCTGTTGTGAGGAATTTGCTACAATACACAAGGAGGAAACTATGAACAGAAAAGGTTTTACACTTACAGAAGTATTAGTAACGGTAGTTATTTTGGGGGTATTGGTATCGGTCGCCATGCCGCAATATATGCGCGCGGTGGAACGCTCCCGTGCGACGGAGGCGATGTCGGCCATTAAATCCATCAATGATGCCATTTATGTGTATTATTCGGACAAAGAAGCCTGCCCGACGAAGTTTACCCAGTTGGCAGTTACGGTATCGCCGGATTTAAATGCGCCTAATTCTTCGTTGGCAAGTAAGAAAGTAGATACAAAATTTTTTACATTTATATTAGAGCCTAGAAATGTACCTCTGATACCGGGTACAACGTGTAAAGGGGCCCTGGCCAAACGCCGTAACGGGGGGGATTATCAATACGGTATTTACAACCCATTTAAAATATTTACCGACCAGGCGTATTCCTTGGCTTGCTCTACCGCCGGAGACACTACCTCATCCATAGAGAAAAGTAAGGCGCTTTGTGAGTCCCTAGGGATATATAAAGTAGTAGAAATTATTGATGATTAGTTTGTACATGGGTAACTAAAAACCCCCGGCTAAATAAGGCCGGGGGTTTTTGTAGGTAAACAGGGGGTTATTTATGGGCCGGTACGCCGCCGGTTAAATCTTTTACTGCGGCTACGGCACCCAGTACATTGGAGGCTTCATACGGCATATAGATGATTTTGTTGTCTTTGCCCTCTGTCATTTTCTCCAAGGCTTCAATGTATTTCATGGAAATCATATAACTGGCCGGGTTAGAAGATTGTGCCACGGTACTGGCCACAATTTTAACGGCCTCGGCTTCTGCTTGGGCTACCTTAATTTTGGCTTCCGCCTGCCCTTCGGCTTCCAAAATGGCGGCCCGTTTGAACCCTTCTGCCTTTTGGATTTCGGCCTCGCGGATGGCCTCTGCCTTTAAGATGGCCGCCGTTTTGGTACCTTCGGCCTCTGTTACCATGGCACGGCGGGTACGTTCGGCGCGCATTTGTTTTTCCATATCTTCGCGGATAGCGGCAGGAGGGGTAATATCTTGCAGTTCTACACGGGTTACTTTGACACCCCATTTATCGGTAGCCGCATCCAAAATATCACGCAGTTTGGAGTTAATGGTCTCGCGCGACGTTAAGGTTTCGTCCAAATCCAATTCACCAATTAAGTTACGCAAGGTAGTTTGCGTTAGTTTTTCAATGGCCGTGGGCAGGGATTCTACTTTATAGGCGGCATCTATGGGATTGGTTACTTGAAAGTATAACAATGCGTTGATTTGGATGCTGACGTTATCGCGCGTAATTACGTTTTGGCGCGGGAAATCATATACCGTTTCACGCATATCTACCACGTCGCGGTATTCGGTATAAGGAACCGAGCGCGTATTGCCGGATGCATCCATATATTCCCGGCTGCTGCGCCATTCTATACGGTGGGGTTTATCCATAATGGGGATAATCCAGTTAAATCCGGGGTCCAGCACGTTATGTAATTTGCCCAAACGTTCAATAATCACACGTTGGCCCTGTTTTACAATGATAATGCCTTTAAAAATCATTACCATAATAAAAAAGGCGAATGCTCCTAAAAACAACAAACTTACTCCGGCTGCTTCTTGCATAGTGTACTCTCCTTATTTCTGTTTTGCTTTTACAAAAAGGGTAACGCCTTTGACAGACTCTACCACACAGGGGGTCCCTTTGGCAAGGGGTTTATCGGACGTAGCCTTCCAATTCTCTCCCCCAACCCGTACGCGGCCCGTTCCGTGTTCGGGGTCAATAAATACCACCACCGTGGCCGGTTTGCCAATCAGGTCCTCCACGGGGGTTTTTACTTCGGTATTTTTTTTGTATAAATGGTTTAGTAACAAGGGACGCACGCCCAGCCAAGCGGCTACCGCTACTACGGCAAACACAATCACTTGCACAGACAGGCTGCCGCCCAGCCACGCCGCCAGTGCGGCCCCCAGTAGGCCCATACTCACACAGGTAAGGGAAAATTCCATGGTAAACAATTCCCCTATAAAACAACCTAATGCAAGTATCAGATAAATATAAAAGTTCATCCTTCCTCCTAATTTTTAGTAATTTCCAAATAATTGCGTAAATAGGCCAGCCGCCGTTCGTCATGCACCTTATTAAGCACGTAAATCATATTGGCAATAAAACGCCGTACCACCAGCCGCGGGGAAAGCGGCACAAATAAATCTTCCTCTGTATCTAACCCGCGGGCGCGGATGTATTGGCGGCAATTTTCTTGCGTAAGCAGTTTGCCGTTATCCAGCGGATCTATTAAATAAGACAGGTTATGGTTGGTGTCGCGCGTATGTACCAAGAGCCTGCCGGCTAAATCTACAATATCTGTTTCCAGCCCAAAGCGTTGGCCCAAACACACATACAAACAGGCCATTTCCAAACAACTGCCTTTGCGGGTAGCCAAAAAATGCGGGAAAGATAAATCCCGCACATCTGTAATGGCAGGCAATGTTTCAAAACCTTGCATATCAAAAATAAAATGGCTTAACAGGCGGATAATCTCCGGGTATTCGGCCGCGTTGACGAGAGCCGGGCGCAACGTGGTGGCCATGTCATCTAACGGGGCCGCTACATTGCCGCGTTGGGTGGTGGGGGCGGTAAACTTAGCTAGCAGCATAAGGCCTTCTTCCAGGTCCGGGTTGATTTTGGCGGCAAACGTAGCCAACGCGCGGCCCAAATCTTCCCAGCAGATTTCTTCCAACGTGTGCATGACCGCACGCGGGGCGGCCGTTGCAAATTCTTCCTGCAAGGTGCGTTGTACCTCGTCCGGGTTGGCGCGGATAGCACTGGCCAAGGCCTCTTTAAGCAAGGGGCCGTATTGGTCCGTTTCCGTTTCCAATAATTTAAACAGTGCCTTTAGGCGGGTATTATCCGGTTTTGGCATATACACAAAATATAGTAAAAAAGAAGGGGCTTTGTCTATATTTTAATATAACGGCTCCTGTGATATTGCATCATACGTGGACCAACAATTTGCCAAAATCTTTCCATTTCGCACCGACTTTCACTCGCGTACTTGCGGCGCGTTGCGCCGTCCGCAATACGTACGCCACGTTCAACTTGCGGTGCGAACTGGTTTGATTTTGACAAATCAGGGTACTGGCTATTTTACCCGGTGCTTGGGGAAGTTCTGTGTTTTAGTACAGGTTGTATGAAAAATATATCAGGGTACTGGCTATTTTACCCGGTGCTTGGGGGTTGGCTCGGGGTCTTGACGCGTTTTTGAAGGGGTTGTCGCACGAATGAAACAAATCACCCCCAGTTGCGGTGTAACCTGGGGGTGTGCTTTTTAATTTGCGAACCTTACTGAATGTCTTTTTCGTTAGCGGTAATGGAGAGCACCACACGGCGGTTTTGCGCGCGGCCCGCTTCGGTATCGTTGGAGGCAATCGGATTAGACTTGCCGTATCCTACGTAGGTAATGCTTAAGGTTTTAAGTCCGTTGGCAATTAAATAGTTGTACACGGCTTGGGCGCGTTGGGCGGATAACTGCTTGTTATACGCATCGGACCCGGTAGAGTCCGTAAATCCTTGTACCACAATGCGGTTTTTGGGGTATTTTTTCAGCACGCGGTTTAAGTCTTTGAGGGTGGACATGGCATCGGTAGACAGTACGGCACTGTTGACGTCAAACAAAATATCGTTTTTCAAGAATACCTGGATGCCGTTTTCGCCTTTTACTACGTCGGCAATGGCGGCGAGTTCCTTGGCTTGTTTGTCGTAGTAATTGCCCAAGGTGCCACCCGCGGCTAACCCGGCTAGTCCTCCAATTAAAGCCCCTTTACCGGCTTTATGACCGGACGCATGGGCAATCAAGGCCCCGGCCCCGGCACCTACCGCGGCCCCGGCACCCGCCCCAATAGCGGTGCGTTTGCCCGGGGTGGTGCAGGCCCCTACTAACAAGGCCCCAATCAGGCCCAGTAAAACAGTCTTTTTCATAAAACACTCCTTTGTATAAGATAAACATATTTTACTTTATTGCAACCGTTTGCACAATTTGGGGCCGTGCATGCGGTAACATAGCACGGGTGCTTGGGGTGCAATCATTCATGCCCCGTTGCAGGGGCAGTTTTAATTTATTATGATGTAGTTATATTATATTCGCGTTACGCCCGCGCGTACATTGGGCGCGTACGGTAGTATATGAGGGTTTTATGGGTACACATTTTTTTTCTTTTTTAGGCAAACACCCGGGGCCAACCCCGGTTAAAAATCTCTCTGAGGAAATGATTTCTTTTCTTTACCAAAATCCCCTTTCCTTGTTACTACTGGATGCTACCGGGCGGATTATATTTGCCAACCCCAGTGCCGCGCGGTTGTTGCGTACGTCAGAAAAAGTGCTTACTTCCTCGTATGTGGACCGGTTTGGTTTAACGATGGAAAAAGTGCGTGCACTGGCCCAAACTACACCGCCTAAAAAAATTATCATTGAACTGGTCAATGAACAAGCCGAGTCCGTCTTTGTGGGGGGGGCGGCTTCTTTTCTGGCGGCTACGCCGTTTATTATGCTGACGCTGGAATCTATCCCGCATTTTACGCAACTTACCTCAGACAATACGTTTTTGCGTAGTTTGGTAGATGCCAGTCCGTCTGCCATAGTCGTACAAAATTTAGCCGGGAAATGTTTGTTATGGTCCCGTACGGCACAAACACTTTTTGGTTACCGGGAAGAAGACACCGTTGGGCAGGATGTCTATCCCTTTTTGCCTAAAGAGTTGGTCCCCTCTTTACAACGCCTGGATAACCAAATTTTGCAGGAGCGTGTTTCCCAACCTCCCACCCGGTTGGTGTATAAGGGGGCGGACGGCAAAGAAAAAGTCCTTACTGTAACCAAAGTGTTTATGCCCGCCGAAGCCGGTAAAGATTTACGTATTTTAACCTTGTTTGAAGATTGCACAGAACGTCATTATTACGAACAGGATTTGTTGCAAAACCGTACGTTGTTGCGTGCCGTATTAGAAAACGTGCCGCTGGGCCTTTATACGCGCGATTGCGACGGGCAGGTTACGTTTTATAACCGGCAAAGTTTACAGGTTTTAAACGAAAAAGACGAGGCCAATGTCTCCCGCGCGCACGCGTACCAGACAAAACAGGACACTGAAAAACACCACAACCGGGAAGCAGAAATTTTACGGGAAGGAAAAATAAAAGATTATCCGGAAGAAGCATATACAGATTCCCAAGGCAACAAGAAAATCTTGCATTTACGCAAAGTACCGCTGATGGATGCCGGGCCCAAACCGTTGGTCTTATCCATTGTGGAAGATATCACGGAAAACCTAAAGCAAGAGCGTGAGATCAAACGTATCAATAATTTGCTTACCGCCATTGTGCAAAATGCACCGGTGGGTTTATATGCCCGCACGGCGCAAGGGCGCATGTTACTGCGTAATCACCAATGTTCTGCTATTTTTGGCACACCGCAGGATGACCCGTTGTTTGACGAAAACGGGAACCTGCCGCATGAAACGCCCCAACAAATTAGCGGATATATGGCACGTGAACAACAACTCATCCAGTCCGGCCAAACGTTACACATCCCGGAAGAAGCCTACCAAATAGCCGACGGAACTACCAAGTGGCTACGGATGATTAAAGTACCCGTTTCCAGCGGGGAGCAGGAAAAATTTGTGGTAACCCTGGTAGAAGATATTACCCAGCGCAAGGCCCAAGAAAAAGACTTGCTGGAAACCAAAAACTTTTTACAAACCCTGCTGGACAATGTGCCGGTGGCTATTTACGCCCGCGGCGCAAACGACAAAATTATGTTTGTCAACCGCCGGGCGCGCGAGATGTTCCCCGGAGAGAAAGAAGGCGAGCAAATCGGCCGGCATGAGTTTTATGACAAACGCGAAAAGTCTATTTTTGAAAACGGTGCTGTAGTAGAACTGGCGGAAGAATCTTACACCGCCCTGGACGGTACAAAAATGTTACTACATTTGGTAAAAGCCCCGGTGTTTGATAAAGACGGCAAACCGTTTATGGTGCTGACCGTGGCCGAAGATATTACCGAAAAGAAAGCACAAGAGCAGGAAATTGTGAACGCGCGTAACTTTTTGCAGGCCGTTATTAACAATTTGCCCGTGTCTTTATCCGTAAAAACGTATGACGGTAAATATATTTTATGGAACAAGAAAAGTGAAGAATTGTTTGGGGTCAGTGCGCGTGATGTGATTGGGCATACTTCTTACCGTAATGATATGACCCAAGAACAACAGGAATTTTTGCGGGAGGGGGATTTAAAAGTATTTGAAAGCCGCAAAGAACAAAATATTCCGCAAGAACTCATTTCCACTGCCAGTGAAGGGGTTAAAATTATGCATACCGTTAAAACCCCGGTGTTTAATGAAGACGGCACCCCCAGTTCGCTATTGGTGGTGTCGGAAGATATTACGCAGAAAACCCGTTTGGAAAAACAAATCCGTGAAGCCAGCGATAAAAACACCCTGCTGGTGGAAAATGCCCGCGAGGGAGTGCTCTTGGCAGAGGATAAAAAAGTAATGTATGCCAACCAGGCACTTTGTAACATGCTGGGATACAAGGATTTAAAAGATTTGGCGGGTACTGCGCTTGCCGAGTTGGTTACACCGGACTATAAAGATGTGTTAAAGGAAAAATATGAGGCTGTACTGGCGGATGCCCCGAAAGCGGCAGAAACGGTGCTGTTGACCTTGTTGCGCCAAGACGGTAAACCCGTTGAGGTGGAGTTCTCGGCAGTAGCCTCGCGTTATTTGGGGCGGCGCATTGTACTTTGCTTCTTGCGTGATGTAACCACCCAAAACCAAGCCCGGCGTGAACTATTGCACGAACGGGACAGTTTCCGCTTGGCGTTTGAAAAATCAGCCGTGGCATCTTTTGTGCTGATGGCCAACGGATACATTAGCCTGATGAATGAGGCGTGCCGTAACTTAGTGGGGTTAACCGTAACAGATAAAAATTTTTACCGCAATGTCTATGTCCGTCCGGCGTTGTCATTGGCAGTGCGGCGTAAATTGCGCGTCGGCGAACCGGCTGAAATGGACTATGTGTTTGATTTTGCCCGCATGGCACGTGTTTTCCCGGGCCGGTTGGATGCAAGCCGTGCTAAATTGCCGCTACACTTGAAATTTGTGCCCATGAACCGCCGTACCACACGGGATGGAATTATTTTGGCCGATTATAGCGTATCTGTAACTTTGCGCTCCCCTCAGGTTGCGGTGAAACGGCGTTTGTTGCGCCGTCCGGCGGCTCCGTATGAAATATCCCCGGTTGCAACACAAGAAATGCTTATTTTACCTAACAGTGAACCGTATGTGTTATGCAAGGCGGATTTCTCTATGCAAACCTGTAATGACCTGTTTTGTGAATTATGCCAGTTGTCTGAAAAAGAACTCTTAGGCCACCCCATATCCTACGTGTTTGATGATGAGTCACGGCCGCAATTTGAGGCCGATTTACAGGTGTTAGCCCAAACGGGCACCTTGTCTAACCGGGATTATTTTATCAATCCGGCCAGCGGGTTGGAAAAAATAGCCGTGCGCCTGAGTGCCGTTCGTGAAAAAGACCATTACCTGTTTGTGTTACGCAACCGTACGATGCACTTACAGTTAATAAAAGTGCTGGAGGAACGCTCGGCCCAATTAAATGCCTTGTTGGAATCTACCGACGGGGTCATATTTTCGGTTCTGATGTACCGGGGCCGTTTGGGGGCGTTAGACGGTGTAAGCCAGTATTTAGCCCAAAAAACCGGGTACTCGCAGGATGAATTGGCACATTTGCAATTTAAAGACCTGTATGTATCCCATGCTACCAAACCGTTTGAAAACGTATTAGCGCAGGCACATAAAGACCTGCATAACCACGGCAAAGCCGCTTTTACACATCCTGTACGCCGTAAAGACGGCAGTCTGTTTGAAGCGCAAACTACATTGACCATGTTGGATATTCCCGGCCAACAGGCGGTCCTGGCGGTACTGCGGGATTTGTCCGAACATAAAGATGAATGGTCCCGCACGTCTAAAGAAGCCAAAGAACTTAAAAGTGTGCGTGCCGCTTTACCCGGGTTGTATGTAAAAACAGATGCCAATGGTAAGGCATTGGAGGTATATTCTAACCTGGATTACCTTCCCGCCGGTGAAGCGGAAACCTTGTTTATTGGCCATACTCCCCAACAATACTGGGGAAAAGAAAATGCCCAAAAGGCGTTATTTACCATTAAAGAAGCCTTGGCGGTAAATGTAGCCAGTGGTTTTGAGTTGGCCTGGCAAGTGGGGGGAAGTACCCATTATTTTGACGTCAGCGTTACGCCTATTGACGGGCGGGATGAAACCGTATTATGGTTAAAAGACATCTCCCAACACAAGGTGCATGAACGCCAAATTCATGAATTATACCGTTTAACCGGTAATCCCGGCCTATCCCTTACAGACCAGGTGGACCAAATTTTACATTTTGGGCTAAAAGTATTCCGGGCGGATATTGGTATGGTGGTCCGTTTTGACAAACAGGCAGACGGTATGTATAGCCACCTGATGTATGTAACCGATAATGACAACGGCCTGGAACGCGGCCTTTCCTTCCCGGTGGAGGAATGTTTGTATGATGTGCTGGACGGACGTGTGTTATTATGGCCGGATTTAGCCGTTACGTCCTGCCATAAGTGTGTGCATGTGAAAAACCAATTTAGGCTGTTAGTGGCGGCCCCGCTGGTGGTAAGCGGCAAAATGATGGGGGCTTTGTGTTTTGCCTCGTACACACCCCGGCGCAGTTTTGATGACGGTGCCGAAGAACTGATGGGCCTTTTGGCGCGGCTGCTTAGTCTGCGTATTGAACTGCGCCAAACCGGTAAAATGCTTAGTGAAGCCTCCCGTTCGTTTGCGCGCACCTTGGAATATGTGGATAAACCGGCTGTACTATTGGATTTGGATTATCAAATGACGTTTGTCAGTCAGGCGTTATTGGATGTAACCGGGCGGCATATTGCCAATATGTTGGGGCGCAACTTTTTTGATGAGGTGGTTCGTAACCCGGATTTGTCCAAACGCAGTTTCCAGGAAGAAATCCGCCAGGCAACCGGGAATACCTTTACCCTGCCGTTGGAAATACGCACCCAAAAAGGTATATATGAAGAACGGACCTGGAAAGCCGTTATATGCCAAGATGATAACGGTACGGCGCAAGGATACGGTTTGATAGAAGAAGCGTAGTAAAACAATAGGTCCCAACGACCAAATAGGTCTTTTGACCTACGCAATTGTGCCCCCCTAAAGAGGTACAATATATGTATGAAAATTCAATTTTATGCAATCGTAGGTCTTATTTCCGTTGGTTTGGCGGTTTCCCAGCCTGCACAAGCCCAAAGCCGTAAACAACTTATCAAACAATTAGAGCGTTCGTTAGCCCGGCAGACATTTACACCGTCTAAATCGGTATATCATCCTGTGTTTGGCTATGTATATGCACAAAGCGTGCCCGTATTGGGCCACAACAGTAGTTTGGTTCCTGCTTTGGGGGGTGGGCTGGTTACCCCCTTTTTAGAGGCTCATTCTGTGCAAGTAGCCCCTATAAAATCTCCTTTGATGAAAGGGCAGGTAGCCCAAGAGTTTGTTCCCTTTGATTTTTTGCTCCCTAACCAACTGGCGCAAGCCTTCTACTTGTGGCGTTTAGGGCATTCACAGGCCGAGGCTTTGCCCAATACCGATTACCAGGCCTTCATTGACCGTGCACAAGAGGTATATGACTATCATATCTCCTATCAGACATACTACGGCGGTATGAATGAGGTAGTGGAACTGCCTAATTTATTATTTTTAAAACGCTTGGCAGACCCGGCTTTTATTCCGTTTAGTTATGCCGGGTTGGTTTCCCTCGTGGACGAATATCCTAAACATGTTACGTTGGGGAGCCATGGTTTCCCGGTTCACACCCCGCAAGCGGATTTTGCCGATTTGTTAGACATTTACCTGTTGCTTTCCAATCCGCAGGAAATGGGGGCTTTTAATAATGCCGGCTTCTATACGCCCTTTACACTTACCCCGCAGGAACATGAGGCGGCCGGTAACTTGTTGGCCTTATACAAGCACCGTGCATGTGTGCCTGCTCAGCCTACGGTGCGCCAGGTTATTGAAATTGCGTATAACCGCTTGGAAACGCATACCGTTAAATATAGCCAAATCAAAAATGCGGGGCTGTCTTATCAAGCCTATCCGAATTATAAGAACACCCAGTTGTACCGTACCATCAAAGGGATGCTCAAGAACCAAACTCCGCATATCCTGCGGGAAAGTGACGGCAAACAAACGCTTGGAAATGAAGATATTACCCACCTAATTGTATTGGATGCGGTGATGGGGGGAGTCAATACAGAGGACCTGTTTGAAGTGATCCGTGCGTTTGAGGCCTTTGAAGCCTTGTGCGGTGCTATACATCCTCTGGAAAAGACGGCTATAGCGCATGCCCGTATTCTTCAACAAAATTTACGTACGGTATTTTATCGGTTTCTCCAACCCTCTGCTACCGGCAGTGAGGCGGAAGCATCCTCTTCCCCGTGGAGTGAGTGGGAGGAAAATATGGTTCGCCGCAAAGCCCGTCAATTGTTCCAACGTGATATCGTCCACCTCATTGGCGTACAGTGGAAATAGTGCTTTAAAAGCCCCTGCTTTGTAGTGTGCACGGGGCTTTTTAGTGATTGATAATTAGCAAACAAATAAAATAGTTGCTAATTTTGAAAAAATTTGCTATAATTTTGCCTATACGACGGGAATATCTTGCCAGAGTGGCATTTTTCCGTTACTCATTTTAAGAGATTTGGGGGTTGTATGTCCGAAATAAAAAAAACCACGCTTTCTTTACCTACGCAAGTGCCGGTGGTAGCGGTGCGGGATGTAGTGATGTTTCCGGGAATGAATTTGCCGTTATCGGTGGACCGGGCAAAATCCATTGCCGCTATTGATTTAGCACTCAGTGCACCGGGGCACTACATTGTGGCCGTATCACAAAAAAATGCCGAGTTGGAAGAACCCAAAGTAACCGATTTGTACCACTTTGGGGTAATTTGCCAAATTACACAGAATTTACGCATGCCCAATGGTTCGCTAAAAGTGTTTTTGCAAGGCTTGGCCCGTACTAAATTAACGGACTTGGCTGTTAACCCGGATACCCGCTGTTGGTTTGCAAAAGCCCAATATATTGAAGAGCCCGAGGAAAATTCCCCGGTTATCCAGGCCCTGATGCGCCGTGTGCTGGATGCGTTTGACGAATATGCACGTGCTTCGCGCCGGGTGGCGGTGGAAGGGGTTTCCTTTTTGCGCCAAATTAACGACCCGTCTAAACTGGCCGATACCATTGCCTCTAATATGTTGGTGCAAACGGCCCAACGCCAAGAAATTTTGGAGGCGGTGGACCTGAATGTGCGGTTGGAAAAAATTTTAAAACTGATTACTTCGGAACTGCAAATTGCCAATTTGGAATCTAAAATCCAAAAGAAAGTGCATGAGCAAATGGAAAAGAACCAAAAAGAGTACTATTTGAATGAGCAAATGAAAGCCATTCAAAAGGAACTAAGCCAGAAGGATGATTTCCAAAAAGAATTAGATGCCATGCGCGCCAAAATTAAGAAAAACGGTCTGCCGCCACACGCGGCCGAAGAAGCCAAAAAAGAAATAGACCGCTTGGCCAAAATGCAACCCTTCTCGCCGGAGGCTACGGTGGCCCGCACGTACTTGGACTGGCTGTTAAATATGCCGTGGAACCAAACCACCAAAGACGTGTTGGACTTGAAAAAAGCCAAACAAATTTTGGATGAAGACCACTTTGGCCTGGAAAAGCCCAAACAGCGCATTTTAGAGTATTTAGCCGTCAATAAACTGACCCACTCGTTGCGCGGGCCGGTGCTCTGTTTTGCGGGGGCCCCCGGGGTGGGGAAGACCTCGCTGGCTAAATCCATTGCGCGGGCCATTGGGCGCAAATTTGTGCGTATGAGTTTAGGCGGCGTGCGGGATGAGAGTGAAATCCGCGGCCACCGCCGTACGTATATCGGTTCCATGCCGGGGCGTATCATTCAGGGCATTAGCAAGGCCAAAAGTGCCAATCCCGTGTTCTTGTTAGATGAAATTGACAAAATGGGTTCGGACTGGCGCGGCGACCCGGCGGCGGCTTTGTTGGAACTGTTAGACCCGGAGCAAAACAAAGAGTTTACGGACCACTTTTTAGATGTGCCGTTTGATGTGTCCAACATCATGTTTATTACAACGGCCAACTCGCTCTCGTCTATCCCGGTTACGCTACGGGACCGTCTGGAAATTATTGATTTTGACGGATATACCGAGTATGAAAAGCACGATATTGTGAACAATTATTTGCTCCCCAAACAAATGAAATTACATGGGCTGAAAAAGGAACAACTCAAAATTGACCGCGAGGCCGTGGCTCTTTTAATGCGCGATTATGTGCGCGAAGCCGGGGTGCGTAATTTGGAGCGCGAAATTGGTTCCCTCTGCCGCAAAGCCGCCAAGCAAATTGTGGAAGGCAAAAAATCCGTTACCGTTACCAAGGAAAACCTGCACGAATTTTTGGGCGTGCCTAAGTATTCCAACTTTGCTACCGAGGACAACGCCGTAGGTATTGCCACCGGCCTGGCCTGGACCAGTGTAGGCGGTGAAACCCTAACCATAGAGGCCACCAAAATCCCGGGCAAAGGCGGGCTTATTTTAACGGGTATGTTGGGCGACGTGATGAAAGAATCCGTGCGCGCCGCTTTGACCTATGCCCGCAGCCGCGGGTATGGCAAAGAGGTGGATTTTGACAAGACGGATTTTCACGTCCACTTCCCCGAAGGGGCCGTTCCTAAGGACGGACCGTCCGCCGGGGGGGTTATTACCACCGCGCTAGTTAGTTTGTTAACCGGGTTGCCTGTTAAAAAGAAACTGGCTATGACCGGGGAAGTAACCATCACGGGGCGTATTTTGCCCGTAGGGGGGATTAAAGAAAAATTCTTAGCCGCCTACCGCGAGGGCGTGAAAACCATTCTCTACCCGCATACCAACCAAAAGGATGTGAGTGAAATCCCGCAGCGCGTGCGTAAAGAGATGACCTTAATCCCCGTCAAACACATGGACGAGGTACTCCCGTTGGCCTTAGAGGGGTGGAAGGAGTTTGCGGCCCAGTTAAAAAAGGGCGGCAAAAAAACGGGTAAAAAAACCGTTATTAAAAAGAAACGGAAATAAACCGTTAAAGATTCACGCAAAACACCCTCATTTAGGCCTTGCCAAGTGGGGGTGTTTTTTTGTCCCCCAAAGGACTTGACTCGTTTTTTTTTTTTGGTAAATTTGAGTTGTAGTGAACTAAAAACTTATATAAATAGAGGTGTACGTAGGATGAATAAAAATGTTAAGAAAGGTTGTTTTTGCCCCCAAGCGGGGTTTACGTTGATTGAACTACTGGTAGTTGTCTTGATTATCGGCATACTGGCGGCGGTAGCCTTGCCGCAGTATAATAAGGCAGTACTCAAGGCCCGTACAGCAGAGGCTGTGGCTATGTTAAAAAGCCTGGTACTGGCGGAAGACGTGTATTTTTTAGCAAATGGAACTTTTGCACGCGATATTTCACAATTAGATATTGATGTAGCAAATGGACAAGTTGCTCCGGCATTTGCTCAGTCAAATAAAAACACTCCCAATAAATATGTCTATTTTTGTCGTCAAGGTGGAGATTGTACAGCAGATGCCTGTAATGCTAATATGCCTTTTTTTACTTCTTTTCCATCCTCGCATAATGATACAAGTGAGTACCCTGTGGAAGCCGGCGGTATATACTGTGTACCGCGTACGTGGACCGCAGGATGTAATGAAAAAAGTAGCGTAGCGGAGGAAATTTGTAAAAGTTTAAATATAAGCGGGAAAAAAGTTGATAAACCCCATAATAATACGACGTATTACCGTGTAAATTAACAATTTAACCTTTCGTGCTGTCAAAGTGTTTCTTATTGCAAAACCACTCGCTCTGCTCGCTGGCCCAGTTGAGTTGTTCCTGCAACTCTTGGGCGGCGCGGGGGAAATCTTCTTCTGACTTTACCCAAATGGCTTTGCCATAGGTTAGGGCCGTTTTGCCAAACGGAAGCGGCACACGCATTTTATCCCACGAGCCCGCCTTAAATTTGTGCGACAGGGCTGTACCCACCGGGATGATAGGAAATCCCGTTTTTTTGGCTAAAAACAAAATGCCCGGTTGTACGGTGTAAATAGGGCCGCGCGGGCCGTCCGGCGTGAGCATAGGGCGGTAGCCTTTACGGGTGGCTTGCAATAGTTTAATAAGTGCCCGCGCCCCGCCGCGCGTGGTGGAACCGCGCACCGCTTCCATACCAAAATGCGGCAACACGCGCGCAATATATTCCCCGTCTGAAGATTGGCTGATTAAGGGCGCGATTTTCTGTTGTTTATAAGGGTATAACAGGAAAAGTTGTTGGTTATGCCAAGCGGCATAAATCAGGCCTTGTCCGCTGTCTTCCAGTTGTTTTCCCTCATCGGTTTTGAACCAATAAATACGGGTGGTCCAGCCCAAAAATACGGTATACCACCACACCAGGGTAGAACCTAGGGCATGTTTGAATGAAAAGGGTTTGCGTTCATCGTGATGCATTATTTTTTTCCTTTCTTTTTGGCTTTTTGCCAGGGTACAAAAAATACAGCCGTGTAAAGTGGAACCAGGGTGCCGTCTTGCGCCAGGGAAACGTCAATTTTCTCGGCATTTACGTGGGGCAAAATAAGCGGCAATGCCTTTATAGCCAGGGTGTTTTCCAGGCGTACGGCTTCGCGCAAGAGTTTAGGGGCCCCCGCCGCCCCAAACGGGGGAAGATAGACAAACTGCAGGTCTAAAATCTCACACTCCTCTTTGGTGGCTTGTTCTTTAATTAAGTCTGTTACAAAACCAACGGCCGTGCGTAAAAATTCTAAAATTACCGTTACCGCGGCGGTGCGTTTATCGTCATTGGGCAAGGTGTTTAGATAGGGTTCCAGTTTGTCTCCAAGGGTTACAACGCAGGCGGAAAACATTTCTTTATGGATAATGCTTTGGTCGTCCAGTTCCCAATGGGCATCTTGGTTAAATTCGTACACGACGCCGGGGTCCAGCAGGTTAAAAATTTCCGTAACAAAGGCGGATACTTCCGGCTGGCTTTGAAAACCGGCCCGGCGCAAAAGGGGTAACTCGCGCAGGAGGCGGTTCATAATTTCGCGCGAGCGGGACGTTATTTTAAAGCGTTTAATTTTACGCATGGGTGCTTAGTCCTTGTGGTTAAACCACTTATAAAAAAAGTCTGCGGATGCGGGCCCCTTATATAAATGGTTTAACAGAGCCCCAGCCGGTATAGGCCGGGGCTCTGTAAAGTTAGTTGCGGTTGCGGCGTTTTCTGCGCCGGGCATTTCCGTCGGAATTGCGAATAGCACGCTTGGCGGAATGATACGCGGCGGCCACTTGTTCGGCTTCGCTGCGTTGTGCTTTAGCCGGTTTTTCACTGCCGTCGTGATATACGCCATGGCTCCAGGTATATACCAACGGGGTAGTTAGGGCAATGGTACTATACACGCCCGAAATACACCCAATGAGCATGGCAAACGCAAACGAGTTAATCACTTCCCCGCCAAAGAAATACAACACAAACAGGGCGAATAGCACGGTAAGTGTGGTAATAATGGTGCGAGAGAGCGTCTCGTTAATAGAGAGGTTAATTAACTCCCCAAAACTCATTTTGGGGTGCAAACGCACGTTTTCACGCATGCGGTCAAAAATGACAATCGTGTCGTTAATAGAGAACCCGGCTACCGTCAAAAAGGCGGCTACTACGACCAGGTCAATTTCGCGCTGGGTAATGCTAAACGCTACCGCCATTAAGAACAAATCGTGGAACAGGGCTACTACGCCGGAAATACCCCACAAAATGTTGCTAAAGCGGAATGCCACATAAATGATGATAAACACCATGGATAGCAAAATAGACCACAGGGCGCGCTCGGTCATGTCTGACCCGACGGCCGGCCCCACGGAGTTCGTTTGTAACACCGTGTAAGGCACGTTTAAACTATCCAGCGCATGGGTAATGCGGGCCTGCACGGCACCAATTTCATCAGAGGTGCTTTTTTCGCTAATGGCGTAGGAATTATCGCCAAACGATTGCAGTTCCGAGGTGGTTCCCGTGGCAGAGAGGGCCTCGCGGATTTGGCCCATATCCACCGGGGAGTGAAACTCCACTTGCACCATGGTGCCTCCGGTAAAATCAATCCCCAGGTTGAGCCCCTTGGTGGCAAAGCAGAAAATGCCTACCACCAGCAACAGGGCAAATAACGTAAAGTAGATTTTCCGGTATTTCAGGAAATCAATGTTTGTTTTAGGCAGTAAATTCATCATAGACTGATCTCCTTGGTGTTAGAAGTTAAAATCAGTTCGTAAATGGCGCGCGTTACAAACACGGCTGTAAACAAACTGACCAGTAACCCAATGATTAAGGTTACCGCAAAGCCTTTTACCGGGCCGGTACCAAACTGTAGCAAACAGGCCCCCACGATAATGGTGGTAATGTTGGAGTCAAAAATGGCACTCCAGGCTTTGTCATAGCCCAAGTTGATAATTTCATACACGGGTTTGCCGGCGCGTTTTTCTTCGCGCATGCGTTCAATAATCAGCACGTTGGCGTCAATGGCCATAGCCAAAGACAAAATCATACCGGCAATACCGGGTAAGGTAAGCGTGGCTGAGAAATAACTCATCACGGCTACGGTTAATACAAAGTTTAAAATAAGGGCCACGTCTGAAATGACACCGGCCGCTTTATAGTAAACGGCCATAAACAGTAAGATGATTAAGAAGGCTATGCCCGAGGCGGACAAGCCGGACTTAATAGAATCTTCCCCTAACGTCGGGCCGATGGTTTTCTTTTCAATCACACGCACCGGGGCAGGTAAGGCACCGGCTTTTAAGACAATGGCCAAACTGCGGGCTTCTTCGGGCGTGAAATGCCCGGTAATGCGCCCTTCGCGCGTAATGCGGGACTGGATAGTCGGCGCGGATTGCACGGTGTTATCCAGCACAATGGCCAGTTGTTTTTGCAAATTGCTACCGGTTAATTTGCCGAATTTTTGGGCCCCGTCTGTATTAAAACTAAACGATACGGCAGAATATCCGTTATCGTCCATCATAATCACGCGGGCATCGTCCAAATCGGCCCCGGTTACTTGCGCCTCAGCCTCCACCAGTACCGGGCCACCTTCTTTGCTACGCATAATTTGGTAGCCGGAGGGTACTAATTTGGCAATTTCGGGCAATAAGTTGCCGTCGTCATCAAACGGGTTATCCGTTTTTTCCAGCGCGGCAAAAGCGGCCTGGGCAACGGAAGTATCATTTTTGACAATGCGGAACTCCAACATGGCCGTTTTGCCAATGAGTTCCTCGGCGCGCTGCGGGTTAGAAACACCCGGCAGTTGTACCATAATCCATTTGTCGCCCTGTTTGGTAATAGAGGTTTCCGCCACGCCGTATTGGTCAATGCGGTTGCGGATGATTTCAATCGCGCGGCTCATAGCCTCGTGCAACGGTTCGTTGCCCGGCAGTTTGGATACGTCCAGTTCCAAGAGCAGGCTGGACCCGCCGCGCAAGTCTAAGCCTAGGTTCAAAATGCGTTTGGGGCGTTCGCCCAGGGTATCTAGTTTTTCGCGCTCGGCGAGGGGTTTAGAATACCATTTGTAGTTGGGGTAAATCATATAGACGGCCCCCAGTAAAATGACGATAATGAGTCCCCATTTTACGGCTAATCTGTTTGACATTACTTCTTGCCTCCTTTTACGGCGTTTTGCACGCGGTCAGTTAAAAATCCGGCAACGGCGGTTTTTAGCACGGTCAGTTTTACGCCTTCGGCCACTTTTACTTCCAGGGCCTCATCCTTAAAACCGACGACGGTGCCAACAATTCCGTTTGCCAAAACGATTTGGTCTCCTTTTTGCAGGGCATCCAGTTTGGTTTTCATTTCCTGGTCGCGTTTCTTCTGGCTGCGGGCCGGAAGAAAAATCATGATAAACGCGAAGGCCAAGAGCATGAACCAAATAAAAGTAGAGCCCCCTTGGGCGGCTGTGTTCATAGAAAATCCTCCTAAATTAAATATATCTTATTGTAGCATATTTAGAAGTAAAAAGCCCGTTGTGGACGTCATTTTATTGTGCCTGATTTCTGATATTAAAAAGGAGTCATTCCCGGTTTTGCCGTCCGCAGGACTCGGGGATCTTCCACGCGCTTGTTGTTACGCAATTAGCGGGGGAAACGACCCGCGTGGTAGATTGCCGAACCCTGCGGGCCGCTAATTCCTCGGCAATGACACGTAATTGCATGGGGCTGGGTTTGTTCTAACAAAAAATGCCCCGGTAAAGGGGCATAGGGGAAAGAATTGTCTATTTAATGTGGGCATTGTGTTTAAGACAATGTGCCAACATACATTCCTCCACTATGAAATAATTGACGAGTAAAACCTAATTTTGTACAGGTATTATTCTTGCTAGACGTTGTAAAGACTGTGCATTGTAATCCTGTTCTTGTTTGAGTATATGTGTGGTTGAACATTTGTTTGGTGGAAATTGAAAAGAGATAGATTGCAGTCTGATTATCAATTGTTACAACACTATATCCTCTTCCAATGTCATACGTACAACTTGTGAACAAACCGGGTATGGGTTTGCATTGCGGCACATCTACATCTAATTCAGTCAAGGTACAAGCACTTCCTTTTTGTAAATAACAGGCTTGTTCGGCCTCGGCCAGGGCTTTTAGATTTACTTCATACTCTGCCACCCGTGCCTTCATCACGGCCTTTTGGTACTGCGGCAATGCCACCGCCGCCAAAATACCGATAATTAAAACTACTACCAACAACTCAATGAGGGTAAACCCTCTGTTTATTTTACAATGCATGTTGTATAACTCCTAATTTTGTGCCGGGCCCATAAAAAAACGGCTAATATAATGGGCCAACATGCTTAACCCAATATAACAGCCGTGATTTACCGCATACGCGGCAAACACTCGGTACGTGCGGATGTCGACTTCCGGTTGTACCTAAAACGGCTGTTTTGGGGCATGTGGCTTGGAAAGTTCCAAGCGTGTCTGTACGCACGGTACAGTTCCCAAAAACAGTTCAAATTAAAAATACGCTGGGGGGTAAAACCTCCTACTTAAAATTTAGTTTATTATAGCAAAATTAGTCCGTTAGAAACGTGCGCATTAAGCGCATTAGTTCCCGGTCTTGTTTACGTAGCGAGCGAAACGGTACCACCCGCTTGCCGCTTACGTTGGTTACTACGGCATAGTCTTCTTTTACGTCAAACACGGTGCGCCGGGCGTGGGTGTCAAAAATACTATGGCCAAACATGCCGCGGGGGATATCAATATTGAGTAAATCCAACATAGTGGGGGCAATATCCAGTTGGGAAAGTAACTCATTTTGCGAGACAGGCTGTTTAATTTTATCCTTCGTCAGAATGATAAAAGGCAAATTATCAAACTGTGGCTGATAAGGGGAAAATAGAGCCCCTGTAGGCATATTGGCATAGGCCGGGTGGTCCGGCATGATGAGCACGAGGGTATCGTCATCAAATAAACCGTTTTTTTGCATACGCGCAATAAAGCGGGTAACATCTTGCCCAAAACGTGCAAAAGCGCGGGGCAGGGTGGGGGTATCGTAAAATTTTTCATCAATATCTTGGTAGGTTTCACCCAAATAATCCAGCCGCCCCAAAGGCGAGTGCGTATCCACTGTTAGCAGTGTAATAAACGTGGGCTCGTTTTTGTGTACGCGCAGGTATTCCAAGGCGTAGTCAAAAAGTTTGCGGTCCAACAGGCCCCACCAGTCAATGTAATTTTTGTAATCCGGGCGGGTTTCAAAATAAGTGGCTCCAATAACCTCATCAAACCCGGCGGATTTAAACAAGAGGTGTTCGTCCATGTAGGTTTCATTTGCCCCGCGCAAGAATGCCGTATGAAACCCATTCTTTTTGAGTTCTTTTACCAAGGATGTGGGGTAGCCGTTTTCATACGCCAACCGTACAAACGGGTGGGACGTAAAAATGACCGATAACCCATACAAGGTGGAAAGAGATACATGTTTTAAGGAGGCCGACGGATTATTTTCAAACAGCCGGTCTAGCGGTTCACTGGCTTGGGGGGGAATGTTCATATTAAAGTGGTGCATGTATTTATTGGAAAGCGACTCGCTGGCAATGAGCACCACCCGCATATAATTTTTACCTACAGGGGTTTGCCGGGCGGAAAACACATTGTATTGTTGGGCCAGTTTTTTGGTTTCGGGGGGTAATTGCGCGGTAATAAGCGGGGTAGGTTGGCGGGTAAGCACGGCACGCACCGTGTAAATAGGAGAGGGGGGCGTCATATAAGCCCCATAAAAATCGGCCGGGGCGGGTAGTAGCCATAAAGGGTTTAATACGTACAAGAGCACGGTTCCGGCCGTGCAAATTCCCAGGCGGTGTAATGCCGTTTTGCGTGTGGCAGGCTGAAATAAGAACCGCACCGTACCAAAGGAAAAAACGGCCACCGCCGCTAAATACAATAATACGCGCCAGTCCGTTAGAAAGGCATAATCGCCTCCTTCCAGCGTGTCCAGATATTTAGCCCCAAACCGTTCCTTAAAATACCACAATAGTACCAGGTCCGCCGATAAGGTAAGGTAATATACAAATGTGCACGCACCTAACAGCCATTTGTTTTTAAGTCCCAACAGTTGGTAAATAGAAAGCAGTATGCCTAAAAATAAAAATTCGCACGCAAATTTAACCAGTTCTGCCGGTAGAATGTAAATAAAGTCCGTAACGCCCAGTTGTGTAAGGCCAAATGCACCCAGCAGTACTGCCGGCACACAAAGCACCGCCAACAGTTGCCAGGCGTTTTGGAAGGGTTTAATGAGTAGGCTTAAAAAACGCATATTTTATATTATAGGATTTTTTAGGCTTTTTGGGGTATAGGGCCTAGGAATAAATAGGTCCAAAGGCCCTGGCGTTTAGCTAATTTATTACATACTATAAGAACAGGGAGAAACTATGAAAAAAACCGTATTAGGAAGTGTGTTAGTCGTATTGTTGCTAAGCAGTGTGCCCGCTTTTGCCCAATTTAAAAACCTGGCAAAAGCCACTAAAAATTTAGCTAATTTGGATAGAGTGGTGGCCCGCGCCACAAAGCAACCAAACTTGTCGGACAGAGTATTGACCTACAAAAGCCCGGTTTCGACAAAATTGCCATTAGGTGTGGTAACCCCTGGAAATGCGGGGTTGGTACGTGCACAATTACCAAAAACTATCACGCCTGTGAATAAAAGTTATTTTACTTTTGTACGGGATTGGTATAATAGTCACAACTGGGAATCCGATTATCAAACACTGGAAAATGCCAGTAAGTCGCTTGAGAATTTGATTGAAACATCTTTTCCCAATGCCTCCTATACACAACAAGAGCAATTGGCTAAAGATTTGGACGTGTTTTATAAAGGGCAGGCCAAAGTCTATATAGGGCCGGACGGGCGGCAAGTAAAACTGTATGCCTTGCCTGTGGATGGCATTTTATATAAGCCGGTGGGGTACGAAGTTCCGGTGGTGTTAAATTCCGACGAGTATTTTGTGATTTTTGATGTAGAAAGCCAAACCGGTAAAATTGCTGATAACGTGCCGGCTGTATATAAGATGTATAAGCCCGCTGGTGAAGAAGAAATTTACGGCGAGTTTGAATATTATGAAGTAGAGCCCGGCATTGGAAGCTGGCGGCCTAAAGACCCGGTGCAGTATTACAGATGGAACCGTGATTTAATGCGTGATAATCCACAGCGGGCCGAAGATTGGCACACCGGTAATTATCCTACCCGTTTTGAGTCCCAGAATGATTTGGGTAACGCGTTACACCGTTTCTATGGCAATGATGTACCCAAAGTACAAAAGCGTTTCACGCAAGATGTTTTTAATGTGTATGAATTGCCTGTAGAGGGAATTGTGTACCAAGGGGAAGGACAACTGGAACCTACTGAATTATTTCCGTCCTCTTATGTGGTGCTGTATAACGAGAAGACAGGGGGGCAAATTGTAGCACGCAGTACGTTAAAAAATCAATTCTTCTTTGAGTTTGTGAAATAATTGTGTTGCGCCAATGCACCCCGCCCACATCCGGCGGGGTGTTTTGCGTGAATTAGGCGCGGCTAATTTTGTATAATTTAACTATCTTAAAAGAGGCCCTTGGCGGTTGGCTCGGTCATCGTGGCTGACAGCCCCAAGCGGAAAAAACATGTCAGAAAAACTAGACTTACAAACAAAACGCCACTCGTGCGCTCACATCATGGCACAAGCGGTGCAGCAGTTATTCCCCGGTACGAAACTCGGCATCGGGCCCGCCATTGAAAATGGTTTTTATTACGACTTTGACTGCCCCCACGCATTCACGCCCGAAGACCTAAAAACCATTGAAACCAAAATGAAAGAAATCATCAAAGCGCGCCAAAAATTTGAACGCAAAGAAATGAGCAAGCAAGAAGCGCGTGAGTTTTTTCAAAAACGCGGCGAAACATACAAACTGGAACTTTTGGAAGAACTGGAAGACGGCACCATTACCGTCTATGTCAATGGCGATTATGCCGACCTGTGCCGCGGCCCGCACGTGGACCACACGGGGTTAGTCAATAGTTTTAAACTTACTACCATTGCCGGCGCGTACTGGCGCGGGGACGAAAAACGCCCCATGCTCCAGCGCATTTACGGCCTGTGCTTTGACAACAAGGATGAACTAGACGCCTACGTCAAACAACAGGAAGAAGCCGCCAAGCGCGACCACCGCAAACTGGGCCCGGAACTGGATTTATTCAGCATTAACGACCACGTGGGCCCCGGGCTGATTTTGATGCACCCCAAGGGGGGAATGTTACGCAAAATTTTGGAAGATTGGATTAAAGACCAGAACCTAAAACGCGGCTATGACCTGGTTGTCAGCCCGCATATTGCGCGCTACCACCTCTTTGAAATCAGCGGCCACGCGGGTTTTTATAAAGACAGTATGTTTAACCCCATGGAAATTGATGAGGAAAAATACCAAATCAAACCCATGAACTGCCCCTTCCATGTGGAAATTTACAAAACGCATTTACGCTCGTACCGGGATTTACCCTTGCGCTTTAGCGAATTGGGCACGGTGTACCGCTATGAACGCTCCGGCGCGCTGCACGGCATGTTGCGCGTGCGCGGATTTACGCAAGATGATGCACACATTTTCTGCACGCCCGAGCAAGTAGAAAGCGAAGTAAAACAAGCGTTTGAATATGCCATGCATATTTTTAAGACGTTTGGTTTTTCCAACTATGCGGTGGAACTTTCCACGCGCGACCCGCAACATCCGGAACACTTTACGGGCGACGTAAAAGAATGGGAACGCGCCGAGAGTGCTTTAAAACACGTGCTGGAGGAAAACCAGATCCCCTATACCACGCACGCCGGGGAAGCCGCTTTCTACGGGCCGAAGATTGATATTAAAGTAATGGACGCCATTGGCCGTCTGTGGCAACTGTCTACCATTCAGTTTGACTTCAACCTGCCCGAACGCTTTGACCTGGAATACGTGGCCCCCGAAGGCCGCAAACGCCCCATTATGGTGCACCGCGCTATGTTTGGCAGTATTGAACGCTTTACAGGCGTACTGATTGAACACTACGCCGGGTGGTTCCCGCTGTGGTTGGCCCCCGTGCAGATGAAGATTTTGACATTGACAGACGACCAAATCCCGTTTGCACAGGAAGTGGCCGCTAAAATGAAAGCCGCAGGCCTGCGCGTGGAACTGGATATCCGCCCGGAAAAACTGGGCCTCAAAATCCGCGAAGCGCATTTGCAGCGCATCCCGTACACGGCCATTATCGGCAAGAACGAGGCCGCCAACGGCACGCTGACCGTACGCCTTAAAGACGGCACCAACACGCAACCCATTACGGTGGACGACGTGATTGCCCAAATGCAAGAGGAAGTAAAGACGTTTAGTTTAACCAACTTGCTGAAATAGTTGCATAAAAACTTACAAAACCCGCCCCTACTCCCGGGGCGGGGTTTTTTGGTACACTAATTTAAAATGCACTCGTCTGCACCACATAGCATGGTACAATAGTTTGTTGAATCAGAATCAAAACAGTAGGTTTTGCCAGTAAGGTTGTCAATAACTAATTCATAAGGTTCAGTGTTTCCTATTTTTCGTGCGGCATGAAATACCATAGTATCATCTGTTTGATACCTCCAATCAGTAGTACGCACACACATACTTCCCCCTACCGAAGAACATTGGCTTAAATCTGTGGTCCAAGTTCCTATGTCAATTGTTAAATAATTGGATAAAAAAGTATCGGCATCGGAACATTGTTCTGAATTTTCGCCAAATTCCAACACACACAACTGGTAGTTTTTACGCATTGTATTTAGTATCACGCGCGCTTCTGTCACGCGGTTCTTTTCCACCGCTTTTTGATACTGTGGCACGGCTACCGCCGCCAAAATGCCGATGATTAGCACGACTACCAGTAACTCAATGAGCGTAAAGCCGTGGGCCGCTATCTCCCGCCCTTGTGGAGGGAGTACCGCCGTGAGGCGGGGTAGGAGGGGCAGAAAAAGGTTTTCCTTATTAGCCCCTCTTTTTGTCGGCAAGCCGACGTTTTCCCCACAAGGGGGAAAAATAACAACATTTTTTTTCTGCATACGTATTTTCTCCTGTCTTATTTGTTTAGGGAACGTATGCAAAAACGGCTATCTACCCACAAGCCAACTCTAATGCCTTGTATATAAACAGCCGTAATTTGCCGTTGTAAAAACAACGGCAAATATTCAGCACAAAACAAACGGGTAATTAAGCCGTTTATCTTGCGCTAAAATTGGCTGTTTTTGGTTTAGAGTTGGATTGCCTTGCGACAATGCCCTGTACGTTGCATACAGTTCCAAAAACAGATTTCTAATTTTTTTACTACTCTCCTATTATAATGGTTTTGGGGCCAAATTTCAATAAACAAGGTTTGTTTGGCCCTATTTGTGGTTTGGGCCTTTGTTCCTATGGATTTTAGCAACCATTTCCACTACACTATTACTATCAATAGGAGGCGTTATGAATAAAATTTCGGTTTCGTTACTAGCATGTTTATTAACAGGAACATTTGTTCAGGCGCAAACTTTGCAAGAAACATGGAACGTATTTGATGTATCGGCCAAAAGTATCACAGAGATAAAGGTAGATGCGGTGCCAAAGACCGAACCCGAAGAACCGGTGATTGCCTCTGTTGTAGCCGAGGATGACCGTGAGGATATTACCGGGTCTGCCACTGGGTTGGAAAAAGCCGTCGTGGTGCTGGAAATGGATTTGGACGGGCACAAGTCTTTGTGTTCCGGTTCTATGGTAGGGGCAAGAACCGTATTAACGGCCGCGCATTGTTTAAATCATGCGGGGCACTATATGAACAGCGTGCGAGTGTATGCGGTAGGGTTGCCTCCTTCAAGAGATAATCAAAAACCATCTAAACCGAAAGACCGGGTTACCCCAAAAACACCCACAGACGACATTATCCGTGTGCTACCCCCAAAAGATAAACAGAAAATTCCAAATCTGCCGGAGAAAATAGATTCTATTATCCGCCGTGTGGGGCCCGGATGGCCCAAATTAAAAAACCCGGCCGTGTTAAATAGTAAGGTGGATGCCGGGGTAACCGCACAAACCCAGGCCGGGGATGCCCCCAGTTTAGACGATATTTTGCGCGGGCTTCACAACGAAGGGTATCCGTCGGCACAGGCGCAGACCCTGTGGGTCCCCTCGCAGTGGATTAAATATACCCAAAATAACCGGGGTAGTTCCGTAAATTTGGAGAAGGAAGAACGTTATGATTACGGTATTATTGTGTTAGATAACCCATTAGGAGATAAAACAGGGTATTTGGGGATGGGAGTTTCTTCCAATTCTGAATTGAGAAATGCTAGCATTTTAGTTGTAGGCCGCGGGGGAGATAAACCTGCCCGTTCTTTGTGGCGTTCCCGCGGAAGAGTGGGCGATATTCATCCCCATTACTTTATGCACAATGCGGACCAGGTAGGGGGAAACAGCGGCGGCCCTATTTTTAATGCTTATAATACCAATAAAATTATTGCATTGGCCAATTTTGGGGATGGACGCCAACATGTCAATGGCGGTTATCCAAACGGCGGGTTACGCATTACCCATGGCATTGTAAACGCCGTAAAAAAAGCCTCTAAATAAAAGGTTTTTGGGGGTTTAACGGTCCGTGTACTTGTGGCGCACGGGCCGTTTTTGTGTCATTAAACCCCGGCTATGCCGGGGGCAAAAAGCAAGCCGCCCTTCTATGTATAAGAAGGGCGGCTTTGCTATATCCAAAAGTTTTACTCGTTAATCTCTTTTACTTCCACGTCAAACGTTAGGGTTTTGCCGGCTAAGGGGTGGTTAAAATCAAGCACCACTTCACTGTCCGTAATTTCTTTGACAACGGCGCGGAAGGTGTGCCCGGCATTACTGGCCCCCACCATGTCGCCCACTTTTAGGTGTTCGGCCCCGCCAATGGCGGTTTTGGGTACGCGGCGGATGGCTTCCTGTTGCACCACGCCGTAGCCTTCTTCGGGCGCAACCACGACGGTTTTTTTGTCGCCCACCTTCATCCCGGTCATTTCTTTTTCCAACCCTTTAATAATGTGGCCTGCGCCGTGGGTATATTCCAGGGGCGCGCGCCCGGCGGAAGTATCTTCCACTTTGCCGTCCACGGTTAGGGTGTAGTCAAATTTTACTTTGCTGCCGTCTTTAATCATTTTGTGTTCTCCTAGGTTAAGATAGGTTATTGTAACATATTTTACAGGCCCCTCGCGGACGTTTGCGTAAGAGTATGAACAAACGGACACGCGGGCACTGGGAGGGGCGGCCCGCCCCTATTCATTACCAAATATGGTGTTTAACTGCCTATTCACCCGGTAAAACGTGGCGCATTTGGGCATATCTTTCAGCCGCTTGGCCCCAATATACGTCATGCAACTGCGGATACCGCCCAAAATGGAAAGTAACGTGGGCTCTATGGGGCCGCGGAAGGGAATTTCCACCACTTTGCCTTCGCTGGCACGGTATTTTTTCAGGCCGCCGTAGTGTTGCTCTTGGGCATAGGCGGAACTCATGCCGTAAAATTTTTTGTATTGTTTCTCTACTAACGCCATACTGCAATGTGTGTCATCCACCAGGTTTACTTCCCCGGTTTGAAACATTTTGGTGCTCATTTCGCCCGCGCTTTCTGTGTGCCCGGCCAACATGCCGCCCAGCATCACAAAATCCGCCCCGGCGCAGAAACTTTTGCAGATATCCCCCGGTACGGTACACCCGCCGTCGGCGCAAATCATCCCGCTTACGCCGTGGGCCGCATCAGCACATTCAATAACCGTAGAAAACTGTGGCCGCCCCACCCCGGTCAGTTTGCGGGTGGTGCATACAGAACCCGGCCCGATGCCTACTTTTACAATGTCGGCCCCGTTTAACAGTAAATCTTCGCACATATCCCCGGTTACTACGTTGCCCGCCATAATGAGGGCTTTGGGCCAGGCGGCGCGCACTTTGCGCACAAAATTGATTAAGTAGGGGGAATAGCCGTTTGCCACGTCTACGCAGATGTTGTCAATTAACCCGGTATTTACTACTTGGCAGAGTTTTTCATAGTCCGCATCCGACACGCCGGAACTGACAAAAATCAGGTGGTTATCCCCTTGTTCTTTTTTATTCTTTGTTAAAAATTGGATGAGTTCTTTGGCTGAGTAATGCTTGTGCAGGGCACAGAACAGATGTTGTTTTTGCATTTCACGCGCAATTTCAAAGGTGCCCGTGGTGTACATATTAGCGGCCACAATGCCGGTAGCCCGGATGGTTTTGGGGCACCATTTAAACGTATAATCGCGCAGTACTTCTACTTGCGAGCGCGATGCCAAGGTAGAGCGTTTGGGTCTAAGCAGTACGTCGCAGTAATCCAGTTGGATATCGTCATGTATTCTCATAAAAATCCTCCGGCGCGTAGGCTTAATAGCCCTTTACGCAAACCTTGTATATGGTAGCAAATTTTGACGGAAATAAAAAATAGGAAAAAAATAGGTTTTTTGATATAATAGTATTGTAATTTTTCCAAAACTGAGTACACTATAGTAGAGGGTTTATGAATACACGTGGGTTTACGTTAATGGAATTATTGGTGGTGGTAATGGTTATTTCTGTGCTTACGGCTATTGCTATGCCGCAGTACCGCCGTTCGCTGGACCGTGCCAAAGCGGCCGAAGCCATGCAAATGTTGCCCGCCTTGTTTGAAGCGCGCGAACGTTGGATGACGGAGCATGGGTGTAAATGGACTTCGTTGGGTTATTCATGCCCCGGAGGGGACACCCTTACCATGGGTAAATTGGATATTGAGTCTAAAGGAACGTATAACGGCACTTCTTTGCAAACGGATAATTTTACGTATGAACTCCTGCCGGCAGAAACCGGTACCAATACAAACCAACAGTGTGTAACGGCGCGGCCCCGTTGGGGGTCCAACCGGGGAACGGGTAACATCGGATATATGGGTACAGTTGTTATTTATTACCGGGGAGATAAATTTTCGTGCACTAACGGAGTATTTGGCGCAGGTTGTGATATTTTAAATATAGAAGGCGAAAACGGTACGTGTAAATAGGAGTACGTATGGCCCAGAAAAACATATTTTTCCCAACACAAGGCTTTACACTTATAGAAATGCTTACGGTAGTGATGATTATTACCATCTTAACAGCCGTAGCCGTTCCGCAATACCGCCGTGCTATTCAACGTGCCCACGCAACCGAGGCCGTTATGATGCTTACAGAAATTAACACCTCTGCGGAGCGTCTGGCGCAAGAATTGGGGTTTAGGTCCTTGGCTAATTTTACAACGGATTCCCGTTTTACCTTCCAGCGTATGGATATGTTTAATGAAGAAAGTATTGCCTGTGCGTTTGATAGCGGTTATACAACCATGA
The DNA here is from genome assembly GCA_045606825.1 of Elusimicrobiaceae bacterium. Classification (GTDB taxonomy): domain Bacteria; phylum Elusimicrobiota; class Elusimicrobia; order Elusimicrobiales; family Elusimicrobiaceae; genus Avelusimicrobium. The sequence goes on from JAZUSQ010000031.1 coordinate 53,560, forward strand.
CGTGTGAACATTTTGTCTATGAATTAAACGGGGCAAACCCTTTTATTGCACGTAAGTTAGACACGCCCTACCAAGGGGCTGAAATTGTGTTATATCCGGGGGGTATCCCCACGGTAAAATGCCGCGGCAGTGAGGATGCCTGCGATTTATTTGGCCTGGATGTTGAATCCACCGGCGATTAACGGAGCAACCCATGAGAAATAAACAAGGATTCACGTTAGCAGAACTTTTAACGGCTGTTATTATTGTTACCATTTTGGTAGTGATGGCGGTGCCTTTGTATGAGAAAACAATTGAACGTTCCTACCTGGCCGAGGCACGCACGGCGTTACACAACTTGCAAACGTCTAAATTAGCCGCTATGGATGAAATGTATTGCGGGGAAACGTTTGATACATCCTCTTGTAAGGTAAAATTGAAACATTTGCGTATGGCTCTTAATGATGCCGCCGCCAATGCAGACGGATATACATTTTCTACCAAATCGTTTACCTATTCCATTAGCCCTGCCACGTCCGGATATGAAAACGGTGTATGTGCCAAGCGCATTGGGGGGGAAAACGACGGCGTTACCTTTTTGTATTTACAAGAAGATGGGGCAGAAGCAGGTACATTTTTATGCCACGGGTCTACGGACCAGTGTGAGTATTACGGTATGGACGTTACCACCTTTGCTTGCAATTTTTAAGGAGAATATATGAAATTTCGGTTTGCCTATTTTCACATGCTCAAACATTTCTGCCGCCCGGTATTTATGCTCGGTTGTTTGCTGGGCCCAGTGGCTCTTTTTGCCCAAACCCCTGCTAATAATGACACCGTTTCTATGGTTACGTATTTCCCCGTCCCTTACGCCGCTTACAACAATATATTCGTTTCTAAGAAACTTGATATCGGCCTAGTT
>JAZUSQ010000032.1:0-55295 GCA_045606825.1 Elusimicrobiaceae bacterium
GAAAAATTGTTAGACCGCGGCCTGGTGCGTGTGGTTGGGCGCAAAGATACTATGGGCCACCCCATGGTGTACGGTACGACCGACGAATTTTTACGTATGTTTGGGCTTAATAAAGTGGCCGAACTGCCGGACTTACAGGTATTTGCCGCCAAAGCGGTGGCTGAAAAACAAGAAGATTTACCATTTGGTGAACCGCTACCGCCCCTGGGCGAGCCGCGTATCATTCCCTTAGATGAACTGGAAGGCGAAGAAAAATTTGAGGCGTTAGATGCTTCCACACCGGATCCGTTTTTCAAACGTACCAGTTATAACCAGGGGGATTTAACACTGGGGCAGGATAGCCTGGCATCAGAAACGGTAGCAGAGGTACCGCCGCAAGAAACAGCCGAAGCATTGCCCCCGCAGGCACAACCGGCGCAAGGGGTGCCCCCGCAAGATCCGGCCGAAAGGGCGGAACAAGAACCGGCCGCTACAGCGGCACAACTGCCTGAAGCAAATGCCCCGGCCATACCCGCACAGGAGGAAACGAAATGAATATTGTATTAGCCGCCAGTGAAGCATTCCCATTTTGTAAAACAGGAGGGCTGGCAGATGTTGTAGGGGCCTTGTGCCAACAATTTGCCGGGCACCGGGGCAATAAAGTACTTTTATTTTTGCCGCATTACCGCAATATCGTGCGGGTGGCCTCCTTAAAAATTGTGCCTGGGGTATATTTGATCCCGGTAGGGGATAAAATTGAACAGGCCTCTCTTTCCTATATTAACTGGGGCAATGTACTGGTGTTTTTTGTGGGCAACCGTAAGTACTTTGACCGCCCGGACCTCTACCGTACCAAGGAAGGGGAATACCCCGATAACGACGAACGGTTTATTTTCTTCAACCGGGCCGTGCTGGAAGGATGCAAATTTATCGGATTTCGCCCGGATATTATCCATTGCCACGATTGGCAAACCGGTCTTATCCCGGCGTACTTAAAAACAGTTTATAAATTGGATGCCTTTTACACCCGCACGCGCTCACTTTATACCATTCATAACATTGCCTATCAGGGGCACTACGGTTACAGTGCATTTCGTAAAGCGGGGTTTCACCCGGTGGATTATACGCCCGAAAAATTTGAATACTATGGCGGAATGAGTTTTTTAAAAAGCGGCCTGGTATTTGCCGATAATCTCAACACCGTTAGCCCCAACTACGCACGCGAAGTACAAAATGACCCCGCTATGGGCTTTGGCTTAGACGGTGTGTTGCGGGCCCGGCGCAAGAATTTTTGCGGCATTGTAAACGGGATTGATACCGAAATATGGGACCCGGAAATTGACCCCGTATTGGCTGTGGGATATGATGCTAACGAAGCGGCCCGCGGTAAATTGGCCGCCAAACGGGCCTTGCAGCAAACCTGCAAATTAACCCAAACCGACCGCAAGCCCTTATTTGGGGTGGTATCGCGTTTGGATTACCAAAAAGGATTGGACGGCGTGCTGGAGTTGATTGAAAAACTACACACTAAAGCGCAGTTTGTCATTTTGGGCAAAGGCGACCCTATGCTGGAAAAAGCCTACCAAAGTTTGGCCCGTGCCCACGCCGGAAGCGTTAGTTATACCGGGCGTTTGGATGAAGAACTGGCCCATAAAATTTACGCCGGAGCAGATTTTTTCCTAATGCCTTCGCGCTTTGAGCCGTGCGGGCTTTCGCAACTCATTGCCATGAAATACGGCGCGTTGCCCATTGTCTCTAAGGTGGGCGGTTTGGTGGACACCGTCATTGGATACGACGGCAAAAATGAAAATACGGCTACCGGGTTTTTTATGGAATCACTTACGGCCAGTGGGTTATACAACGCGGTGCAAAAAGCCTTACAAGTATATAAGGACGGAGTGCTTTTAAACCGCCTGGTACGTAGTGCCATGCGTACGGATGTGTCGTGGGATAAATCGGCCCAGGCGTATTTAGAATTATACCGTAAAACCTTGGCGTAAGGGAGTACTATGGAAAATATTTTTGAAGAAAAAGAAAAACCAACGCCCCGTTCCAACCAAGTAGGGCATTTGCACCGCAAGTTGTTTTTACTGGTATTTGCGGTGGCCCTGTTGGCGCAAGGGCTACTAGGGGTAGAAAAAGGATTGGGGGATTATTACCGGTGGGTGGCAAACTCGTTTAAAATGGTTGTAACCATAGAAACGTTGCCTTCACAGGAGCAGGCCGAGCAGTGGCAAGAACAACTGGCCGCATTACCCGGGGTGGAGCATGTGCGGTTCTTTTCCCCACAGGAAGCCTTGGCTGTTGTACGCCACCAAAACCCGCAGTTGGTAGATTCGTTGTTATTATTGGGCAAGAACCAAATGCCGGCTTATTTTGAGTTGACATTCCATGAACACGCTTTTTATAATGTGCAGGCGTTGGCTGATACACTGCCAACCCGTATAGAAAACGCGGTTGTATATTATAATGCCTCGCAGGCGCGGTTGCTTTTCTATCTGGCCCTGGCTGTTAAATTGTTGCGCGGGTTGGGTATTTTGGTACTGCTTAGTTTTTTGGCGTTTATGTTTTTAGTAGAGGCGGCCCCGTATCCGCAACCGTATGCGTGTAGCGGGCTCTTGGCCGGGCTGCTAGCCAGCCTATTAGCCGCCGGGTTATTGGCTGGCATATTGTATCCCTTGGGGGTATTGGCTGATTTTATGGCTTACGCTACCAGTTGGCACCGGCAGGTAGGGGTGCTGGTATTTAGCGGACTGTTGGGGTGGACGTTATCCAAATGGCAAAAATTTTAAGTGTAATGCTCTTGGTTTGGGGGGTAACGTCTTGGGCTTGGGCCCAAGATGCGGCGCAGCGTCGGCAAGAACTTAGTAAACTTAAAACACAAGCCCAGCAAAAAGAGCAGGAACTTAAAAAATACCGGGAACAGGAAAAAAAGATTTCTAAAGAAATGACGGATTTGCAACAAAAAAAAGTACAGGCCGATAAACTGAAAAACAAAGTGGAAAAGGATTTGTCTTTTGTAGAACAAAATTTGGTTTCTATAGAAGATAAACAAGCCGCTTTGGCCCGCAGTATGCCGCTATGGCAAAATTTAGTATGGCAGGAAACGGCCCGCTATTATATACCGCCACATTGCCCGGTTTGTCCCACGGACCAACCGCTGGAAACCGCTTTATTTTTAAACCGGACGTTGGCCCACCAGGCCGCTTTTGCGGGGGCTATGCAAGAGGAGAAGCAAGCGGCCGCCACCCGTCTTGCCGATTTTACCGAACAGAACAAAAAATTGCAGGCCCAGAATACAAAACTTAAACACGAACAGGCGGTCTTATCACAATCGTTCCAACAAAAGAAACAAGATTTAGATGTTACCAAACGCAAGGCGGATGCAATCCGCAAAGAATTGGCGGAACTGTCTAAATCTGCCCAGGAATTAAATGCCTTGATGGCCTCGTTTGAACGCAAGCGGGTGTCTGCATCCAAGAAAAACCAACAAACAACCCAAACGCAAGGGCCTAAACTGGCTATCCCGCCCCATTCCTTGCCGTGGCCGGTGCAAGGAAATGTACTTAGCAAATTTGGGAAAGAATACCGGGCCGATTTAAATACATATATCTTCCGCGAAGGTATTAAAATCAGCAGTGCCTATGGAAACCCGGTGCATGCCAGTGCGGCGGGTAGTGTAATTTATGCCGGGCCGTTTCGCTCGTACGGCAATGTGGTAATCTTGGATCATGGCAAAGGATTCTTTTCTATTTACGGATTTTTGCAGGAAATTTCAGTTGCGTTGGGGGATAAACTAGAGGTGCTGGAAGTGTTGGGTAAGGTAGGCAAAGATACCCAGGCTTCCTCGGGTACCGGGAAAAGTGCCGTTTATTTTGAAATCCGCCAGGGTACCCAAGCGGTGGATCCGCTACAATGGCTGAAATAAGAGGAAACTATGAAACAAAAAAAACTGAATAAATACGTGGCTGTTGGGGCTGTACTGTTTTTTATGGGGACGTTATTTCCGTATGCGTATGGTGCGGTGGACCGCAGTCTGAAAAAATTACGTACGCTGGTGGATGTAATTGAATTTATTAAAGAGAATTATGTGGAACCTACCGACACGGACCAGTTAATTACCGGGGCATTGAAAGGGGTGGTTAATGAACTGGATGATTTTTCCGCTTATTTAGAACCTAAAAATTACAAGGAACTGAAAAACGATACCAAGGGCGAATTTGGCGGCTTGGGCATCCGTTTGCAAAAAGTGGACGGGTTTATTACGGTAATGAGCCCTATGCCGGGCACACCCGCTTTTAAGGCAGGCATTATGCCGCAGGACCGTATTTTACTGGTGGACGGAAAGGATTTATCAGACATGCGCTTGGACGAAGCCGTGGAACTTATGCGTGGCAAGGTAGGCAGTAAAGTAGTGCTGACGCTTAGCCGTAAAAATGACAAGGGAACCTATGAAAAAATACCCGCCATTACCCTCAAACGCGCTACCATTGTGCCGGAGGTAGTCTATCACCGCATGCTGGAAAACGGGGTAGGATATATCTATTTGGTAGATTTTTCCGGCCATAGCACAGATGAGGTAAAAAAAGCCTTGGCCGATTTGCAAAAAAAGGGGATGAAATCGCTGGTGCTGGATTTGCGGTTTAATCCCGGCGGACTATTGACCGGGGCCGTGGAACTGGCCAAACTGTTTTTGCCCGCGGGGGAAATGATTGTATATACCCAAGGCCGCAAGCCGGAGTATTACCAAGAATATAAAACGTCGGGCACGCCCTTGTACCCGGATTTGCCCTTGGCTTTGCTAATCAATCAAGGTTCTGCCAGTGCCAGTGAAATTGTATCCGGCGCGTTGCAGGATAACCAGCGGGCCTTTATTGTGGGGCAACGCTCTTTTGGTAAAGCCAGTGTGCAACAGGTAATTCCTTTGTCTGACGGGGCCGGGTTACGTTTGACTATTGCCAAATACTATACCCCTTCCGGGCGGTTAATCCACCGCAATTACCGCGACAAAACCAAAGCGGACGAGGGGGGCATTTTCCCGGATGTGGAAGTACTGGCCACGCCGGAGGATGAATCAAAGGTATTTTTACAGTATAATGATATTGTATATACACCGGGCAAAACACCAAAACTGCCTGCGTTTGATGTCAAAGACCCCGTGCTGGAGAAGGCAGTAGCCATTTTGACGGGCAAAGAGACGTTAGAGGAGGCCAAAAAAGTTTCGCAAGAAGCGGCGGCCAAACGAAAAGCGGAAAAAGACAAAAAAACCGCAGATACGCAGTTAGATCCGGCGGCCACCCCGGAGAACTCTGCCCCCACAAAGCCCGAAAAATAGATGCATATGAAACCGGATTTTACCATTTTAGGCATTGAATCTACGTGTGATGAAACCTCCGCCGCGGTTCTAAAAGGCGGCAAGGTGCTACTGTCTAACGTGATTTATTCACAAATAGAAGAACACAAAAAATACCACGGCGTGGTGCCGGAACTGGCCAGCCGCGCCCATGCGGCCAAAATTGCTACCGTCATTAGCGAAGCGTTGCAAAACTACCCTATTGACTGTGTGGCTTTTGCCAGCGGACCGGGGTTACCCGGGGGGCTCATGGTGGGGCGGGTAGCGGCCGAAACGTTAGCCGCATACAAAGGGGTTCCTTTTATAGGGGTAAACCATTTGGAAGGACATTTGTTTGCGTGTGATTTTGAAAACGGCGAAGTGAAAAACCGTTTGCAGTTTCCGCTGGTGGCACTGGTAGTTTCCGGCGGACATACCGAATTGTGGTACGTGCAAGATTACGGCAACTATAAGGTACTGGGCAAAACGCGCGATGATGCCGCCGGGGAAGCGTTTGATAAAGTAGCCAAACTGTTAGGGCTCCCCTATCCGGGCGGGCCGCAGGTTTCCAAACAGGCTTTGTCCGGCAAGCGTGATGCCATCGCCTTCCCGCGTCCGTTACTGCCGGGCACGTGGGAGTTTTCCTTCAGCGGCATTAAAACGGCCGTCAGTTATTACCTGCGCGACCACAAAACCGTAAATATCCCGGATGTATGTGCCAGTTTTGAAGAAGCCATGGTAGAGACCCTGGTTACCAAAACGTTGCTCGCGGCTAAAAAATATAAGGTAAACTATATAGCCGTGGGTGGGGGGGTAGCGGCCAACGCCTTATTGCGTGAACGCCTGCAAGCACAAGCCGCCCGGCAAGGCAAAACGGTATTTTTTGTGGACCGCAAATTATCCTCAGATAATGCCGCCATGATTGCCCTGGCCGGATACAAAAAATTAGCCTATGCCCACGCTACCGGTACGCCGTTGGATGCCAACATAAATATCAACCCAAATATGCAGGTGCGTAGTTGGAACAAAAGGAGTAGAAAATGATTATATGGGTCATGCCGGATGCGGGCGATAAAACCCGGGAAACGTACAATGCGTTTCTTTCTTTATTTAAAAAAGAACACCCCAACATTACTATTTCTATGCGTGTGTTTACGCGCAATGTGTTGTGGCGGCGGATGTTTTCTATCAAAAACCCTACGCACGAGGAAGAAGTGCCGGATGTGGTGCAAATCCCGCATTATTGGACGGCCCTGTTAGTGCGGCAGGGGGTGGCGGAAAATTTATCCCAGTTGGACCCGGGGCTTTCGTTAACCTCGTGCATGGGGCCGCTGAAACAACATTGCTACCAACCGGGCACCAAAGAACTTTATTCCTACCCGTGGTGGTTTGATGTAAGTGCCTTGCACTACCGTGAGGACCACCTGCGCCTGGTAACCAACCGGCCGGAGAAAGACCTTTCCACCTGGGCGGGGTTTTTACACATTTGTGCCGCCTTGCGCGAGCGTTTTAAAGACGTGCCCGGCTATTACCCGGTGCAAAATAGTGATTGGCGCGGTTCGCTTTCCATGCGCAGTGCCTTGCCGTGCGTGTGGGGGCGCGGAGTGGATTTGCTCACGCCGGATTTCAAACGCACCAGCGTGGCTACCAAAGCATTTAAAGAAGGCATCCGCGATTATATCAACCTGGCTCTGGAAAATTACATGCCTATTTTACGTGAGCGAGGCTCGCTGGGAACGATTGTTTCCGGCCAGGCCAGTTTGATGATTTCCCGCAAGCAGGGCGTGGGGTCTTTTGATGCACGCCGCGGAATTCCCGTGCGTACCTTGCCGGTGCCCGCCACGGGGGACACGCCGGCGGCGTATCTGTCTGGCATGAACTGGTTTGTCAATGTGCGCTCGCAACATAAGCAAGAGGCCCTTACGTTTTTAAAGTTTTGTGCCCGGCCGGATATCCAGGCGTATTTAGCCAAAGCACTGGAAGTGTTCCCGGCGTTTGAAGATGCGGTGGAACTGTTTGTACTGTCTTCCCCCAAGCGTTTGCGCGCGTATGAGCGCATTTTACCCACGGCCAAAACGTTGCCAAATATCACGATTACGGGCACGATTATGGAAATTTTAAAACGTATTTTAGCGGTATGTGCCACGCAAATTGTGGAGGGGCGTTTTACGCAAGCCTCCTTAGACCGCGAGTTGGACCGCGCCGCCAAAGAAATTGAATATTTGTTATCTGTTTATGAGGGGTAACCTATGTTAGACCGTAAATCCTACACCCTGTATAAATTTCACAAGCAATTAAACCAGGCCTTCCAAAATAAGCGCGAACTGTTGGAAAGTGCGTTGCCCGTGTTACGCAACCTGTTTAAGTTGGACCGCATTTACTTTTTTGACTGGCAACAGGAACGGGCCATTTTGTCCCTACGGATGATGTGCAAAAAAGAGTATTGCATGGACAAGCAGGAAGATATTTCCGTTATTAGCGAGCCGGTTTTCTTAAAGCAACTCTTGCGCGAAGGCATTACCGAAACGACCGATTTAAGTTACCCAGCCGTCTATGTGTTAGTCAAATGGCAACGCCCCAGTATGGAACTAAAAGGCGGCGAGGTGCGTACATACATGCAAGATAAAGTAGGCGTACTGCGTTTGGAACGTTTCCGCCAGAACCGCCCCTTTACCCCGCAGGAAAAAGAACTGATTAAAGCGTTGGGGCAGGAAATTTCCCATAATTTACGCAATACGGAAATTGACCAGGCCAAAAACAAACGCCTCAGTGTGTCCACCGCGCTAAACGATTTATCTACGGTGTTTGCCTCGTCGCTTCGCTTAAATGACGGGCTGGAACTGATTTTACAGGGCGTGCAAAAATATTTCCGCTTTGACCGGGTACGTTTGTATTTAACAGATGCGTACGGCCGCCAAATTAAAAGTGTGCTGGGGGTGGATATTTCCGGCCAGGTTACCCGGCAAAACGGGGAAGAGGTAAGCCTGCAGGAACAGGGGTTACTCAAGGAAGTGTTTGATGCGGCGGCCACCTACCAGTCCACACGCAGTGTCATTTATATTCCTCTAAAAGTACAACGCAACAAGGTGGGTTTTTTAGCGTTTGATAACATTTTATCGCGCCGCCCGATTGGGTATTTGGATTTTATTTCACTCCAGCAGTTTGCCTCGCAAATGGCCCTAGCCATTGACAACGCCCGCCTGTTTGAACGCGTGCAGGAACTGTCTAATTATGACGAACTGACCCGCCTGCCCGTACGGCGTTATTTTAACGAAAAACTAAACGAAGAAATTTACCGTGCCAAGCGTTTTAATTTAACGCTTTCCCTCATGATTATTGACATTGATTTTTTCAAACACATTAACGACAGTTACGGCCACCAAATTGGAGACTGGGCCTTGCAAGAGGTCAGCCGGGTAATACGCACCAGTTTGCGCCAGACGGATGTGCCTTGCCGCTTTGGCGGGGATGAAATGGTGATTATGCTCCCTAGTACCAATAGTGAAGAATCCAAAGTAATTGCCAAACGCTTGCACGAGCGTATTACCGCCATTATCTTGCCCACCAAATATACCGGGGGGGAAGAGGTGCATATTTCCATTAGCCAGGGGATAGCCTCGTTCCCGTCGGACGCGCAAACCACCGACGAACTGTTTGAAAAAGCCGACCAAGCCTTATATGTAGTTAAACAACATGGCCGCGGGCACTACGCTGTGTACCGCGAAGTGGCCGACCAGGTGCAAGGGTATAGCAAGCAGTAACCCTTATTTACGTCTTGAAAAAGATGAATTTATTACCTAGAATATAAGTATGGAAAATAATATGCGCGTACCGGCGCAAAAACCGGCATATTTAAACACGGATTTAGAGAAACGTGTGGCCGCTCTTTTAATTAAACACAAAGCGTTAATGGACGGCTTGGCAAAATATGATTAACTTAACAGTTGATGATATTTTACACGTACATGCCCAAATCCAAGGTCATACCGTTACAGGTTTTGTGTTCCCGGACGGTATAGGTTCTGCGTTGTCTTCTTACTTATACTACGACAATATCCAATTACAAATTATTTCTGTATTTTATGGTTTGGTAAAAAATCATTGTTTTAGTGATGGGAATAAACGTACGGCAGTTTCTGTGTTGTTATTGTTGGCAGAAGATAATAATTTGCCCATTGTTCCTAATGATACTGAACTAGAAAAAATTGTTCTTACTGTAGCTGCTTCCTCAGTTTCCAAAGAGCAGGTATCCGCTTGGATTTTTGGAAAATAAATTTTCCCTTGTTCCCTTCCTTAAAAAACAGTTGACAATCTCCTCAAAAGTTGCGAAAATTTATGTGTATAAGTTTTTGCCGCTTTTGCGGCAGGCTTATGCACGTGAAGTTATAGTAAAAACGGCGAGAATTTATTTATAAATTTCCGTCGGCAGTATGTTAGTTTTTATATACCAAGGGATTAAAAACGCAATGAAGAAACTTCAACATTTTTTTCACACTATTTTTACATCACAGACGGTAAAACCGTCTTTACTTGCAATCTTATTCGTGCTAACTTGTACGCCGCTTTTTGCCCAAACAGTAGAAGTAAAAAATGCGGGGGTATATTATGGAGGAGACTCTTATTGTAAGGGAGTAACAACGAGTACCACTCCTGAAAGTTATGTGCTTGAACCCAAACCAACGAGCAACCGCACATCAGACGATCCGTGGGTTAGTTCTGCTTTAATTGAGTATGACCAACCCTACCCTACCCCTACCAGCACGGGATACCCGAACCATTGTTTAGGTTTGTGTGCACAGTTTTCTTGCAACAATTACCCCATTGGACAGAGTACTTACTCCGTAGCGTTTCCCATTCAGCGCGTGACGTTTGACGTTTTTAAATATTATAACGGTAAAAACCCTAAAAACCCGGATGAAACCCCTACCATTAGATCCATAGACTATTACCCACAGGATACGGCAGAGTCTCTTTACGATGTGTCCTGCGGTTCTTACAAATGTTATAATGCCGGACAAGATTCCCCTTCTGCTACTGCTACTTGTGTAGGGGCGGCCCGTATTGTTGCGGGTGTATGTGGGCTGGGAACTAGTGCTAATTGTGCTACAGAATGTACTTTTGTGACGGCGTCTGGAGGAAATTGTTTGAACTACCATTGTTGTCCAACATACGCGAAAAATGGTGATACAACGCTTGGGTATACTTTGTGTGCTCCCGGTCCAGGTAATTCAAATTGTATAGTTTTTAATGGAGATGGCCGCAGATCGTTAGGAGATCCTGCCGGAACTAACTCTACATTTTCAGCTTGCACACCGTGGGATGGTTTTTATGAAATTGCGGGCGAGTTTGGCAAATCCAACGGCAATTACGGGTTCCGTGCCACGGCTTACACCAATGCCCCTTCTGACGGGATTATTGCGGACCGCATTGAGATTGAAGAGGTTGCTGTTTATCCCGGTGTAAATCAAATCCCCATACAGGTGGACGTAACCAACGTGCACACCGTACGTAGTACACCCAGTTTAGTAGGTACCATTACCCCGGTATCTGCCCAGCCTTATACGTTTACGTACCGCCTCAGTAAAGATGCGGATGTACGCATTGCCATTTTTGATGCCTCTACCCTGGATAATGCTTCGTATGCGTATGCTACGGTGCCAGGTTCGGAAAATTCTTCCAACGAGACCAGTTTTGCTTCTAATTACACCAATGCTACGGATAAAATTGTCCGCACGTTGGTAGATTGGCAACCCCGCACCGGGGAAGGTATCAAAGGAACGGAAAAAGATACCCAGGTTTCGGATTTTGACTCATGGGATGGCCGCGATGATAGCGGCATGTTGCTCCCTGCCGGGAATTACATTGCCTCTATCCAAGCCAAAGCGCAAGATGAATGGCCGGGGATTGATTTCTCCCGTGCGGTTACACGCCAAGTTTCGTTAGATCCTTTAAAATTAACGGATGTGCGTGTGGTAGGCTTAAATAAAAAATCCACCGCCTATGCCACCATTTCTTACGTACCTACGGAATCCGCCACCGTGTATTGGGAAGTTTACACCCCCGGTACTACTTTTGATACAGATAATACTGTTTCGGATGTGCTTACCAACTCGGCTTCTGCTACGGGGACGGGCCCTGCTTTTACCAATGGAACGTTGGTCTTCCGTAGCCAGGAACAAAAATCCGGCCGCATGGCTTATACAGACCGTTGGGACGGCACCTGCCAAGCCACTACTACGGATACTGCCGGCAAGGTAATCACGGCCAACTGTACGCGCACCTATACCAAAAATGAAAAAATGTCCAACGGGCGTGTATGTGTCAATACCACATGCACGGAAACATTTGCCAACGGTGCCCCCATGCCGGACGGTAACTATATCTATGTGTTATGGGCCGAAATTCCCTACAACGGCTATTACCGCAATGCGGCCGGGGTATCCACTTATACCGTAAGTGGAAAAACCTACCACGGTGCCCCCACCTTTACCACTACGCCGTGTGATGAAACAACCGATAATAACAAATGCTTTACCGGCGTGAAAACCTTAAAATATACCATGGGTACGCTGGAATTGGAACGCGGATTAGTGGGCATTACCATGCAACCGGCCAGTTACGCTACGTTGGGCTCCAGCCCCACAGCCTATGGCTTGGATCCGTTCATCTTTAAATACGCCTTGGACCGCGACGCCCAAGTAGTTGCCACGGTAGAAAATACCGCCGGGGTTGTTGTAAAACACTTAACCTTGCAGGAAGGCGAACCGAACGTTTCCCAACAACTTAATACCTTAACCTGGGACGGGCGAGACGACCAAGGCCGTATGGTGTATCCCGGTACGTATATGTTCCGCGTGCGCGCTAACGATGCTATGTTCCCGGCCCAAAGTAACGAGGCTATTGAAATCTTCCCCGTGGATATGTACCGCGTGGTAGATTTGGCCACTACGGATGTATATGGCGATTCTAACGCCAAGGCCACCATTTCGTACCATTTGTCCAAAACCATGAATGCCCAAATTAACATCTATAATAAGGATGTGGTCATCCCCAATTACAACGGGCTGACCGGGGAGTATAGTGATTATAAGGTAGAGGCCGTGTATAGTTCCACGGCTGTCCACATTCCTGCCACAGCTGCCTCTGGCCTTAGTTTACAAGCCGGCCAAATGACGTTAGTGCCTACGGGCGGGGTCTCTGCTACCAATGCATTGAAAATTCCGACCAATGGGTCTTTGGTAGAATATGCTACCCAGGGTACTGCTAAGTACCGCAATACCTGGACGGCGGCCGAAGAATATAAGTTAGACCCCACCAAGTATCGCGGGGATGACGGACACGAATCTTCCCAAAATACCTATACGGTGTATTTGAAACAGGAAAAAATTACATTGACTGGCGATAATACGTCCGTTTGGCCGCCGCATATTTGTTCTACGGATGATGCTACCTATGGACGCGAAAAAGCAAAAGATATTTTTACTCAACTGGGTGGCACCGGTACCTATTATGTAGATCCGGTTAAAGTAAACCAATATCAGGCCAAGTGCTTGTATGTCAACGACCAGACATTTACCAATTATCCTACTACTGCACAGGCCCAAGCGGGCGTGGTGGATGTGCGCTTGCAACCGATCCACACGTTTGACCGCTCTAAACTCAGCACCGGCGATGACGTCATCAATATGGAAGAATGGGATGCGTTGTATTTCTACAACCCCACTCCGTCGGCCGAAAAACATACGGCGGCAGAGATTGCCAAATGTACCGGCGCAACCGAAAAGGCCAACTGCCCCTATGAAATGGTGCCGGACGGCCAGTATCCGTTCTACATTTCCGCCCGCTCTAACGAGCCGTTTAGCCGCTATTACTATGATGCGGTGCGCGATGCGGGTAATACGGCCATTAAGGGAACCTATACCCTTTCGGGCCAGCCGTTTGTGAAAGGTTCCAGCCTGAGCACAGCGTATGCGGATAATATAGACGTGCAACAGGAAGACCATTTGTACGCCTCGGACAAAGTGGTCAGCAAAATTAACGTAACCCGCGGCCCGGTGTATTTCTTGGACGATTCCGTACAAGTCTATCCCAATGCACCGCAGTTGTTTAATGCTTCTTCTACCACGCTTACGTTTATCCCGCCGTATGAGATTAACTTTGCCATCTCCCGTGCGGCCACGGTAGAGGTAGCCATTGTGGCGTTGGAACCCAATGTGTGCTCGCCGGTAACAGATAACGTAAAATCCTCTACGGTCAACGTGTTTGAAACCTGGAACAACCAGGCCGGGGATATTTGCAAATTCTTATCTACGGTAACTATTCCAAACACGGGCCACTTTGATGCCAACGCTATTCGCAAAACGTATTGGGACGGTACCGACCATAACGGCAATTACGTAAAACCCGGTGTTTATGAAGTGCGTTTGACCGCACGCAACTACCCGGATGCGGGCCTGTATCAACCCACGGTTAAATCTATTACGTTAAATGCAGATTTACTTAAAGTATTTGACCTCTTGGAAGCGGATAACTACTCTATTTCTACCCGCGGGCAGGATATGCGTATTGGCTATCAGGTTTCTGTACCCATGAAGGTGGCTATCCAAATCTTCAAACCGGGTACCACTATTTATGACTATTCCAAGGGTACCTTGCGTAACCCGGCTACAGGCCAGGAAGTTAAAGATATCAACGAAGTACTGGTGCGCTCCATTGTGGGCATCCGCCCCGGAACCACACTGATTGAAGAAGTGTGGGACGGCCTGGACTATGCCCAACAGGAAGTGCCGGACGGTGTCTATCCGTTCCGCTTTGTAACCTCGTTAGACTCGGCCGCTATTGACACCGTAAGCGGGGAAATTGTGGGTGATTGGGCCTCTACGGACGGTTCTACCGACAGTACTAAGTGGAAAATCCGCAAAGTAGCCGATACGTACGAATACCAAAACCTGCACAAAGCCACCATTGCCATTGGCGACGGCCGCTTCGTCTGCGAAGATTGGCAGAAAACGGTATTCTTCTACCCCAACCCGCTTAGAGAAGCCAGCAAAGGTACGTTGGAAATTACCAAAATGCCGGTGCCGGGTACGGTATCTATTAAATACTTCAACTTGGCCGGAGACTTGGTGCGCGATAGTGATTACACCTGTGTGGATGCCAATAACTATCAAACCACCATGGGTAAAAACCTCTACTTCCAGCCGGATAACAACGTCAGTAATATCCATGTGCCGCTGGACAGTGAGGGCAACTTAACCATTAACAACGTGCGTAACGCCGCCTTGCGTTGTAAATGGGACCGCACCAACCAACACGGTAAAAAAGTGGCGCGTGGGGTGTATTTTGGGCTCATTGATTTTAAAGCCTTTAACGGGCGCGAACATTGCCAAAAGGTAGTCAAAATTTTGATACCCTAGGCCGTAGTTCGTGGTATAATATATAAGGAATAAAAAAATATATGAAGATATCTAACTTAGTTTGTGCAGGGCTACTCATCGGGGTGCTTAGCACGCCCGCATTGGCTATCCATAAAAATGCCGGTACCAGTGCCGGGGCTTTCCTTAAAATTGGTGCCGGGGCTCCGCGGGCCCAGGCGTTAGGAAACGCATTTGTTTCCGTGGCTGACGGGCCGGAAGCCTTGTTTTGGAACCCCGCCGGGGCGGCCAGTGCCACCACGCGGGAAATTCAGTTTACGTATCTGGATTATTTGCAAGGCTACAAGTCCCGCACGTTAGCCTATTTACAACCGATTGGCAAAACGGTTATCGGTTTGAGCGTAAACTACATGGACATGAAAAACTTTGACTTCCGCGACGAGTGGGGCCGCTTGCAGCCCGAAGTGGGCGTGCCGGTGCAAAACTTTGTGGGCAGTTTATCTATTGCGCGCGGGTTTGTCAACCAAAAACTCCAAATCGGCGGTACGGCCAAGTATATTACCGAACGTCTCTACAACGGGGACGGCCACAACCATTACGATAACGTCGGTTTTGACGTGGGGGCTAAACTTAGGTTGGTCAACTGGCTGGGGTTAGGCGGTGCACTTGTCAACATTGGCGATAAAGACGAAATGCCACGCGGGTTGCGCTTAGGGGCCGATTTAAATACCCGCTACTTTACCATTTCCGGCGAATATACGAAATACCGGGACGATAAAGCCCGCTATGGGGTGGGCTTAGAGGTGCACATCCCTGAAGATTTGTTGCAAGTAGCCCGTTTTGATTTGCGCGTAGGTTATTATACGCGCGATAATACCGGTATTAACACCGAGGACAGTTGGGTAAAAGAAGTTGGGTTGCAAGAAACCTCCCGTGTATCGTTTGGGTTTGGTATTTACAGTGCCGAACTTTTTGGTTACGGGGCCTCTATTGATTATGCTGTTACGCCGTTTGGGGCACTCGGAACCTCGCAACAAATTGCGGTGGCCTTGCAATTTTAAGGTATGTTAGCACATGGAAAGAACGTATTAAACAATCAAAAAGGCCAATCCGCCGTGGAATATATTATTGTGGCGGCCGGGCTAATGGGGGCGTTTCTTTCCTTTTATGTGTTGTATTCGCAGTTGGTGCCCCAGCAGTTTGACCAAGGGGCTAAGATCGTTTTGTCGGACTATAGTACAAATTAAAATTTAATTGCAGTAGGAGGAGTTATGAAATACATTATTGCCTTGCAAAATAAAGCCGATATGCTCAAAGCAAAAGCGTTTGGGCTGTTGACTAAAAAAGAAGGTCAGAACACGGTAGAATACGTGCTTATGCTGGTAGTAGTAGTAGGTATTGCTTTAGGGGTGGGGGCCGCTGTAAAAGGGTTCATGCCTGAAGTATATGAAAATGTAAAACAGAAAATTTTAGGCGGTGTAAGCAACGCTTAAACTATGAACAATTTTCGTAGGAAGCGCGGTCAGGTAACCGTAGAGTTAATGCTCATTTTGCCTGTATTTATGCTCATGATTTTCTTTGTGCTGGAATATGGCAATTTGGCGTACCGTATGATTGTGTTAAACCACGCTTCCTATGAATTTGCCCGTATTGCCTCCCTGGTGGCGGTAGATAAGCCCAGCGGAAATGCTAACCGTACCGTGATGCAACAAAAAATAGACCAGGCAAAACGCAAGGTATTTGGGCAAGATGCACAGCGGCTTAATGTGCAGGTGAAGGTGGAAACTACCGGCATGGATCCTATGTACAAAAAACACCGGCACCAGGATGTGATAGTAACGGTAGTATATCCGGCAAAGTTGATTTTTCCGGGAACCAGTTTTATTTTGGCGGATGAACCCCGCCGGGAAGGGATTCGTAAAATAACGGCCAGTGCGCGTATGCCGGTGGAAAAGGCATATTTAAGTTCAGACCAAAAATAAACGGCCGCGCCGATTTTGTAATACGTACGTAGTAAGGAGAATACATGAAAAAAGGTTTTTTATTTCCGTTGTTACTAGCCATTTTAGCGGCCATTGTCTACGCTATGATTGTCAGCAGTGCCGAAAAGAAACTGAATGATTCCAAAAATGTGAAATATGTTTTTGTTCCTACACGCGATATTAAAGAGCGCGAAGTCATTAAACGTGATTTTGTAAAAACCGTTCCCGTACCGGCTGCCTATTTGCAAAAAGATGCCTTTACCTATACAACGGATGCGGATTTTAAAGCCATAGAAAATGCGGTAGCACGTATCCAAATCCCTAAAGGAAACCAAATTTCTAAATATGCCATTACGTCTTTGTCTCCGGAAGCAGGGCTTTCCAGCAAAATCCCGGTGCAAATGCGCGGATTTGTTATTAACGATATTCCCATAGCCACCGCCAGTTTAATTAAGCCGGATGATAACGTAGATATTTTGCTTACCTTCCAGGCTACCATGAAAAACGGCTCCCAGCAAAATGTAACAGTTACCCTGTTACAAAACGTGAAAGTGTTGGGCGTAGGGGCGGATTTAGGCCAAGGGTTAGATGCTAAAACCGCCAATGCCCTTAAAAACAAAGATGAAGATGCGGCCGCTTTTTCGGACAGTACCGCTTTGGCGTTGGCTCTTTCCCCGCGCGATGCCCAGTATTTGGCTTTGGCACGCAAAGAGGGGGATATTTCCGTCATCCTGCGTTCGCATGGGGATGTAACGAACTATTTGATGGAAATTGCAACTTTTGAAAAATTATTTAACTAATGGGATGTGTCATGAATACAAAAAAGTATACCTATGGAGTTTCACTGGCTGTTTTACTGCTTGGTTTGCTTACCCCGTGTGTGCAAGCCAAAAAGACCCGGTTGGTAGCCGTCAGTGCTGACGTGGTGGAAATTAGTGGGACCTTGCAAAGTGTCAAAGGGTTTGCCTGGAACCAATTATTTGATTTTGAAGAAGCCACCATTCCGGGAATTTTATCCTTGGGGGAATTTGAACGTAAAACGGCAGTTACAACCCGTTTGCGCTTGATGGAAACGGAAGGCCGGGCGCAGGTGCTCTCCAACCCCAAAATTGTTACTTCATCGGGTAGCCCTGCCAAAATTACGGTGGGCGGCCGTGTGCCGATCCCGGTAGTCAACAACCAAGGGGTTGGTTCACAATTAGAAGATTACGGTATTTTACTTAATGTGCTCCCGACTATCATCCCGGAACGCAACAACCTAATTGATTTACAGGTGCAGTTATCTGTTTCTACGGTGGATTATTCCCGTACGGTTGTGATTGGTACGGCTACGGCTCCTTCTTTTACCAACCGTGATGTAGAAACCCACGTAGAACTGGGCAGTGGGGAAACACTGGTTATTGGGGGGTTAAAAAGCAGTGCCCGTAACGTCAGTGAAGACCGGGTTCCCTTTTTGGGGCGTTTGCCGCTTATCGGGCTACTTTTTAAGAGTAAAGACGTAACGGAAGAACAACGTTCCCTGTTCTTATTTATTACAGTTGAAATTGTAGAATAGCAGTTATGGCAGAAGAAAAAGAAACACCTCAATCGGAGGCAAAAATTATTGCTTTTTCCGGCCCGAAAGAAGGGGTCGGCAAAACGACGCTTACCCTTAATCTGGCATTAGGTTGGGCGGGTATTCAAAAACGCCCGGTGCTCATTGTGCCGCTGGACCCGCTGGCACGCCAAGAACATAGTTTTTATTTGAATATCAAGCGGCCGGTTAGCGTGGCGGACATTTTGCAAACCATGGGCAATACCAACATTGCCGTAGTGGGGGGGTTGCTACGTGGGAAAATATCCATGTCCCAATGGGGCGTGGGAGTTATGCCGTTGGGGAACACCCGGGCACAAGTGGCCTCTATCAGCCCTAAAATTTTAATTCCTATTTTATCGCGCTTATCGCAAACGTTTGATATTTTTCTGGATGTAGATTCCAGTTTCCCTATGCAGGCGTTTGCCTTTGACATTGCCGATAAAGTATTTTGGGTGTCGCAAGCCACGCGGACCCACCTCAATGCTACTGTCCAGTTATTTAACGACTATAAAGAACAGCATTATCCCATGGACCGTGTGAGCGTGATCTGTAACGGGTTTGATATGCCCGGGTCCATTGCGTACGAAGAAGTAGAACGGTTTTACGGTTCGTTGGGCCAAGAAATAGATGTTTTCCTGCCGTGGGATGAGGATGTAATGGCGGCCTCTAACCGCCGTGAGGTGGAAATTATTGCCAACCCGCAAGCGGAATGGGTAAAAGGGTTGCGCTTGGTATTGGCTAAAATCCGTGATTTAAAACCGGCCCCCAAGGATTGGACGGCTTCTGTATCGGACGAAGAATTCACCCAGGCGGCCCAAGAAATTTGGAGCCCTGTACTATTTGCACAGGGAAAGACAGCCACTGTAGAGTCCCACGTAGCACAAGAAGATGCTGAGCAAGGAACCAAACTTTCGTTTTGGGAAGATTTAAAACAAAAAGTACACAAAGAAGTGGTGCATACGTTGGAAATTGAACACATTGTAGTGAGTGATGAAAGTTCCGCCAGCGAACAAACCCGCAAACGTGTGGCCGCCATTGTAGATGATATTTTGCAAAAGCAACCCAATTTGCAATTTTCGCGTGAACAACGGGCACGGTTCTCCTCGGAATTATTAGATGAAATTTTGGGGTTAGGGCCACTGGAAGTGTTAATGCGCGACCCGGCCGTAACCGAAATTATGGTCAATGCGTTTGATAAAATTTTTATTGAACAAAAAGGGAAACTGACCCTTACGAAATACAAATTTAGAAATAATGACCAGGTAGTGCAGGTAATTAAGCGTATTGTTGCCCCGCTAGGCAGACGTATTGATGAATCGGTCCCGCTGGTGGACGCACGCTTAAAAGACGGGTCCCGTGTTAACGCGATTATTTCCCCGTTGGCTGTGTCTGGGCCCACGCTGACCATCCGCCGTTTCTCACAAAAACCCTTCGGGCCGGAAGATTACTATCGCTTTGGTACCATTAGCCCGGAGTGTATGGAATTTATTAAGCAGTGTGTCAAAATCCGCAAAAATATCATTGTTTGCGGCGGTACCGGTACGGGGAAAACCACTTTCTTAAATGCCATTTCCGGTTATATCGCAGATGATGAACGTATCATTACAGTGGAAGATACAGCCGAACTGCGGTTGCAGCAACCGCACTGGGTGTCGCTAGAAAGCCGTCCGCCAAACGTGGAGGGCAAAGGGGCCGTTACCATTCAGGATTTAGTAAAAAACTGTTTGCGTATGCGTCCGGACCGCATTGTAGTAGGGGAGTGCCGCGGCGGTGAAGCATTGGACATGTTGCAAGCCATGAACACCGGGCACGAAGGGTCTTTGACCACCATTCACGCCAATACCCCGCGTGACGGATTATCCCGTTTGGAAGCCATGTGCCTACAAACCGGGGTAGATTTGCCGGTGCACGTCATCCGCGAGATGATTTCTTCGGCCGTTAACATGATTGTGCAGTTATCCCGTTTTTCTGACGGTTCGCGTAAAGTAACCTACATTACCGAAATGCACGGTTTAAAGGATCATGAAATTCAATCTACCGATTTATTCCGTTATGTACAAACGGGGGTAGACGAGAATGGAAAAGTGCAGGGAATATTTGCACCCACGGGCCATTTGCCTACGTTTTTTGACGAATTTGCCGCCAAAGGGCACGATGTCAGCCGAGATGTATTTACGAAAGGGGCTGTGCCGCTGGGTGAAGACGGAGAGCCGGATTTACGTGCTGTGCGTGCACTCCAACAAGGGGATGAACCGGTCGGAGCACCGTTGCCCCCTGTGCCGCCTGCTCCGCCCAAGGTGTAAAAACATGACGAAAAACCGTTTGAGTTGCGTGTTGGGTATGGTGTGTGTGCTAGTCGGACTAGTTCCGGTCTGGGCACAGGCACGTTCTTTGGGAACGGAGGATTTGAAAAAAATCCAGTGTGCCCAAGATAAAATGCGTATTTTAGCCGGTTTTTTCAATACTGATGTAAAAGAGGCCGATAAAACCTATACTTTAACCGATTTATGCGGTTCCATGGCCAATAAGCCTGTTACACAACCTGCGTGGTTTGCTGACGAACTGGCCCGTATGGATAAAAATAAAGTAGTGTTTGTTAAAACAGATAACCAAACTTATAGTGAAGTAGATCTGTGGCGGCAGGCATTTTCTAATGTGTATTTGTATTTAGACCGGGCCGCACAGTCGTTAGACCCTAACCGCCCCATTGTACTGGAACAACTGTCCCGCGGGTATGTGGGTAACCGTTTAAATTTAATGGCCACGTTGGACCGTCTCAATAAAGATTTATTACGCGGAAACCAATTATTTGTGATGAAGGACAGCATGGAAGGACGGGCCCGTTCTATGTTGTCTACATTAGAACTGATTAACAACGAAATTTTTAGCACCATAGAATCGTTTTCCAGCCCTGTTTCCCAGCGTGATGATAAATACCGCCAATCTGTCATGGCAGTAGTCGTACTGGCTAACCATTTGTATGCCCAGTTTATGGGTTCTGCTATCCCGGCTACACCGCCTAATCCCAAAACATATCAAACCACCCGGGCGGACCGTTTATATACGCTTACCCTCATTCTGGTAGGTTCCTTGTTTGCGGGCATGTTTGTGTACTTTTTAATCCATAATAAACGGGAAGGCATTGAGCGCATGGTGGAGGATTACCGGGTAAAAAGCATTGCCTGGGCCGAAGATTTTAACCGTCAGTTTGTAACCATTGATATCAAGTATATTGTATTTGGTACCATTGCTGTATTCATGGTAATTGGTTTCTTTTTTGGCTATATGATTGGCGGATTTTTGGGCGTGTTTGTATTTTTAGGCATTTTGGCGGCCGGGGCAGCGTTTAGTGTGCGGGTGCCGTCTTCTATTTTAGAAACGTTAAAACGTAGCCGCGGGGTAAAAGTAAACAAACAACTCATGGATGCGCTGATTTTACTTTCCAACTCGTTGCGTTCCGGGATGGATATTGTACAAGGATTTGAAATGGTATCCAAGGATTTGTTACCGCCCATTTCCGATGAATTTGGCTTGGTGGTTAAAAATTACCAGTTAGGTACCCCGTTTGAAGCCGCGTTAGACGGTATGGTAAACCGTGTAGATAGCCGCATGCTGGCCTATATTGTAAAAGCCATTATCATTCAGCGGCAAGTGGGGGGAAACTTGCCGGTTATTTTCGCCCGCTTAGTGGAGAACATCCGCGAAGAGAGCAAACTGGAAGAAAAATTACAGGCTATGACGGCCCAGCAACGTATCCAATCAATCGTCGTAAGTATTATGCCGTTTGTGATGATGATGGTTATGTTTGTGTTTAACCCTACCCAAATGATTTCATTCTATACAAGCCCAATAGGCATGATTATTTTCCTGTTTTGTGTGGTGTGGATTTTTATTGGGATGCAAGTGCTTAAAAAACTGGGGGATATTAAGGTATAACCATGAGTACACTGATGATTTTGAGTTTAAAATTGTTGGTTATGATAGGGGCCGGGGCCGTTTTCGTGGGTATCTTCCGGTTGTTTGCGCCGGCTACGGAACGGACGGACATTGTGGATATTGCCGTGCGGCGTTATAAATCTACCTCCAGTTTTGCCCGGTTGGACCCGGAAAATAAACTGGTGGACCGGGTGGCCGTATTTTGTTTGCATACATTTCATTTGGAAGATAATTTGGAAGAAATGTATTTGCAACTGGGTAGCCCCGAAAAACCCCAACCGGTAGATATCTTATACACCAAGATAATAGCGGCTGTTGCCATCCCGGCGGCCATGATGTTGCTTTTTAAGTCATTTTGGCCTATTTTGTTTGTGCCGCTTTGTTTTGTAGTGCCGGATGTACTTATCCGTAGTAAAATCCAAAAGCGTCAAGCGGCTATTTTGGGGAACTTTTCCACGACGGTTGATTTAGCGGCCTTGATTATTGAATCCGGGTTGGATTATCTGACCGCTTTTGAACGTATTATTAAAGTGGCACGTGAAAAAACAATTTTAGAAGAAGAATTAGACAAAACAATTGGTGAAATTAAACTGGGGTATTCCCGGCGCGAAGCATTGGAACGCTTTGCCGCCCGCACGGGTGTGCAGGAAGTACGTTCTTTGGTGGGCTTGATTATCCAATCGGACGAATTGGGTACCAGTTTGGTGGATTTATTGCGCAATTTCTCGGCCGATTTACGTTCGCGCCGTCTGAACAAAGCGGAAAAATTGGCTGCACAAGCCTCTACTAAAATGCTATTTCCGCTGTTTATGTTTATCTTCCCGACGATTTTTATTTTAATCTTATCCCCTATGTTAGGCGGATTACTTTCCGGCGGACTGGGGTTTTGAGGAACGTTATGAAAAAGTACCTAACCGTAACCGTTTTAATAAGCATAACACTGGCCGTGCAGGCCTCTACGTTTAACCGCGAGGTTACCCCCCGGCAACATGGTAAAGAGGCCGGTATGTTGTTGGATTTAGGGAAAATTTCTTTGGGAACCCTCAATGATGTGGAGGAGAAAAAGCAATATCTTTCTACGGTCCAGTTAGAAAAACAACGCATTCAAAATTATACGTTGCGTATGGTGTATGAAAATGCCTACCAGTTGTATAAACAAGGCGATTATCAACGTGCCCAGGAAATGGCCCAAACTATTTTGAGTATTGACCCCAACTTTAAACAAGCCCAAACGTTGGCCAAACAGGCTAACCACATGGGTACATACGGAACGGTTTCTGAGTCGGAAGTATTGGACTCTAAATTCAAAGAGGCGTTGGCATTGTATGACAGCGGCCGCTTGGTGGAAGCAAACGATAAACTCAATGAAATTTTGACTATCCGGCCGGGAAATGCACGCGCCTTATCCTGGAAACAACAAATTGACAGTGAGATTGCCAAAGAATATGCCCGCCGGGGGGATGTGGCTGAAAAGAACGGCAATTACCAAGCGGCGGTGGATGCGTGGTATAACTCCCTCATCATGCGTAAAAATGACCCGGCTTTGGTGGCCAAAATTGCGGATGTGGAAACAAAATTACGTCACCAACAACTACAAGAAAATATGAAGCAGGCATTGGAACTGTATAACCAGGGCCATTATTTAGAAGCCTACAGCGTATTTGAACGTATCCGGAAAATTCAACCGGGGGATGCCCGTGTGCAAAAGTATATGTCGCAACTAAAAAATGAAATTGCGGGCGGGTATTATTCAGCCGGGTGCCAGGCTTATAAAGCCTATCGGTTTGACCAGGCTGTTGCGTATTGGAATAATGCCAAAAAATGGGGGGCCGACAGTGCGGCAATGGATAATATGATTAAACAGGCCCGTAATGCCAAAGAACGGTATATACGTAACCAAGAATTACGTGCCAAACAAGCCCAAGAACAGGCGCAGCAAGCCCAGTTGGCCGCCCAAACAGCTGCTAAGCAGGCCCAAGAGAAAGCCGAGCAGGCCGCCAAACAAGCCGAAGAACAGGATGTATTAGAAACCCTGGTTGTAGATAATTTAGTACCGGGAAGTACGACGGTAATCCCGGGTGGGACAAGCACCTCTACTACGGTTGCAGGCAGTACGGTAGGAACCGGTACGGTGCCGGGAACCGAACAACCCTTGCCGGGCTTAACCCCTGTAGGTGGTATGAGCCGGGTATCGGCCGAGGCCAGTGCCGCCTCCCGCGCCAAATATATTGAGGGTTTAGATGCCTTTAACCAGGACGACTTTGAACGGGCCCGCCAGGCTTGGATTGTAGCCAAGCAATTAGACCCCGGCAATACTGATGCGGAATTGGGGTTACGTAAAGTAGAAGAACTCATGATGATTAAATAGGAGTGTTCATATGAAACTGACATCTAAATGGCTTTTATGGTTTATTTTAGTGGCCGTTTATGCCGCGGTCATAGGGGGGCTTTTTTACTATAACTTATTTAAATTTGTATTTGACACCAAGTTGCAAAATGAAATGGTGGAAATGGCACGTTACCGTGCCCCCCAATTGGTGCAAGGCTTAGCCGCCCGCCCGAAGGGGGAGGCTTCGTTTAATGAGGTGTTGCAAATTAAAGAAATCATGCAAAATGATGCCCGTGTAAAAAATATCATTTATTTAAATTATGACGGGTCTATTCGTTGGCATGAAAATACTAAATTTTTGAAAATGTCCTATCAGGACTATAACAATTCGGTCGGCTTTGACAGTAATGCGGTAGTACAGGCTATTCGTACGGCGGCCCCCCGGGCTATTTTGACGGCGGAGGGGGATTCATACGATATGGCCATCCCACTACTGGCTAAAGGGGATACTGTGGCCGGAATTTTGAATTTGACCGTTTCCCGTACACAGGCCCGTGAACTTATCCGCACTTCTATGGTGAAATATGCGGTAGGGGCATTCTTAATGATTGCCCTGATAGGCGGGGTATTGTACTTATTTTTGCTCTTAAAAATTATCCGGCCACTTAATGCGCTCAAAGATGCTATAGAAGCCGTTTCTTTGAATCATTTAGAGTTGGCATACGACAAGCGACAAGATGAAATCGGGGACGTGGCCGCATCTGTGCAGGGGCTTTTGGGTAAAATCACGCAAGATATTCAAAGTTTAGAAAATACGGAAATTATGTCTTTAGAGAAAGAAAAAACCTGGTGGAAGGCTATTTTTGCCGTGGCCGTTCCTACGGGAACGCGTGCATTAGTGGTGGATGAAAATAATAACGTATTATATACTAATTTTGCACTTAAATCTTCTGAAAACAGAAAAATTCATTTACTGGATATTTTTGACGGCCGTCAACAAGAAATTATTCGGGTAATAGGGGAAGCCCTGGAAAACCCGTCTAAAGTATTGCGCGGGACCGTGATGAGTGATAAAATAAAGTGTCTGGTTAAAGCAGTGCAATTACCGGATGATGCCGGTAAAAACAGAATTGTAGTGGTGTTGGAACCTAAAAAATAATTTGGTTAGGAGAACAGATATGAAAGTAGAAATCAAAAAAGTATCGGTAAAAGATGTGTTGTTTTCGGGTTTCCCGTTGGCTGTGTTTATTGTTATGCTTGTAACAGCCGTGTTGGAAGTGTTTAAACCCGGGGCTTCGTTAACTGCATCTTATGTGATGGGGTTAATTATGTTTGCGATTGAAGGCACGATCCTGTTTTTGGTCTCAACGGTAATTGGGCTATGGGTGTACAATTTCTTGTGTGCCCTGGGAATCCGTGGCGTGCGTGTTGATTTGGAAGATAAATAAGAGGATGAACATGAAAAAACTGATAATTGCTATATTGATGGCCGGGCTAAGTATGTCCGCTTGGGGGGCTCAGGCCAAAACGGCAACCAAAAAAACAACCAAAAAAGCCCAAGCCCAGTTTATAATTGTGGAATCCGGCGAATATGCAAGCGGACAGGAAGACCCGCGCTTAACAGCCGGGATTGCCCAATATTTGGATATGGAACCTGTTGTTACGAAAATGACCCAACTGCAGGCCCAACAAGATGCCACCTTGGCCAATCTGGATTATAATTTCTTACCGCTTTATCTGATTAAAAAGACAGATAAAATCCGCACCAAAATGGAAGAACTGCTTAAACGCGGTATTGCCCAGGAAACGGCTGATTATATTGTGTTGCCGCACCAGACCCGTACCGGGGTATACACTACCAAAGAAGCAGTTCCCAATGTAATGGAAATTTTTGTCATGTCCCAATGTCCGTACGGGGTCATGGCGGAAAATGCCATCATTGAGGCTAAAAAGAACGGTACGTTTCCGAAAGATAAAACCGTTAGAGTCCGCTATATTGTAAATTATAACCCCGCCTCAGGCTTTTCCAGTTTGCACGGTTCGGGCGAGTGGGAAGAAGACGTGCGCCAGTTACTTATTGCCAAGTATTATCCATCTAAGTATTGGCAATATTTAGCCATTCGCAATAAAGATTACCGTTCCAGCCGGTGGGACAAAGCCATGAAAGAAGCCGGTATCAACCCGAATAAAATTATGAAGAAGTTTGATACGGAAGGGCTGGAACTGCTAAAAGAGGAAGCCCGCTATGGGCAAGAGTACAACATCAATGCTTCCCCTACCTTCTTGTGGGAGGGAAAAGTAGTGTTGGATTTTGGTACTGTTGCCAATGTTGAAGGATTTTCCTTTTTAAGTCCTAACCGGGTTAGCGGGCAAGCCGCGGCCCCGGCCGGCAGTTGCTAATAAACAGATTGAAGATATACGGGGCCGGGAAGACCCGGCCCCTTCTTGTCATCCAAGAGGATATGAGAAAGGAACACGTGAGCGCATGAAACGGTTTCAGGGATTATTCATTAAGGCCGTGGTGGTATTGTTGGTTATCTCCATGGTGCCGGTGTTGATTATCGGGTACCGGGTGCTGAAAATTAACAGCCGCTTGCTGACCAACGAATTTCTGCAAAAGCAACAGTTAATTTCGCGCCGTTTGGCCTCGGGGGTGTATCATGCCATTTTTTCACAGGAGCAACTGTTGGCACAATTTGCGGATTTGCACACCGATTTTGCCAGCCACGATTTAATTACACAAGCCGATTTATCTTCTTTAACGGCCCGTAGCCAGTCGTTATTTTATCTGGTAATTTTTTCTCCTAAAGGCAAGCAAATTTTTGATGCCGGTACCTATCCCCCAGGCAGTTTGGACCTGCTTAAATCCGAAATGTTAGCCCAGGTAAACCAAAACCTCAGTTACATTAGCCCGGTGTATTATACCCAAGGCAAGCCGTTTGTTTGGCTGGCAGAACCGCTACACCGCAAAGCCGGGGATAATACGGTAACAAGTGTCTTAGCGGCTGCAATGGATTTAGAACAGGTCAATAAAAACCTGGACCAAACTTATCCGCTAGATATGGATGCGCTATTGGTTACGCCGCAGGGAGATATTTTATCGTATAATGCAGCCCCTGAAGGGGTGGATAGTACCCAGGCGCAGGCCTTACATGAAAAATTGCGTCAAATCCGTGAACAGTTAGGGGAAACAACCTGTGGGGAAATTGCACTCACGCAAGGGCCTAAATTGTTGGCTTGTTCGGCCTTGGTACGTGGCGTAAATTGGAATGTTTATGTATTTCAGCCGGCTAGTGTGGCCTCAAATTTGTTACTGCATGATTTATTGCATGCTTCTTTATGGGATATTGCCGTTATTTCCCTAGCCATGTTGTTATTTGTGGGGGTAGTGAGTTATGTGGTTATTATTCCTATTACCCGTCCGGTGGAACGGTTACGTGCGGCGGCCGTAAAATTGCGTGAACAGGAAGATTTTGCCGTAAGCCGGGCGGATGTTGAAATCCCGCATAATGAAATTGGGGAACTGGCCGAAGTGTTTGTGGGAATGTCGCAAGCATTGCACCAACGCCGCCAGGAACTCATCCACACGCAACAGCAGTTGTCGCAGATGAACCAAATTTTGGAACAACGCGTGGCGGATCGTACCCGCGAACTGCAAGCCGCAACAGAGGAATTGGTTAAGTCGGAACGGCTGGCCGCTATCGGGCAGATGGCTTCTATTATTAGCCACGAGATCCGCAACCCGCTGGCTGTTATTAGCAATGCAACCCGGCTTATTAAAACGCTCCTACATACAACGGACCAAAAACTCTTAAAACAGTTTCACATTATTGAATCGGAAATCCGCCAGGCAAACAGTATTATCAGCGAAGTATTGGGGTATGCCCGCACGCGGGAATTGATATTAAGTACCGTGGAAGTGAATAGTTTTTTGCGGGAACTCATTCTTTCCAACCCGTTGCCTGCGGCTGTTACCTTGCGTGAAGAGTTAGCCCCGCAAGAGGTACGTATCAAAGTAGATGCGGAAGAAATCAAACAAGCCTTACGTAATATCATTTCCAACGCCATAGAGGCTATGCCGACGGGAGGAACTGTAACTGTAGGTGCCAAAATTGGCAAACGCTTGGTGTGTATTTATGTATCCGATACGGGCCCCGGGTTAAGCGAAGACGTACGCCGTGAAATGTTTTCCCCATTTTTTACGACTAAGGCCCGCGGTACGGGGCTAGGTTTGGCGGTGGTACGCAAGGCCATTACACGCCATAAAGGCAAGTTATTTATTAAGAGTGCGTTAGGGAAAGGAACTACCTTTCAAATTTATCTGAAAATTTACCGCAAAACGGGAGATACCAATTATGGAAAAGCAAGTTAAAATTCTGGTAGTGGATGATGACAACAACCTGCGGGAAACCCTGGTGGACTTATTGGAAATTGAGGGATACCGTGTCTATCAGGCCGGTACAGCCGCGGAATGTTTGGATATTTGTTCCAGTGAGTTTTTTAATATCATTTTAATGGATTACAATTTACCGGATGAAAAAGGGTTGGATCTAATCCGCAAAATCCGTTCATTCAACCAGGATACCCAAATTATTATGATTACGGCCTATGCCTCTTTAAATGCCATTATGGAGGCTATGCAGGAATCTGTGTATGATTTTTTGATTAAACCCGTAGATTTTGATTATTTAAAACGCACCATTAACCGTGCGTTAGATAAGTATTTCTTGGAGCAAAGCAACAAAGAACTTTTGGCCCAACTGAAAAAACGCAATGTGGATTTGGATAGACTCAATAATATGAAATCCAAGTTTTTTTCCATTGTGTCGCATGATTTGTCTAACTCACTGATGACACTTAAAATGAGTTTTGACATGCTCAAGAAAAAACTTACGCCGGATGAAGACCAACAGAAAAAAATGATGTTTATGGATGAATCCATTAGCCAAATTGAGCATCTGATTAAAGACTTGGTGGACTGGGCCGCCATTGAAAAGGGCAAACTGCGTATTGAAAAAACACGTTTTGAACTGACTGCCAGCCTGCAGAAGACAGCGGCCATTTTTGAGGCCAAAGCCCAAAAGCGTAACATCCGTGTTACGTTTGAAAGTGTGGGGGAAATCCCGGTATTTGCCGACGAAAAACGCATCCGCCAGGTAATTTCTAACATTTTAGAAAATGCCGTGCGCCACACCCCCGATAACGGCCAAATCGGCATTATTATTAGTAAAATTGACGAAAAAAATGCTAAAGTATCGGTAACGGACTCTGGGGACGGCATTGAACCGGACCAGGCACCCAACCTGTTTACCAGTTTTACGCAGATTGGGGATAAAGCCCGTGTGGGGCGTTTGGGGTTAGGGTTATCCATTGCCAAAGATATTATTCTAAACCACGAAGGCCGCATTTGGGCACACAGTGAGGGGTTGGGCAAAGGGGCCTCGTTTAACTTTACGTTGCCCATTGCTAAATAACCGTTTTATGTAAGTGAGGAAATGTATGCCAACAACTAAAAAGAAAAAAATTACTGTACTGATTGCGGATGACCAAACCTTATTTCGCGAAGGCATTAAAGATGTGCTCAGTTCCGAAAAATGGATGGAAGTAGTGGGCGAAGCAGCCGACGGGTTGGAAGCCGTGTCCTTGGCTAAAAAATTAAAACCGGATGTAGTGCTAATGGATATTAAACTGCCCAAAATGGACGGTATTAGTGCTACGCGTAAAATCCGCGAGGCATGCCCGCAGGTCAATGTACTCATGCTATCTAGTTTTGAGGATGAAGCCCATGTGTTAGATGCTATCCAAGCAGGGGCCAATGGGTATTTGTCTAAAATGTTACCGGCGGCTGAATTGGTCAATTCCATTAAAACATTCACCAGCGAAGGGCTGATGATTCCCCAACAACTCATGGGTAAATTACTGCATGGGTTGCGCAAAATGGGGGACGGCTCTATGCCCAGCCAGGCCACCCTTACTAAAACAGAAATTAAAATTATGGACTTATTAGGCAAAGGGATGAGCAACAAAGAATTGGCTAAGGAATTGGGCTGTAGTGTAAAAACCATTAAAAACCACCTAAACAGTGCGTTCCACAAATTGGGGGTCAGTTCCCGTACAGAAGCCGTTGTAAAGGCGATAGAGAAAGGGCTGATTTCCTCGGAAGGGAACATTATTACAGAAGAAGAATAGTCAGTTGTTATGAAAACCGTTTGGAACTTTCCTCACTGCCTGGTAACACCCCGTGGGCAGGCTACCATTGAATATGTACTGATGTTAGCCAGCGTGGTGGTTATCTTTTCGGCTTTTCTGACGGCTTTTCATACCGATATGGCACACTATTTATTCTCGTTTATCGGGCAATTATTGCCCGGGGAGAATTAGCATGTTCCCTGTGTTTCGTTGGGCAGGGCAGACGTTGTCCAACCGGCGGGCCCAGTTATTATTGCCGGCAGTTTTGTTGTTACCACTGTTTGTGCTAGTCATTTACTTACTGGTAGAAACCACGAAACTTTCCATTTCCAAAGTAGGGCACCAGTTTGCGCTGGACAATGCCGCCTATGCACAGATGACATCTGTCAGTGCGTGGCTTAATGCGGCGGCGTATGTCAGTGGGCCTCTGCCTTACCGCGTATTAGATACATACCGGGACCAGCCTCTAGGCAAAACGCAAAAAACCAAGGATGGGGATTTAACGGAAGCCCAACGTCCTTACCAAAACCAACCCATTACCGTGTTTGACCTGTTCTTCCGTGCCGGGGCGGTGCCTACCCTTGCTTCCGATTATGTATGGGGGAAAAACAATGCACCCCGGGCAGAATCAACTGATTGGGGCGTGCACTTTGCCAAGTATCCGGGCATTGAAAGCATTACAGATGATAACGGCAACCCCATGTACGACCGCAGCGGGTGGGAAAAAGAAAACCCGGACGAAATTTCCGGTCCGGTTTATTTAATGAACAAAGAAATTGTGGAAACCCACTATGTACCTGCTGACGGCAGTGCCAGTGGCGGTATTGGGTTAAGTTCTATTAAGGCTTATTTAAATACGTACGTACAACTGGGGGATATTTACAATTTGCAGGAAGATATTTACAAGAAACTCATCAAAAACGCGGTAACATTCCGCCAGGGATATTTTTTGAATGTGGATGATTGTAAATTGTCCTCTTGCGCGCGGCAGAGTGCCTCACAAATTATGAAATATTTAACCATCCCTACCAAACGCCAGGAAGCCAGTGATGTGGTGATGTATGTATCTTCCTCCCGCATGGCAGGGGCACATGGGGGGGCTGTGAAGGTAGATGTGCCTGTCAAGGAGTGGGCGGGTTCACCGTTATTTTTATTTGCCTCTGTGGCCCCGGCCGGGCGCAGTAAACTACGCACGTTAAAACGCGGGGTATCTCTCAAACAAAATTACCAGTTACCTAAAACCTGGTTTGATAAATCGGTCAATTTACAGGAAAAATACAAGCCCTATGTACGTAACCGCGTGATCATGAGTTGTCCGCGCAATAATAATAACTGCGTATGGCCTAATCCGCTTCCTAAATACAGTGTGGTGCTGAGGCCCTAATGAAACATATCTGCTTTTTTTCTTCCCGCCGCGGGCAAGCCACTACGGAAATGGTACTGCTATTTCCGGTACTGGTTATTTTTGTGGTATTTATCATCAAAATTTTTGGTCTGTTGGTGCTGAACCAAAAAATGCAGATTGCCGGCACGTATGCGGCGCGGCGTTACCAGTTGCAATCGCACGTTACGGAATATTACGCCGAAGGGTGGGATAAACGTTTCTTAAAAAAAGACATTACCCGCAAAGTAGAGGAATTTGTAGGATTTAACAACCCGGGGATGCGCCAATTTTTAAGTTTGAATAATTTTAAGTTAGATATAGATACCAAAGGTGATTGGGTAAAAATAACCCTGCTGGCCCAAACCAAACCGCCGCGTATTAAATTTTTGTGTAACTATGACAAAGACCGCGTGTGCGAACGGGACCGGCATTGCCTGCGCGGGTACAGTTTTTTATGTGAGAATGGCATGCAGATTAAGGTCATTAAGTATGCCGGCCCGAACGAACGCCCCTTGCCGTACGTCCGCCCCGAAAGCCGTTAAGGTGGTGTATATCACCGGGGCCGCAAAAAAATAGGCAGAACACTTCCGGCGGGGGGCCCCTGTGGGGTTTTCAAACTCTTTGAGTGGCAGAATAGGCGAAAGCGCGGGAAATATCACCGGGTCATATAGAGGATAAGATGATTTTTCAGATTTGAGGCAGATTTGCTCCGTAAGTTGCCCGAAGGCATAGGTTTAACAACAAGCCCTTCTTGCCTTTGCGCCGCTAAGATTTTTGTGCGAGTACGCCCTTTATTTTGTGCAGGCATAGTTACTATGCCAAACAAAAAAAGAAAGTAATAGCCAAAAAGCAGCGCGGCCCGGAGGGTTTAGCCATTTTTGAGTTCGGCTTTGTTAAAAAAGTTTGCCAATGACACCATTGTCTGCACTTTTTTGTCGCGCCTCACTGTACAAAAATGGCTAAACGCAAAGAGCAATGATGGCTTGTTGTCAAACCTTTGGTACTGCGAGGTGGCAAGTCGGTGCAAAGGTGCCCAAATGTGGAAAATTGTATCGCTAGAGAGCAACAAAATTTAAAAATTAGTGTTTTTAAATTTTGTGCGTAAAACGTAATATCACCGGGGCCACAAAAAAATAGGCCGCAAACAGGTCTTGACAAGGCGGCTTTTTAGTCTTATACTACAAGTAAGGTGTATCACTCTGTGTTTGAGCGTATCTTGCGGGGTACGGGTCAACAAGGGTAGTTTTTATTGTATGTAAAATTGTGTCAAAGGGATAAGCGTATGTTAAAATTTAATTTTTCTAAACCGAAGAAGGTATTTGAAAAACTCAATAAAATGGACCGCAAACAGGCCTACACCATTGGGGCTATTGTGGTGGTGGCGGTGGTGGCCCTGCTTATGTTGGTTTCCGCCATGGGGGGGGAAGATGACTCCTTTGAAGGCATGCAAGCCCGCGGGTATGATTTGGCCCAGATGCCCTTTGTAAATGACGAGGCTGAAAAATATCTCTTGGCCGCCAAATACCCGGATATGCGTGAAAATGCCTCCACCTTATTATATTCTGCTGAAGAAAAAGAAGCCCGCCAAGAGGCTGACGAAGAAGCCTCCGCCCAAGCGCAAGAAGACGAGGCGAACAATTATGACGGATTTTCTGCAGAGGGTGGGTCCGGCGCGGCGGGCAGTGGCTCGCGCGGATACGGTGGTTACGGTGGGGGACGTGGCGGCCGCACCCGCACGGAAATCGGCACCTTAGGCACGGCTAGTATGGGTTCGGCCAGCGGTTCCGGCGTTAATTCTACGTACGGGCCTAGTGGTGATTTCCGCCAATTTGGTAAAAAAGAAGGCTACGTAGCCCCGGCCCAGTTAAAAACAGATAACGCCCGCAATGCGCTGGGGCAGTTCCGTTCCGGTTCTTATGCGGCCAACCGTTTGAAAGATAACAAAATGGTAAACGCCCGCCGGGCGGCGCAGGGGGCCAGTTTCCAGGGTTCTAATGCGTTTACCAAAGAAGGTATAGACGTGGAAAAGTTGGGCGGACTGGGGTTAGATACAGATGCCCCGCCTACTACGTCTGATTTAAGCAATTTAGACAAACAGGTACAAGAGGCCGCCAAAGATGCCGAAAAGAAACAGGAACAAAAAGCAAAGGATGAACTTTCCTGGTGGGAACAGATGTTACAAGATTTAGTCAAACAGGCGGCCAGTGCGTTGGTTGGGTCAGTTATGGATAGCGTGGGAGATAGTATTAAAGGCACTATTAACGGCAACAGTGCTTCCCGTGCGGCCAGAAAACAATATGGTGCCGAACAAGCAAGCAAAAGTTGGGGGGAATTGACGGAAGCAGATCAAGCCTATTTAAATAAGAAATATAATGGAAACGGACAAGCCATGTGGGAAGGGAAAGGTTATACAGACAGCAACGGCAAACAAGTTAAGGGGTTTAGTGATAAGCAAAAACGCAAGAGTTTGTCTGGTTCAGATCTTGCCTGGGCCCGCGGCGGACAAGAGAAATCCATTGTAATGGGGCAGTCTGCCGGGAAGACAGATTCTACCAAATATATTCAGAAGACAGAAAATAATGAGGGAAGTATTACTAACCCTTGTGGAAATAAAAGATTTGTTCCCAAGGGTGATGGCCAGTATGTATGTGAGTAGAAAAAATTTTCTTTTTTAGGAGGACCGTATATGAACATCTTTCAATGGCTCAAGGATAAAGCAGGCAAACTGCCTGTTACCGTAGCCCAAGCGGCGGGCCTTACCGCTGTGGTGGGGGCGGCCGGTTTTGCGGCTATGTCTTATTTAAACGCACCGGTAGATAATGGTACTACTTTTATGCCACCCACCCAAGGGGGGGAAGTGGTGTTTGTTTCCCAAAATGCCGGAGGCGGCGGATATGAATCCAACGGGGAGATAGGTTCTGCCTTTAAGGCGGCTCCGTCGCGCGCTATTCAGTTAGCAAACCGCCAGGCTGTCCGTGCCGAACAGGCCCAAGCATTGGAGGAGGCCTCTGCCTCCGCACAACCGGCGTATGGTGCCCCGGAGGCGGACAGTACGGAACTGGTTATGCCCAAAGCCGCTAATTTGGGCGGTGCTGATTTTAACTTGGGCCTTGGTGGAAACAAAGATGTTACCGGAACGTTTGCGGCTTTAACCTCGGCCCAAAACCAATTAAAGGGAATTAACGATATGGTAAACGCCCAAGTAGGCGGGGCTTCTGTTGCCGCAGGTACAAATGTACCCGGAGCCTCTGCCCCCGGTACTGCCGCACCGGCGGGTAAACCTGCCGCATTGGCCAGTGCGCCGCGCGATTGGAGTAAAGGTGCCACTGGTGCCAGTGGCGGTAGTAGCGGTGGTTCCAATGCCTTTGTCATTCAAAACAGTGGCAAAAACGCGCGCGGTAGTGCGGCGGCTGCTCCTTCGGTTGAAGTAGGGGATGCCATTGCCCAAGCCCAAGCCGCTATGAAAAGCATGCAGGAAGGAACCCGTATGCAAAGCCGTGCTAACTTTGGTAAATTTGACGGCAATTTAGGTAATAACCGGGAAACGGGTCCGGGCCGTTCGCGCCGGATGCAACAAATGGGCAACGAACTGAAAACCTTGCGTAAACAGTCGGCAGATATTGCCAAAAGCAAAACCAAATCCGCCAACGAAGGGGCCGCCCCGTTCTTGGCCAGTGCACGTATTTCGGGCGGGTTGACGGTGTCTGGCGATAATATTACCATTGGCCAGGATGCTTCCTCTGGCGATTTGAACCGGGCCGATCAGCAAATCAGAGGCATTAAGGCCGGACTGAAAGGCGTTGGGGACGATTTAGATAAGCAACAATTAGTGCGTGATGAATTAAAAAACTGGCTCTTAACTGAATTCACAACCGCTTTGGGCGGATTAGTAGGGATAGCCGTTTTGGTAAAAGCGGCCAAAGGGCCTTGGGCTCCCGTGTTGCTGGCCCTTGCGGCGGTATTGGCGGCGGCATTGGCTGTATTTATTTGGTGGGGTACCATTGCTAAAATTTCTGCGTATAACGGTGCCTGTGGTTCAGACGGATGGACTGCGTTTGGCTGGGGATTGGCCGGCATATTGACTGCTTGTATTCCTCTTGCCTGGATATTTGGTCCCAAGGTTGTGGGCGAAGCCAAAGGGCTTACCGCGATTCTTATGCCCGTATTGGGCTTTGGCGGGGTAGGTTTTGGTATTGCCGATTTGGCCTCGGGTGATGATAGCGGAGTTGGCGATGATGTGGACGGGGAGGAAGAAAAATGAAGAATTCTCAAGCGTCTGCCGTTCGTCCGGTGGTACTTTCCAGGCGGACTATTTGGTTAATTCGTTTGGCACTGCTTATCATCATTGGCGGGTGGATTAGTTTAGGAGTTTATTTACACAGACAAGTGGCCCTAAGCCGTGCCAAAGTGGAACGCAACCAGGCCCGTGCCGAGCAAGAAGAACGGCGCATGCGCCGTAACGCGGCCTATCAGTATGAATTGCAAGAACGCGGTAATGCGTCGCGCGTGCAAAATGCCGTATATGGCCAATAGGAGGCAATTATGAACTTACTACATTTCTTAAAAAGTACAAAAGGTGCCATTAAAACCTTGCCCGCGCTGGGGATTTCCGCGGCGGCCGGGGTGGCATTTGTCTATACGGCTAACTTTGCGGCCCACCAACATTTACAGGCGCAGCGTCAGATACGCAGTTTAAGTAGTATTGCCCAAACGGCCCCGCAGGAAGGGATGCGCCGCCAGGGAGGTCTTTTAACCTCCATTAACGTGCGGGACGGGCGTAACGAACTGGCCACGGCTGAAGAACGCGCCGCTATGGGCGGTAATACGGCCTTAGACCGCTATAACGCCAACCAACGTGCGTTGGGGCAAATGGATAGTTTTGTAGGCCGCGCGGCAGCGTCTTCCGAATCTGACGGATTGGGCGGTAGCGGCAAAGAGGCCGATTTTATAGGTACCCAATATGTGCAGGGTGGTTCTGCCAATGTGGGGGGCGTTGCGGCTGGGGCCGTAGCGCGCGCCCAAGGAGGGGCCGCAGCGGGTAATTCCGCAGCCACTGCCGGGGGAACTGTTCCCCAGGCGGGTGGTCCCGCCCGTTTGGCGGCGGCTTCTATGGCACGTGCAGGTGGTAGTTCGTTTAATGCCTCTGCCGGGCTTGTTTCCAGTGGGGTGGCAGGTCCAACCCGCGGTGCGGCACCTGTTACAGGTGTAGAACGGCCCCGGATGTCGGGTGCTATGCCGGGGGGAACGAATATTGTTTCGCGTATGGGGTTAGACCATGCACAAGCCAATGCCTCGTTTGTCCGCGGACGGGACGGATATGTAACCCGCGGCCAGCGTAGCGGTCAAAGCCAAAACGAACTAAAAGATATTACGCGCCGTTCAGCCAAAACGGCGGCCAGCAACACCCCGGGTGCTAACGAAGGGGCGGCGGCTTTCTTGGCTAACAGTCAGCAATCCGGCGGTGTAACGGTAGAAGGAGGCACGGATATGAGTGGGGCTTCCTCTGCTGATTTGGCGGCCCCTACTGCCCATAAATTAAAAGCCGTTGGCAATAAACTCAAAGATACGGGCGATAAAATGGAAGAGCGCAATAAAGCCCAACAGGCATTACTCTGGCAAACCATTTTAACACTCATCGGTTCCATTGGTATGATAATTTTGGGATCCAAAGTATTACTTAATATGGACACTCAAATTGAGATTTTGAAAACCAAGGAACTTGCGATGCAAGCGTTGGTAGCCTTTTATTCCTCCAAACCATACCTAGCCAAATTCAAGGCAGAAGCTGAGGCAAAACTAAAAGTTATACAAGCAAAACTAAAAACTACTCAAATTCTTAGGTGGGCCATTGCAGGTGGTATGATGGCAGCTGTAGCCGCGGCCAATGCCGTATTGTTTGTAAAAGCCGTTGAATTTATAGATATGTATGGCAAAATGGGCGGTACTACTTTGGCCAAAATAGCCATTATTCTTTCGCCGGTTTTAGTGGCGGGAATGACATATACAGCCATTAACCCGCAAGGATCAGCAAACATACAGGCCCAACTGGCTCAAAAAATTAAAAAAATGTTTGACCCGATTAGTATGGCCACGAATTCCATTACGTCCGGGCTATTTAAATAAACGGCATGCCGGGCAAGTGATATCTTGCCCGGCAGGTATATGCTATGACAGAACCTATACGCAAACCCAGTCCCCCAAACCCCGTACCGGAAGAAGATTTAAGCCAGTACGAGAATTTCAGCCCCGCCATTGCGGAAAACGGGCGCATCCGGCAAATTCCGCCAGAACAATTGCCGGAGAATGCGTTTGCGTGGATGGATGCCCCTTCTACCCGGCGGGAGGTGGTAGAGGATTTGGTTCAAATCCGCCAGGCTGAAAAAGCGGAAAAATTGGCCCATCAACACCAAGAGGTGCCGGTAGAACGCGCCCCTTCTGCACAACCCCAACCGCTTCCTGCACCGTCAATGCAAGAAGTTGCACCTACTGTTGCGGGGCCGGAGCCCTTGCCGCAGGCGTTGCCAAGTGTAGATTCAACCCCCACAGTTCAAACCAATCCGGCCCCGTCCGTGCGGCCAGATTTGCCCTCTTTGCCTGTTTTGTCCCCGGCCGAAAAAACAACCCGGTTGGGTAGGACGCGCCGCCGCAAAAAGAAAGGGAAAACGGGGCGTAAACCGTTGCCGCAACAGACTCCTACGTCCGCAAACACCGTTTCATCCGTTACCCAGGTTCCGCCCCAAACACCGCAACCGCCCGCGCAACAGCCATTGCACCCTAAACGTCGCCGCTTGGGATGGATAGTGGGGGTGTTGTTGCTTGCCGTTTTTATAACCGTGGGGGGGGGTGTGCCGGTTGAAAACATCCCCTTACTGCGAAACCTCGCCTATGCCATGGGCTTTAGCAAAACGGACACGCAACGGATGTCTTTTTTACGGGCGTTACTGACGTGGACGGACCAGTCTTTGGGGCTCAAGGGCCATTTGGCGGCGTGGCCGCAAAGCACGGCTGGGCAGGGACAAACAAATTTCCAACGGCAGACAGAAGGAGAAGGGGTTGATGGGGCCTCCGGCTTATATGCCCAAATGGCACGTGCCGGCGGGCAAACCCGCTTGATTGATATGCAGGCATTAAATACCTTACAGCGCAAACAGGGGCGGGCTTTAGACGGTATTTCCGGCACGGTATTGCCGGAACCCGGGCGGGAAGATGCGGCCTTGGCCGCCGTATTACGCGACGACCAGGTAACGGCCCGTACGGAGGCAAACCAGGATAAAGGCGAAGTGTTTTTTGGCAGTGATAATTCCGCCGTGAACCGCCATTTTCAGGACGGGTTTGATTCTTCTAAAATGCTTACCAAAATTAAAAATCCTTATATTACAGACGGTAAACCCATTGACTGGACGCAACGCACGGCCTGGCAACTGATGCAGTCCGGCGGCGGGTTATTGGGGGCAAATAAAGAATTGCAATACGGTGCGGCCGCATGGCAAATTCCACCCAGTGAGATAGGGGAAACCAAATCCCACCGGGATTTGTACCACGCCTGGATTACCAGCCGTATGTCTAAATATACTACTAATATATGGCTTAAAAAAACCTTGGTGGGCTCTGCCTTTTTAGATGCCGAAATCCCCACCACGGCCTCTACCGGCTTGCAAGTGGGCGGGGTGCGGATTGATTCGGATGCGCTGGCGGAAGACCAGGAAGCTTGGAAAAAATACCAAGAATTTGAAGAAAACTGCCTCCAGGAAATGACCCAGGGGGGCGGTAAAAACGTAAACGAGGCTATAGACGGGTTTAATAGTTTGTTTTCTACATGGACGGGTAGCACAGCAGAGAAAAATTTTGGTTTCCCAACCAGTTGTGAACAAATGCTTGAAAATACAGAAACCAAGCGAAACAATTTTGTGAACAATTTAAATAAACTTAAAACGCATTGCGATAACGCCAATGCAGGCTACACTAAACTAGAAAATTCCTGCGCTATGCAGTATTTTAAAGGGCAATGCAGTACCGCGTATCAACCCAAGTTTACGCAACAATGGCAAGATGTGGAAACGTTTTGTAACAAAGACAAGCCGGACTGTAGCGGAAAACAAGATGAAGAACTAACCGCCTGTGAAAATGAATTTAAGGAGTGGGAAGAAGAAAACAATAAGTGGTTTAATGAAACAGACGGTCTGGCCATCCATACAGAGGAAAATTTGTTAAAGGATGTGGGGGGGGCCACGAAATTTTTCCCGCAAGTGGTGCGAGAACAAACCGTTGATGCACAAGGTAATGTAACCGCGTGGGAAGGTACAGAAAATGTGGAAAATACCGTGCGTGCGGGTTTAGGGCAAAACAGTGCCAATTTTGGCAATGCAAAATAGGGGCTTGAAAAAATGAGAAATAGTTGTATAATAAGAGTAGAAGCCGTTGATTTTGGTTGTTAAGGAATGGGGAACCAGTTCCAAACAACGCGTAAATTATTGTTGGTTTCGGGGGCGTACATGCCCGGTAGTAACGACGTACAAATTTAGTTTGATAGGAGGCCTTATATGCCAGAGGAAAAGAAGGAGAAGTTTACCTTTAGCGATAAGATTAAAAACAGCAAAATGTCTGGTAATAAATCGTTCGCTAAATCTTCCTCCAAAATTGGAAGAGACGGCAAACCCAAGCCGACGCTTTTTGAGCGTACGCGCCGGGATGCCCCGTTCTTCATTGCGGCGTTGGTTGCGTTGTTGTTGTTGCCGTTTTTGTACAAATACAGCGGCCAACCCAGTGAAGAATCTGCATTCACACCCGTGAGTGAAGACAGTATGTTTGACCCGGAACGCTACGGGTTTGACACAGCCATGATTGAGGACCCGGACGGGCAAATTGCCCAGTTAGCCGGGCGTGATTCGTTATCCCTAATCAAAGGCTGGGGGT
This sequence comes from Elusimicrobiaceae bacterium, assembly GCA_045606825.1. Classification (GTDB taxonomy): domain Bacteria; phylum Elusimicrobiota; class Elusimicrobia; order Elusimicrobiales; family Elusimicrobiaceae; genus Avelusimicrobium. The sequence continues at coordinate 40,995 of JAZUSQ010000032.1, forward strand.
CTTCGGATGAAGATTACGGGCGTGATGATATGGATTTTGATTCGTCTATCGGTACCGATTATGATGCCGAAGGCCGCTATGCCAAAGCGCATCAGGAATCCTCTGACATGGATGTGGAAGAAAACACCACGAACATCTATAAAAAACGTGCCAAAGCGGGCACCCGTGCGGCTTTCCGCCGGGCCGCTACCAAAATCGGCTCGTTGAATCCGGCTGCTATGCGCCGCCCGGGCGGTAGCGGGCTGGGGGTTAAAAACTTTGGCGGCGGCATAAAAAATGCGGCCCAAAAAGTTCGCCCCAGTGTGCCAAATGAAGGGCCGAAACCTGTTTCCCTCCAGCCGTTGCGTGCCAAATCGGGCCGTGCGGCCTTTGGCGGTACAGGTACGGCAGGGCGCAAATCGCGTGATGCCATGGGTAAAGCCGATGCGGTAATGGCGTTGCGGGATGCAAACGTAAAACCCGTAGATCCCACCCGTGTAGGCGGACTAGATATGTTTTCCATGGGGCCCGGCGGCGGTTCGGGTAAATTAGGCCATAACATTAATATTGCCCCCGGTAAAGAACCCTGGTGGTGGGACATGATGAAAACCCGCATGCAAAAAGAATGGGAAGCCGAATTCAACCGTAAATGGGACTGGATTAAATTTTGGGATAAACTGGCCCAAGACATCATGGGTACTGTTATTAAAGGCCTGGCCTACTGTTTGATTACGGGTAACTCAGACGGGGATCCGGATCACTTTTTGGGGTCTGTTGGCGAAAATAGCACCGTAGAGGCAACATGTTGTGGTAAGAAAAAAGCTAAAATCGGTGCATTAATTAAACAACAAGTCGGTTTGGAGTTTGGCAAAGAAGGATGCCAAAACTATCAGACGTATGTAGGCAAAGATAAATGTCCCGATGGTTGGAAGGCTGCTTCCGGAGGAGGGGCAAATGTTGGATTTGTTGGTCAACGGTTGTGCTGTTTAGGTATATGTAATTTAAGTGCCTATGCATCCGGGGCGGCTGGCCTATCTGAAGGAGCCAGCGGTAATGCGTGCGACACATTGGACCAACACCATTACAGTGTACACCCGGAAGGAAAAGCCCGTAAGTGGAACGTCTATCACTACATTGTGGCGCGCAATTATGTGCCGGTTAATGTAAAACAAGTAGCGCAAGGTGAAAAGATTGCAGATACGCAAGGGCTGGCATATACATTGCAACTCTGTTCCGTCCATGGTAATAACTTAAAAATGGACCGTTCTTCATCGGCAGGATTAACGTTGAAATATAACTTAAGCCCGGAAGATTCCGCCTATATTGAACGGTTGGAACAAGACGGTCAAAAAGGCAACAAAACGCCGGAACAGATCCGTAAAGAAATGAAAGAATATGCAGAAGAACACGCCGGTTCCGTTTATAAAGAAAATGGGGAACAGTTGCGCTTGTCCGAATCCTACAACCCGGAATCTCTGGATGATGCCTGTGTAATTTATGTGGCGCATGGCAAAGTGCTGGATTGGGAAAAAGGATTCAAGCCGCAAATGATTGAGTTGTTAGCCAACTTAATTGTGGATGGCGTAAAAAATAAACATATTCAAGTGGCCGGTATTACGGGCAGTGAGAACTGGTCGGATGCCAAGGTAATTAACGCGGCTGAAAATGCGTTTAACTACTTAGACTTGATGTTTATTGAATCTATGGCCTCTAAAAAGAAATTAGGAAAAGCCACCTTATTCAAATCCGGCCACCGGTTTGATAATGGGGATTCCACCATGTTGCCTATGCCTTACTGGCAGTTTAACGAGGCATATCTGACGCGTTACGGTTCTACCTTGCATGACGGTTCGCGCAAACAAGTATCCAAACGCAAAGAACGCACGGACGGGGTAGATACGGTATATGGGGCTAAATGTTATTTTAATAATGACATCAAACTGGCCTGTGGAACGCGGGAAAACCAAGCCGTTGTAACCTTTGGCCGCAGTTATAAAGCGGGTAATGCAGGGAAAAATGGCCAGGCACTTAGCAATGAGATTACCGTAAAAGCCCAGTTTAGGCCATTAGCCGGTGGCAGTGGGCCGGAGCAAACCATTGTGAATAAAACGGCTCAGGGACATGCGGTAACATATACGTTTAGTAAGGCTTACTCTACCACTACGGTTTCCAGCACAAGTGATGCAAAAGACATACTGGGCGACAAGGAAAAAGGTATTGCCGGGTTAGTGGGCAACATTGTCTGGAATGTGTACCGCGGTGGACTGAAAGTGAACTCTACTACGTGTGAGGTAAACTTGACCGGGGAACCGATTACACCTTACATTCAGCGCACCGAGTGTACCGCCGGAGACATTGAAAAATCCCCTGCCCAAAAGGTAGAAGGCCAATGCCAAAAGCAACGTGTCTGCGCGGACAACGGCACATGGGGTGCATGGCAAGATGTACCGGGTGATAAAGACTGTGGCACCGGAGGAAAAGCAGGAGTTGTGCACTTCTATGACCTAATTACCAAGGTGCCTTGTAATACAGACATCACCAACGGTGCGCGCCGGGTGGATGACCAAACAGGGTGCTTGCAATGGAACAGTTGCAAACTCACACAAGACCGTGCACTTTTGTTGCCGCTGGATAATGATACTAAGCAATATGTGGCGCGGGCGAAAGCCAAGTTTGACCAAGCCAATGCCAGCCGCCACATTACGCTGGACTATAACGAAAGTTCATTATCCGTGGCCAACCTGATTGACGCTATTATGATTGACCCCGATAACGGGACGGTTCCGGCTAACACGGTGTGTTTATTGGGTAAAACCATTGGCGCAAACGCCAAGGACCCGCAAGCCCCGTCGTTTGATAACTTGTTCGGAACGTTCTTGGCTTTTATTGGCTATGATGCGGCTTCGTTCCCCAGTCAAAAAACTTATGATTGTGATGGCAACCGCGTAACGGATAAACGTTTCCTGTGCCGTTCAAACTATTACTGGGGCGGATACGTAAACAGTAAGGAACGCATTAACTACGAAAGACAAATGGATAACAGTGTGTGGAATGGGTTCCCGCTTAAAGAACTCATGCGTAACCCGTTACCCAAAAATGGCAATGCGATGCAACTGACTGACCGGGAAAACCGGGTACGTTTCCATAGTGAAAAGCCAAACGGGTATGCTGACTTACTGCGCCGTGAACCGTGCCAGTATGACAGCAACCAAACAGTTGGCCGTCAAGCCGTAATAGAATATATCAACCGCTTGTGTGCCAATGGGGACCAAATCAAACCCAAGGCTACTAAAAAGTATGATTGTTCTAAAATGTATTCTGACGGGACACACCATCAAAAGATTATAGACTGCCCGGATGGAAACTGTTAAGTAGTACTTTAAAAAACACCCCGGTAATTACCGGGGTGTTTTTTGCTATCATATACCTATGCGGCGCATGAGCGGGTTTTTGATCGTGTGGATATTGGTGGGGGGAATAACTTCCGCCCATGCCGCTTTTCCGTTTTCGTTTCGCAAGGCAGAAATCAAGACGGACTATTCCCAAACCGTGTGGGACCGCATCATGCAGGAGCAATCTCTTACCGATATGCGCCGCGGGATGGGGGAAATGGCCGCGGCCAATTATCAGGCTGCCAGCAACAGTTTCGCGCGGGCGGTTATCAAAAACAGCAAAGACCCACTGCCTTATCTTTTGTTGGGGGCCTCGCTTTATTGGGCAGGCAAAGTGGATGATGCTGTTAGCGAATATAAAGAGGCTTTGCACCAAGACCCGCACAATGCCATGGCACACCAACTCTTGGGCATTGCCGCCGGTTGGAAAGGCAATGTGCAAGAAGCGCAGAATTATTTTTTAAAAGCCAACGATCTGGACCCGAACAAGGCTGATACCCACATGAATTTGGGCTCTACTTACGCCGTACAACAAAATTGGGATAAGGCCCTGGAACATTTCCGCCGTGCCGTAGATTTAGCCCCGCGTGAGCCGCTTTATCACTACCAATTAGGTACTTTGTATGAAGATATCGGGCGCGATATACTGGCGGAAGAATCATTCCACAAAGCCCTGAAATATTTTTCCAATTATGAAGACGCCATGCTTAGTTTGGGGGCCTTGTATGAAAAACTAAACCGCCCGCAAGAGGCTCTCAAATACTATAAACGTGCCGTCAAAACCAAACCCGGCGATTTTGTAGCCCGCCTGCGTTATGGACTACTGCTAATGAAACAAGGGCAAGTGTTGCAGGCGCGCCAAATCATTGAGCAAGCATTTTCTATCACCCGTTTTAAGGCCGACGGACTTGCCTTAAACGCCGTCTACCGTGCCAGTGGCAAAAACGCGCAGGATTTTGAGCAACAAATCAACCAATTTAAAGAAAATTTAGAGCGCGTATCCGCCAATAAACCCGTAACCATAGAGGTGGCGTTGGAATTTATTCCGTCTGCCCCGCCACCTAAGCAATCCACGCGCAAACAAACCTTTGAGCAGGCCTACGAACGCTTGCGGGGGGATGCGTTGTCCTCTAGCCAAACCGTGCCGGATTCCCAAACGTTTCAACGTGTGTTTGCTTTACCTGCCGCCCCGGAAGAAACCCGCCACCAGCAAATTGATGAACTGATTGACGGTTTGCGCGCGGCCATTGCCCAGGCAGAGGGAAAGTATCAAGTGAATCTTTCCATGCAAGGGCGTACGCTGGATTATAACTCACCCTCGGCCCTTACGCAAAACCGCACCACTACCCCCAAAGCCGTGTACGATCCGCGCATTGTGGGGAACGATATGGGTCTTTGGGTTACGGGGCGCACGTGGCTTGCGTTTGTGGACGAAGCGCAAGAAGATCTGGCCGAATATACGGCTTGCCCAGCCGATAATACGTGCAGTTTATTAAGGGGCTTGGCCGCATTGGCCCGCGGTAATGGGGGCGCGGCTACGGCGGATTTTGAGCGCGCTGTGCAAATGCAACCCTCAGACCCTTTGGCACAACTGGGTCTTGGAACGGCCGCCGTTATTGCCGGGGATGATGCACAAGCCATTTTATTTTATAAACGCGTGTTGGAACTGGAGCCCAAAAATAAAGTGGCCACTAAAAATTTAAAAGTGCTGGAGGCCAAATGACCGGGCGCACTATCCATAAATATGGGCAGCATTTTTTAATTTCCCCGCGTGTAATTGCGGAAATTGTAGATGCGGCCGAAGTGCTAAAAGCCCAAAACCGGGTGGAAATTGGCCCCGGCCAAGGGGCCCTTACGCACGCATTTATCCGCCGCGGTTGCGCCCCCTTCACGGTAGTGGAGATTGACCCGGAAATGGTAGCCTTTTTAAAAACCAGTTTACCCGCCGGGGTTGTGGAAATTGTACCGCAGAATTTTTTAACGTTTGATTTAAATTCCCTGCCTGCCGTGCCCACCCAGTTTGTGAGTAATTTGCCTTATATTGATGCCGCCGCTATGTTGGATAAAGTGCTCTCTTGGCCGCACTTTCAAACTGCGGTTTTTATGTTTCAAAAAGAGCAAGCCCAAAAAATTACCGCTAATCCTGGCGAGAAGGGCTATGGGGCGTTGGCTATATTAAGCCAGTTGCGCGCACGGATTAGTTTGATTTGTAATGTAGGGCGCGGGTGTTTCAATCCTCCGCCTAAGGTAGATTCGCGCGTACTTGCATTTGAAAAAATGGCCACACCTACCCAATGGGCTGCTATTTCCCGCCTGGTGCAAGCGGCGTTTTTGCACCGCCGCAAAACGCTGTTAAACGCGCTTTTGCTAGCGGGTTACGCACGCGAAAAAATCCTAGCCGCGTTGCGCGCACAAAATTTACCGCTTACCGTCCGGCCCGAACAACTGACCCCCACCCAATTTGTGCAGTTGGCAGGTCAAATCTAATTTTTGCTATACTATACGTACTTAAAAACAGGAGGTATTTCCCGGCGCAACTAGGCGCATACATCTATACAATTTAATTATTTTTGGACATTGCGTTTTTACGCATCTCACTTGAAAAAGTGCAGTATCTTACCAAAAATGGCCGCTAGTAGGTACCGTTCGGGTGGCCACCTGAATTTGTACCGAATGTTTCCTGCCCCTTGCGGGGCAGGACTACGGCTGTTATATTGGGTTTGAAGATACTGGCCCGGTATAACAGCCGTTTTTTGTTATGTGCGGGCCCGGTATGAATGAAAGGAAAAATAAAATGAAAAATACAAAAGCGTTTACGCTTATAGAGTTGTTAGTAGTAGTTTTGATTATCGGTATCTTGGCGGCAGTAGCGTTGCCACAGTATCAAAAAGCCGTAGAAAAAACACGCATCAGTGAAGCGCGGATGATATTGTCCACCTTGTACAAGGCGTATAAGTCGTGTCAATTACAAGCAGATGATATTAGCACACAATGTGCGGAAATAGATGACGTATTGGAAAAAGCAGGAATAGACTTGCCAGGTGCGTTAGTAACATCCGGCACACCGGCCTGCCCGGAATCGGTTCCTTGTATTAAAACAAAAGATTGGGCGTACGAAACCGTAATGTACGAAATGAATGCCTATCGCATACAACCGGATGGTAGTTTTGGGGGCTATTTAACCTTATGGGGGAGCGATACATCATATGACAAAGAAGGACAAATATCCTGTGCTGGGGATATGTGTGAACAGCTGTGCGGGGATATCACTTGCTATTTAAATTAACATACGTCTTTCCAAAATCCGCCCGCCCTACTCAAACGGGCGGATGTTTTTGTGTCATATGATTTTGACTTTCACTGCTATTTTTGATAGCCTTAACGTATGGGAATTTTCACGAAACAGGCTTTTACGCTTATTGAACTATTAGTAGTAGTGCTTATTATTGGTATTTTGGCATCCGTGGCACTGCCGCAATATAGAGTAGCGGTGGCTAAAGCGCGTTTGGGCAGTATCCAGTCGGCCGCGGCCACGGTCAAACAAGCGGAAGAATTATACTACTTATACACGGGCACTTACACCAATAATATGGAAGATTTAGATGTAGACTTGCCACAATGCCCCAAAGATGATGTGTGGCACAATGTGCCTGTATGCGGGGGGTGGCTCTTAGACCCTATTGACGGTACGCCCAATAACAGCGGTAGTACCGTTCGCCTTGCTTATTGCCCTGAAATTGCCAAAAACAAAGGCAAGTGGGACGACTGTGCCGCCCAGGCAGATTACTACGTTATTTACTGGTTACATTATTCCAGCCATCCGGATAAGATTGAATGCCACGCAAATACAGACCTGGGGACAAAAGTGTGCCGGTCAATTAATTCGTAATTTCTGTTCCAAGATTTGCTCGTCAACCACAAACGGGCGGATTTTGCTAAGTAGCAAATGTTCCACCGCCGCGTTTATCAATGCGGTTTTATTTTTTTCTTTGGGGGCGTAAAATTTCCCGGCTAAGAGCAAAGCCTCTTGCGGTACCAGACCAATCAACTCACTACCTGTTACATTTATCCCGCGTGTAGCGGCGGCTTGTTTACATGCCTCAAATACATCTTGTAAATTACTTTGGTGAAAATCGGTTAAGTTAAAAGATACTTGCGCGCATTTGTACGTGGCCATATACCAGCCTATGGCTTTTACGCCGGGCAGTCCGCCATTTTTCTCGCGCAGTTGGGCGGCAATTTGTTTGGCAAAGGCTACCTCTTGCGTATTTAAAGAAACATTAAACGCAATTAAAAAGTTCCGTGCCCCAATCACACTGGCCCCGGTGCGCGATACGCTTTCGGTAAAGAGTTGGGGCCCGTAATCGGGCGGAAGGTTTTTTAATTTCTCTGGCAAATTCTCATATTCGCCCCGACGGATGAAGGCTAGATTTTTCCGTTCATGGGTGCGCGCGTTGGCTTCGTATAAATAAACGGGAATGCCCAGTTCGGTGGCTACACGCCGGGCCAAACTATCCGCAAATATGGCAGTTTGGGCTAACGTAATGCCTTGCACGGGTACCAGCGGGCACACGTCTACCGCACCCAAACGCGGATGAGCCCCACTATGAAAACGCATATCAATATCTTGCGCGCACGCCCAAAATAACATAAAACAAGCACGCACCACGTCGTGCGGTGGGCCGGCCAAGGTTAGCACGGTGCGGTTGGCATCGGCGTTACTGTCCACATGCAGTAAACGCGCACTGCCCAGTACGGCGCGCAAATCACCCACAATGCGGGTTAAATTTTCGGTATTGGCCCCTTCGGATATGTTGGGTACGGCTTCTATGATTTGCATAGACTTATTATACATAAAAAAATACTTGCAATTTTTTTTACAATTATAGTATATTAGTTGTAGGTACTTATTAAGTTTAAGTACTTGATATAAATAAATAAGGAAGTAATCGTAAATGCCTAAAGGAAAAGTAAAATGGTTTAACGACCAAAAAGGTTACGGTTTCGTAACCCCCGAAGATGGTTCTAAAGATCTCTTTGTTCACTATCAAGAAATTCAGGGTGATGGTTTCAAAACCTTAGCCGAAGGCCAAGAAGTGGAATTCGAAGTAGTAGAATCCGAAAAAGGCCCCAAAGCCGTAAAAGTTGTCAAACTGTAATTTTTTGAAAACTTTTCAAGGGCCCCTTAACCGGGGCTCTTTTTTTATGAAGGAAAAATGAATCGTAAAGTACAAACGTCATTAGGCGAATTGTGGTTTCTTTCTTACCCGCTGATTGTAACTATGGCGGCGCAGGTGGTTATGCAATTTGCTGACCGGATGTTTTTGGCGTGGTATTCGCCAGATGCGCTAGGGGCGTGCGTACCGGGGGGCATGTTGGCTATGACGTTTGCCGCCCTGTTTATGGGGCTGGCCAGTTACACCAGTGTGTTTATCTCCCAATTCCACGCCCGCAACAAACGCGCCGCTGTAACCATTTCTTTGTGGCAGGGGATTTTGCTGGCCCTGCTTTCTTCCCTTATTTTAGCCGCACTTACCCCGGCGGGAAAAGCCCTCATTAACACATTTGGGCATGCCCCGTCTGTGCGCGTGCTGGAGTTGGAATACTTTGGGCTACTCAATTTATTTGGCGGATTTGCGGTAGTGAATAATGCGTTGGCCAGTTTCTTTAGTGGGCGCGGCAAAACCAAAATTCCCATGTACGCTACCTTGGCTGGAAACGCCGTAAATATTGTGCTGGATTACGTGATGATTTTTGGCAAACTGGGTTTTGCCCCCATGGGCATTAAGGGGGCGGCGTGGGCCACAATTATCGGCAGTGCATGTATCACGGTCATTTTTTGCACACTTATTTTTGCTTCGCATACGCGCAGTACATTTAAAATTTCCCGCCTGGCCGGGTTTTATAAACCCATTTTTGCACGCTTGGTACGTTTTGGCCTGCCCAACGGATTTGGATTTTTAATGGATGTCATCTCGTTTACACTTTTTACGTTTATGGTGGGCAACATTGATACGGTTTCTTTGCAGGCCAGCAACATTGTAATGAGTATGCAACCCGTGGTGTTTACCGTTATTTTAGGGTTGGGGGTAGGTTTGCAAATTTTAGTGAGCAAATACCAGGGGTTAAGCCGTCCGGACATAAGCATTCAAGTAGTCAAAAATGCGTGTAAAATTGGTTATGCTTACGCGGGGGGGATTGCACTGTTATTCTTTTTTGGCACGCCGTTATTTTTGCATTTGTTTATTCCGGCAGGGACTGAAAATGGGGCCGCCATTGCCGCGCACGCAGTCCCGCTTATTAAACTAGTCAGTTTCTTTGTATTGGGGGATGCTACGTATTTAATTTTTGGCGAGGCTATCCGCGGCGCAGGCGACACGAAATTTTTTATGAAGGTAATGATTGGGTGTGCGTGGGGGCTGTTAATCCCGGGCACATGGGTGCTAGTGTACAAACTCCGCGCCCCCGTGGTATGGGTGTGGGGCTGGCTGACGTTTTATGCGTGGCTGACGGCGGTTTTTATGGTGATACGTTTTGCCCGCGGTAAGTGGAAAACAATTCGCGTTACCGCGGGGTAACGTATATATTTATTATTACAGGTTTAAAATTTTACAATAACCTTCATAGGATTTTAAACCGGCATACTGGTTTTTATTATCAGAGCACTCTAATTTACCTCCGCTAAAATACAAGCCTAAATTCCCATTTACTACCCCATTTTCTAACGGATAGGCGTAAAAGGCTCCACCACCACTTGCCGCAATTTCCCAGTGTTGTGTATGAAAGCAAAAACTATCTTCCGCACAATCATTACTTTTTTGTCCAGGGAAACTGATATCAAACATATCCCAGTACTCTTGAGCAGTTGGGCCGTCAGAATCATTGCATTTACCAGGGGTTTGCAATTCGCACAATTCTTGGGCGCGTTGTAACTCATGCAGTATAGTAATTGCTTCTGCCGCCCGTGCCTTAAACACCGCTTTTTGGTATTGCGGCAGGGCTACGGCTGCCAATATCCCAATAATCAATACTACTACTAATAACTCTATGAGTGTGAATCCTTTTATTGTCATACTTATTCCTCATTCTATTTATCATTTGGTTAGGCCCAAGCATAACAAAACGGCTATTATACCTGGGCCATCTCAACGGTTCCCAAAATACAACAGCCGTAGTTTGCTACTTACGTAGCAAACACTCCATACTCACAACTGAGGTTATAAGGCTCATTTGTGAAATGGTAAAGGCTGTTTTTGGCGTTGAGACGGGCCGAATTTTCGGCAACCCCGTATTCTACATACGGTTCCAAAAACAAAATAAATTTTAGTTTATGCTCTCAATAAGCACCTCCATTCGTAAATCAGTTATAGTATAGCAAAATTGGGTTGCACCAAGTATCCTAAAATGTGCTACACTACACAAAAGGAGAAATTTATGGATATTTTAAATCAGGCAGATATTGGCGTTTTTGGCGGGTCAGGTTTTTATAGTTTTTTAAAGGATATTGAAGAGGTAAAAGTGTATACGCCCTATGGCGAAACAAGCGATAGCGTGTTTATTGGTACGATTGGTAACCACAAAGTGGCCTTTATGCCGCGCCACCGGCGGGACCATTCTATCCCTCCCCACCAGGTAAACTACCGCGCCAATGTGTGGGCCATGAAACGCCTGGGTTGCAAGCGGGTCATTTCCCCGTGTGCGGCGGGCAGTTTGCAAAAAGAAATACAGCCCGGCCATTTTGTTATTTGCGACCAATTTGTGGATTGGACCGACGGGCGCAAAAACACGTTTTTTGAAAATGTATCCGTATTTGAGGGAAAAGCCGTGCAACATCCTTCTCCGGCGCAAACCTATTGCCCACAATTGCGGGAATTAGCCGTAAAAACCGCCAAAAAACTTAACATCCCTGTGCATGCGCAAGGCACCGTAGTGGTAATTAATGGTCCGCGTTTTTCCACGAAAGCCGAATCTGCCTTTTTTACCCGCCAGGGCTGGCATGTGATTAACATGACGGCTTTCCCCGAGGCGTACCTGGCCAAGGAACTTAACATGTGCCCCTTAAACATTTCTCTTATTACGGATTATGACGCCGGCCTGGTAGGGGATGTACCGCCTGTCTCGCACGAGCAAGTGCTAAACGTGTTTAACGGCAATATAGAAAAATTAAAATCCCTATTATTTGAAATGATAGCGCAAATCCCGGTGGAGCGGGAAAAATGTACGTGCGAACATTCCACGCAGTTAAACTTTTAGTAATAAGGGCCCCTTTGCGGGGGCCCTTAACGGTGTTAATTAAAGTACCAACACTCCATTCCATCTGTTAAGTCCATGCTAAGGCAATCGCCTTTAGTGGTGTTAAGTAATTTGCAGATGTCGGTTCCGGGGTCTTCAACACAAGCATATTTCCCTACTGTAGGATAGTGGGAAAATCCAACAAATTGTCTCGCTAATGTCCCCGGATATCCTATAGTAATTTGAGGAACGTCGGTTTCATCTTCACGTCCGTTTCCAGTATAAGCCAGAGAGACCCATGAGGTGCCTTCTGGAAAATCTATATCCAACTTTTTGTAATGCAAGCAAGACTGATCACAATATTCTCCGTGGGCTAAATAATAGGCCTGTTGGGCTTGTACATAGGCCTTTAGTAATAACTGCCCTTCTGCCAAGCGGCTTTTGAGAACGGCCTTATTGTACTGTGGCAGTGCCACCGCCGCTAAAATGCCAATAATTAACACTACCACTAACAACTCTATCAGTGTAAAGCCATAGGGTATCTCCCTCCCCTGTGGAGGGAGTACCGCCGTTAGGCGGGGTAGGAGGGGGCAAACAAGGCTAGCCTTATTAGCCCCTCTTTTGTCGCTAACGCGACATTTTCCCCACAAGGGGGACAAATTAGTACACTTTTCATTTTTCTTCATATTCATTTCCTCGTTATATTTATTATTGGCAAGCACCCGACATGTAACAAAAACGGCCGTTATACCGGGCGATTGTCAAAGAACCCAATATAACAGCCGTAGTTTCCCGGTTAAAAAACCGGGAAACATTCGGCGCCGCGGGGTGTATACGTCCCCACGGCACCTACTATCGGCTATTGTTTGGATTGACAATCATTTTTGGGGATTTTCCCAAAAAATCTGCGTTTCTAAAACGCTTCCAAAAATAGTTTTAAATTGTAATATACTGCTTGGTATTAGCCTCCATGTGTTATGAAATCAACTTCATTATAGCAAACTTATTTTTCTGCCGCCGGAAATTCCAACAACTTTTTAATGATGTTTTCGTGCATGCGCCATAAGGTTTCATCTTTGTTAGTGGGCAAATTATTGGCCATAAGGGCAAATGCTATCAGGTTTCCTTCTTTGTCATGTACATAACCCGCTACAGTTTTTACACTGTCAATCGTACCTCCCTTTACGCGTACATCTCCGATTTGGTGTTTCGGTTTTAAAAAATAGCGTAAAATCAGTAAATCTCCGCGGTCATTAGGCGTGGCTAGGGAGTTGTAATAGTCTTCAAACGTGGGTCGTGTAGTCATAAAATTAAGTGTATTTACCAGTACGCGCGGGGTGATTAGCGTGTCGCGCGAGAGACCGCTTCCGTCGTAAATTACCGTATCTGTTGGCTCGGCCAGGTTGTTTGCGCGCAAGAATTTATTAAGGGCTGCAAGGCCGTTTGCAATACTGCCCGCTTGCCCGTTGGCCAAAGCCAGGTGGCGAAGTAGCATATCGGCATATAAGTTAAAACTGCGTTTGTTGACGATAGTTACAATGTCTTTTAACGCGGGCGATTGGTAGGTATGCAATAATTGGGCCGCCTCATAATCCGGCGCGGCAGATGTTACTTGTGCTTGGCCGGTAACGGCAATTCCTTCCTCTTGCAAGGCTTGTCTGAGGGCTTGCGCGGCAAACAATGCAGGGTTGGGCATGGCCCCTTTGATAGTAAACCCGGTTAAGGTGGTGGGGATAGAACCAAAAATTTTCAAGTCATATTGGTCCGGCGCGCCATAAACATACGCATTATCTTGCTTAGTCTTGCCGTCGGCTGTTACAAAATTTTGTAGTGTAAGGCCGGGGATGTCCGGCGTGGTACCTTTTAGTTCTACCGGGGCCCCGTGTGTCAGTTGTCCTTTAAAATGAATTTCAAATAAATTATCGTGAAACGATAGTGCACTGGCTGGGGCGGCAAAATAGTTGCCCATATTTTCCCAATTTACTTTGTTGGCAAGGGTAGGCCCTTCAAACAGCGAAATGTCTGCCACAATGTTGCCGTCAATACGTGTAATGCCTGCATCTTGCACGGCCTTGACCCATTGTTTTAACACGGCCTGATAGGTTTGCGCCCCTTTTACGCGGGTGGAACCTAACGTCATGTCTCCACCGCCACGCACGGTAATATCTCCGGTTAGCGTACCGTTTGCATCGGGTTTTTTAGTGGCATACAAGCGTGTTTCAAAGCGGTGGTTGGGGCCCAAGGTCTCCAATGCGGCGGCCGTTGTTAACAGTTTTAAGGTAGAGGCCGGCGTAAAACGGGTATCGGCCCGGAGGGCAAACAGTTCGTCATGCGGTTGGTCCGCATACGTGGCCAACCCGCCCCACCAACTTCCTTGCAAAATGGGCAAATCCATTTGTGCCTGTACATATTCTTGCAACGGTTGCGCCGCCAATGAAAGAGGAAATAAAACAGATAAAAATAACAAAATTTTACGCATACCTATAGGATACAAAAAACCGTTGTGTGCGGGCAACGTGTTATTTTTTTGAGTTTTTGCCGTGGCATTTTTAAAGGCCTTGACTGAACAAAGCAAGCCCCCAGCTAGGCTGGGGGTTCGGAAGGTTATACCTATGCACAGAGTAGCAAGAAAACTCCTTATAATATAATGGATTGCCGGGCGATGACCGGCAATCCATTATACATAGAAAGGAGGTCA
>JAZUSQ010000033.1:0-7203 GCA_045606825.1 Elusimicrobiaceae bacterium
CATGGGCCTGTTTATAAAAAGCCTTATGCCGGAACAGAAATTTTGTATGTGTGAGCGTAGCGAGTTTACAAAATTTCCCGGTATAAGTGATTTTTATAGGCCCCGGAGGCGAGTTTTTTGCTTACTTTTTGGCGGCCCAAAAAGTAAAAAGAAACACTTGATATGTTTTTTTTTTTTGATACGATTTTGCTATGCCGGATATGGGGGGACACATCCTTCTGTACAAGAACGCCGTATGAAAGATTTTAGCGCATTTGAACGGTATTATACAAGGAGAACTTAATATGAAAAAAACAAGTTGTAAGCGGGGGGGTATCCAAATCATAAAAGTCATCCTGAGCTTGACTCAGGATCTTCAACGTTTGCCGTTGGTGTTGATAAACAGCATGCGTGGAAGATCCCGTATCAAGTACAAGATGACCACTTATTTTAAGGATGAGGCCCTGAACAAAAACACTTTCAGGGCTCCGCTACACTGCGGTTTTACGCGCCGCCCCTCGTCATCCCGACCCTGCGGGCGGCAAACTATGCGGGATATAGGGGCGGGCCACACGCTATACCCCGCATTACAGGCCTGCGGGGTGACGAAGCGTGTGGTCCGAGGATTTACCCTCATTGAACTCTTGGTGGTGGTTCTCATTATTGGTATCTTAGCGGCGGTAGCATTGCCGCAGTATCAAAAGGCAGTGCTACGAAGCCGGTTTGGGGCGATGAAAAACCTGGTTGTAACTTTAGCCAACGCCGAGAAATTATATTATTTAACACATGGGGATTATACCATTGAAATGAATGCGTTGGACATTACCCCATCAGAAAAACCGTATAAGATAGAAAAAATAACGTATCCGCAGCCTTCTGAAATACATTATTTCTCATGGGGTTCATGCCGATCGATGAAAGCTCCTGGGGGCCCTCATGCTGCTCCTACGATGCGGGTAGGGTGTAGCGTGGAGCAGAAACAAAATTCCCAAGTTACGTATGCGATATGGTTTCATTTGCCGGCCAATCAACCGTCTTACACTGCCGTGCGATGTATCGCGTACGATCGCAATAATAAGAGAGGCCAAGAACTATGTAAACAAGAGACGGGAAAAACCAAAGAAGATTATATAGATAGTGGGGATTGGTATCACTATTACTATTAAATGTGTGGGTAGGCATTGGCAATCGTATACATACAAAAAGCCCCGCTTTGAAAGCGGGGCTTTTTAGAATCAATCTACTTACTTAGAACCGGACAAAGCGCGTAACGGTTAACGTACCGCCCAGCGCGTTGGATTCTTCTTTTAAGTACTCGGCCACGGTTTTTTTGTTGTCTTTAATGGTGCCTTGTTCCAACAGGCAGTTTTCTTTGGCAAACTTTTTCACTTTGCCGGGCAACATTTTTTCAATAGCCATTTCGGATTTGCCTTCATTTAAGGCTTGGGTCTTGTAGATATCCAATTCTTTGTCAATGACTTCTTGCGGGATATCTTCGGCCTTAATCCACCCGGTTTGCATCCCTACGGTGTGCATGGCCAGGCCGCGGGCAATTTCGGTGGCTTTGGCTTTATCTACATTTCCGGCAACGGCCAGTTCCAACAGGGCGGCTTTTTTGTTGTCAGAGTGTACATAATAAGCCATTACCGCCCCTTCAGCCGGGGTCCAGTTGTAGGCCCCTTTGAAGGTGGTGTTTTCACCAAATTTGGGGGCTTCTTCGGCAATTTTGGCTTTAATCGTTTCGTCGGTATCGTAATTTACGCCGGGGTGCGCCAAAACGTAGTCGGCCAGTTGGTTGGCCAGGTTAATAAAACCGTCGGTCTTGGCTACAAAGTCGGTTTCGCATCCTAAATAGACCATGGCAAAGTTTTTGCCGTCGGTCTTTACGGCTACGCGGCCTTCTTTGGTTTCGCGGTCAGCGCGTTTGGCCATAGCGGCTAAGCCTTTTTTGCGTAAATAGACAATGGCTTGTTCCATGTCGTTTTTGCATTCCAAAAGGGCTTTTTTGCAATCCATCATCCCTGCGCCGGTTTTGTCGCGCAAGGTTTTAATATCGTCCATTAAAGACATGTAAATCTCCTATTTATTTTATGGGGGAAACCCCCGCACGCGGCGGGGATTTCCGTCAGAATTTAGTTGGCTTCTTCGGCCTTTTCTTCTTTATCCGCTTTTTTGGTTTTAGCGGTGGTTTTTTTAGCCGGTTTTTCTTCTTTTGCTTCTGTTTTTTTGGCAGCCGTTTTTTTGGCAGCGGTTTTTTTAGCCGGTTTTTCTTCGTTGCTGGCGTCCGCGGCTTTTTTTACCGTTGTTTTTTTAGCGGTAGTTTTTTTAGCAGCGGTTTTTTTAGCCGGTTTTTCTTCCTTTTCTTCAGCGGCGGGTTCTTCCACCACTACTTCGGCTACAACCTCGGCGGCGGGGGTTTCTTCGGCCACTGCTTCGGCGGCTTTTTCAGCGGCTTCGGCGGCTAACATGGCATCTTCAAAGGCGTTGGCCATGGTCGGGATTTCGGCCGGGGCCGTTTGCGCGGTTTGGGCGGCTTCTACTTCGGCTTTGCCTTCTAAGATAGAATCGGCAATCGCCCCGCAGAACAGTTTAATAGAGCGGGCGGCGTCGTCGTTACCGGGGATAGGCAAAGATATGAGATCGGGGTCTGCATTGGTATCGCACACAGCCACCACCGGGATGCCCAGCACGTGCGATTCACGCACCGCGCCCATGGTGTCCACCGGGTCAATGACAAAGACCACATCCGGCAGTACCTTCATATCGCGGATGCCGCCCAGTAATTTTTGCAAGCGGGCCAGTTCCTTGGTCAAGCGGCTGGCTTCTTTTTTGGAAATGGCTTTAAACACGCCGGAGGTTTCCCATTTTTCCAACTCGTTCATGCGTTCAATGGATTTTTTGACGGTTTGGAAGTTGGTCAGCGTACCGCCGAGCCATTTTTCGTTAATGCAATAAGCCCCACAGCGTTCGGCTTCGGCCTTGATGGCTTCTTGGGCTTGTTTTTTGGTACCGACGAACAAAAATTTGGAGCCTTTTTTGCTTTCTTCTTTTACAAAAGCGCAGGCTTTTTTGAGTTCTTTGGCGGTTTTTTGCAAGTCTAAAATGTGCACGCCGTTTCTTTCACCAAAGATAAAGCGGCCCATTTTGGGGTTCCAGCGGGAGGTTTGGTGGCCAAAGTGCACACCGGCTTCCAGCATGGATTTCATAGATACATTACTCATTTTTTTCTCCTGTGGCGCGTGCCTAAATTAAGGTAGGGGATACCTTGGTGGCAGTTGCCGTGGGTGCGTCAACACGAACTTGAATTTACGAACCTGTTGCGTTCTGTTGCTCATTTCACCTGGTGATATTATAGCAAAATTGGGTAGGTTGCACAACTCTTTGTATAATAAACATCCCCCGGCTACGGCGGGGGTTTCTTTACCAATAAAATATCTTGCTGAACCGCGGCCTTATTCTTTACTTTTTGTACCGGCAAAAAGTAAGCAAAAACCTCGCCTCCGGGGCCTATAAAAATCACTTATACCGGGAAATTTTGTAAACTCGCTACGCTCACACATACAAAATTTCTGTTCCGGCATAAGGCTTTTTATAAACAGGCCCATGTCGGCCTTAAACAACCAAACAGCAACGGCCAAAACGGGTTATTCCTTTTCTGCCAAGAGAAAAGTAAAAAGACACGCTTGACGCGTTTTTTTTTTTTGGTAAATTTGAGGTGTAGCGCAAAATAAAATTGTATAAATACAGGAGTACGCGTAATGAATAAAAATAATAAGGAGCGTTGTTTTTGCCCAAAACGGGGGTTTACGCTCATTGAGTTGTTGGTCGTTGTCTTAATTATCGGCATCTTGGCGGCGGGGGCGTTGCCGCAGTACCAAGTAGCCGTGGCCAAAGCGCGTTATAGTGAGTTAATGGCCCTTGTAAAACACGTGAAAACCGAGCAGGAAGTCTATTATTTAGCCAATGGAGTTTATGCTAACTGTAAAACTATAGGGCTGGATTTACCAACGGGCACTTATTTGAAAAGTGCAAATCAGATATGGGATAAAACCAACAGATTTAGAATTATGTGTTTGCGTGCTAACGGAGATGATGTTCCTGTTGCGGTTACGGGGTATCTTGTAGATGCGTCTGGCAACACGCTAGCAAGCTATGAACACTATTTTAATACCTATCCAATTTCGAAAGTTTTTGGGTGCATGGGTGCTAATTCTGTATATCAAAAAGTATGCAAAAGCCTATGCGGGGAGGAGTTACAAAACGGTACTTGGTGCAATAAATAACTGTTTGCATGGAGCAAAACAAACCCCCCAGGTGGTTAAACCTGGGGGTAAATTGTTCTAACCTAAACTCAGTTAACTTAGAATCTGCCGTTTACAATAATCATGACCGGGAACCAGCCGTTTTTGGCAATGTTTACAATGCCCACTTGCAGGCCGTTTTCCAGTTGTTTGGCATAGTTTACTAAACCAAATTGTACCCCGGTTAATTGGTTGGCAACGTTGACTAAACCCCATTGCACACCGATTACTTGCCCGTCAGACCAGTTTACATAGCCGTCTTGCAACCCTTGCATTTTGCCGTTGTTGATGGCCACTAAGCCGCCTTGGATACCGCGCATATCCTGGCGGTTGATGGTAACTAAACCGCCCTGGATACCGTACACGATATCAGCCGTATCTACCAGGCCAAACTTTACACCGCGTACTTTGTGGGCGTCGGCATAGATAAAATCAAATTGAACGCCGTCCACCGTGTCGGCTTTGGAACCGATACCCAGGTCAAGCCCGGTAATGTTGTGGATGTTGTTCGGTACGGCTACGGCAGCGTTGCCCCAGAGGGACAATTTGACGTACCCGGTATTGCCTGCAAATACAGGCGCGGCCACGAATAAAGCAGCCAATAAGACTACGATTTTTTTCATTTCGTTTTCTTCTCCTTAATATATGCTACTAAAACCGTCCGTTTACAAACACCATGGCGGGCAGTACGCCGTTTTCGGCAATGTTAATCAAACCCAGTTGCAACCCATAGATGTTTTTGGCGTAGTTGAGTAACCCAAACTGGAATCCGCTCAGGCTGTCTGCCTGGTTATAGAAGCCGATTTGCGCCCCTTCCATATAGCGGTTTGCCATGTTGACAAAGCCAACCTGGGCCCCCTGCAAGGCTTGGTTACTTACGTTAAACCCGCCCAGTTGTCCGCCTAAGAGGGTGGTATCCATATTTACAAAACCTAGTTGTGCCCCGGTGGCACTATGGCCCGACATGTTGATGCCCCCAAATTGCACCCCGGTCAAATCCTGCGTCATGTTTACCCCGCTAAATTGAACACCTGCAAATTTGTCGCTCACAGACACGGCGGCAAACTGTACCCCTTGTCCGTCCGCTGTTTTGCTAATCCCAAACGCCCAACTAACGCCTCTGAGTTGGGTGCTTTCGGCCCAAGCAATATCCCACTGAAAGCCGGTCATGGTATGGGTGTAAGAGCCAAAGCCCAGGTCCACCCCCGTGATGTAATAAATGTTATTAGGGATAGCCACGGCAGTGCGGTCCCATAAGGATAATTTGAAATATCCCGGTTCTGCCGAGCAAGGTACTACGGCGGCCACCCATAAGGCTAAGAGTACGGCTAGTTTTTTCATAAAACGCTCCTTATTTTAAACTTACCAGTTATTGTACTATTTTTTACCCGATTTCACAAAAGATTATGAAATTGCTAAAATTTACGTATGCCCTTTATCCGCACGAAGAAAAAACAACCCAATTTGACCCGTGTTTTGCGCGGCCAACTGTTCCATTTAACAAGCCCTATTTTTTTTGAAACACTGTTACTCATGCTTACCGGGGCTACAGATGTGTTTATGCTTGGCCGCTACGCGGACGAGGCCGTGGCCGCCGGCGGGGTGGTAAACCAGTTGGTGTTTTTGGTGTGTTTGGTATATATGATTACCGCGCTGGGCACCTCCGTATTATGTGCCCAGTATTTGGGGGCCCGGCAACGCAAGAATGTACTACAGGTAATTGGCATCTCGTTACTGGTCAATTTTGTGATGGGGATTATCGTAAGTATTACCTTATATATAGGGGCCCCGCAACTGCTGCGTTTGATGGGGCTGGAACAAAACCTGATGCACTACGGGTTGCCCTATATGGCCTTAGTGGGGGGGAGTTCTTTTTTGCTGGCGTTGGCCATGACGTTGGGGGCTATTTTGCGTAGCCACAACAAAGCGTATTACCCCATGTGGTCGGCCCTGGTGATTAACCTCTTAAATATCATAGGGAACTATTTGTTGATTTTTGGCCACGCCGGGTTGCCGCGCTTGGGCATTGTGGGGGCGGGGATTTCCACCATGCTTTGCCGCTTGGTGGCGGTGGTGTTTTTGTATTATGTGTTATTTGCTTATGTGAGCCACAAACCCCCGTTGGCGTATTTTAGGCCGTTCCCGTGGGATAAACTCAAAAACTTGCTGATTGTCGGGCTGCCGGCGGCGGGGGAAAACGTATCGTACGATTTATCACAAGTGGTTATTACGTATTTTACCGTACTGTTAGGCACGGCCGCCCTTACGGCGCGTACGTATGCCATGCACATTGTGATGTTTTCGTTTGTGTTTGCCATTGCCATTGGGCACGGGGCCTCTATTACCATTGGCCACCTGGTAGGGCGGGCGCGTAACCGGGCGGCGTTTACGTTAGAAAAATACGCTATCCGTTGGGCGTTGGCGGTAAGCGTGGTTATTTCGTTATTGACGGCCTTGATGGGTACGCATATTTTGGGGTGGCTTTCTTCAAACCCGCAGGTTGTCCGCCTGGGGGCACTTGTTTTATGGGTGGATGTGGTGTTGGAAATTGGCCGCGCCGTCAACATTACTTCTGTTAATTCCCTCATAGCATCCGGGGATGTACTGTTCCCGTTTTGGACGGGCGTGATTGTGATGTGGGGGGTGGCTACGCTACTTTCCTATGTGCTGGGCATTGGCCTGGGCTGGGGGCTGGTGGGTATTTGGCTGGCCATGACGTTAGATGAACTCATCCGCGCGGCCGTGTTTGAACGCCGCTGGCATAGCCGCCGTTGGCAAAACAAAGCGTTTACCCGGTAACGTGTTTATCCCATAAAGCGTTTATCCCATGACGTGTCATTGCCGAGTCCTGCGGAACGTGTTTGAGCATCTTCCACGCATGCTATCTTACTTTTTGTGCCGACAAAAAGTAACCAAAAAATTC
>JAZUSQ010000034.1:0-4437 GCA_045606825.1 Elusimicrobiaceae bacterium
CTTAGTTTGGTACCTAAGTGTGTATATCCTTTATCCAACGTACAGCGCGCTTCCTGCTCGTTACGTACCGCAGTCAACAGTTCCTCGGCCTCGCTGGTTTTGCGGCTCTCTAATACTTTACTGAATTTCGGTAATACTACGGCAGATAATACACCTATGATCACCACTACCACTAACAATTCCGTTAGCGTGAATGCTTTCTTGCGTTTTGACATGTTTGTTCCTCTCTTACTCGTCCTGTGAGCAGGGCGGAGTTGTCCGCTTCCGCCCTGCGTGTCTTTCTGTACTTAATGAGGAGGAACAGAAAGAAGATCCCTCTAAATCTTCCAAATCCGTTTTATACGGCCCCTTTAGCACCCGGGATACGTCCCTCCTTATGCGGACCTGTAAACTCTATCAAAAAAAAAAAACAAGTCAACTAGTAGTCATTTTAAACGGCAAGGCATGTCCGCAAAAAAGTATAATTAAAGTATGCTATTTTGTTTATTTTTATTGTTTGCACTTGCTGGGTGGTTGGTCCTGTACCGGGTGGCTTGCTATATTATTTTTAAACCCAAAACGAAGCGTTGGCCACTTACCTTACCCTTCCGGCAAGTTTGGCTGGCACCACATTTAAGCGGGGTATATTTACCAGCCCAACCGCACCGGCCCACTCTTATTTTTTTCCATGGGCGCGGAGGAAACATATCTCATTTTGAAAACTTTGCCAAAACCTATGCCAACTTGGGCTATGGCGTGTTAATGGCAGATTATGCCGGGTTTGGGTTATCCAAGGGGGTTGCTTGCCAGCATGCGTTGGAACAGGCCGCCGTGGCAAGTGTAGCGTATGCCCTCAACCACTTACAAATCCCCCCCCAATCGGTAGTGATATATGGTCATTCCTTGGGCAATTACCCTGCCTTATTTGCCGCACAACATTATAAAAAGACACCTTTAAAAGCACTGGTGCTACAAAGCCCGTTTTTATCCACCCCCGATATGGCCGCCACCTGGGCCGTGGGATACCGCCCGCATACGCTGGGTTATGCGTTGGTACGCATATTCACCCTTCCTTTTTTATGGGGAAACCGCTTTGATAATACCCAATTAACCGCGGGGCTTTCGTTGCCGGTTTTGGTGTGTATGAGCAAGGAGGACAGCACCCTACCCTGGCAGGTAAGTGCTAAATTGGCGGATGGACTCCCACACGCCAAACGTCTACTGGCCCCCTCCGGCGGGCATGACGAATTTGCATGGTCCGCTGACCAAGTAAATACCTTTCTATCAAATCTTACCTGATTTTACCCTCAACAGGTGCATAGTGGAGGTTACTGGCCAGGCAGGCCGGAAGTTTAGTATAATAGGGGCAGATACCTGCGCCTGCCACTCGGTAACGGTATAATTGGAGAGGTGTGTGAGTGGTTGAAACAGCAGGTCTCGAAAACCTGTAAACCGCAAGGTTTCGAGGGTTCAAATCCCTCCCTCTCCGTTGCTCTATACAACATTATTCCCCGTCATAAGGCGGGGTTTTTGTTTGCTTTCCCGTCGGTGTTTTTTTATCAAAGCAAATCATTTTTTTTCAAACTTTATCATTTTTTATCAAAAATAACGCTACCAAAAACGCTACCTTTAACCCCACAAAAAGCCCCGCAAAAACGGGGCTTAATTCATTTGATTATTTGCCGCAACAGCGTTCCACATTAAACATTTTACGCATGGCAAACTCTTCTTTCTTTCCTTTGTTCCAATTTTGCACGGGTCTCATATAACCAACAACCCGCGAAAACACTTCGCAAGGAGTGCCGCGCGCATCCTTTATCTGCTGTTTAAGCGCACTAATCTTTTGTTGTAGTTCTTCCTTTGTTGCCATAACTCCCTCTCAAAAATATACACTTATTAACACGCCCGCCGCGTGTGGGCCGCCAAAAACTCCAACGGTTGTATTTTTGAATAGGCCAACCATATCGTCAATTCTTCTGTCCGCAAACAAATACGGCTCTATTTCGTGTGTAATGCCAAGCCCCGCCCCGTACCTATTAAAATACACCAACCGCGCGCCAAGCCCGATTTTAAGCCCGTCTCCGGCCAAACCTTGCACCGCTGGCCGGAAAGTAAAGCCCGCCCGTTTGACCTTTACTTGCGCGACACCTTCCACGGGTTGCGTAATTTCTACCTTGCCTTCCGGCGGCACATACTGGACTTTTGCTTTAACACTTCCGTCCGTTTGGCGCACTTTGGAAATGACTTTGTTTTCAGCAACCGAAACCGCCGCCATTTGAGAAGTTGGGAGCGTGGCCGTTTGTTCGGTAAGTCTGTCAATAGTTCTTTGCTTTTGACAATTACCAATAAGCAACGCCCCCAACACTACGACAGCCAAAATGCTAATCAACTTCTTCATCTTTGGCATTGGCAGATAGCGCGTTTCTTGCGCGTTGCAAAATAGCCTTTTTAATGCCCTCATATCCAATTTGGGCTAATGCCAGTACCACTAGCGCAACCAGCAACGCCATAAGCGGCGTTTTGGCGCAAACACCGGCACCATAAACAACCAGCGCACCGCAAACAACAGATGCACCAAGAACGGCCAAAGACCAAATCCAGCCGCCCAAGTCCAAGAAGAAGGCCACAAAGTTTTTGGCCCACTCAATAAGACCAACCACCGCAACGGCAGCCAGCCCAGCATAAAACACTAACTCCATTTTCTTACCTCCTTATTTTTGTGATGTTCCTTCTACGCCGCGCGCTTCTCTATCCATAGTGCGCTTGCGCAACCATAACAACGCTTCTTCAAGTTTTGTTATGGCAATAGCATTTTCACGGCAAGCAAAATCTCCTTTTTGGAAACCCTGCAAGCGGTCTATGCAAATTGCAATTAAATCTTCTTGGAAGCACCCGTTTTGTCCGGCTTCCTGTACCGGGCCATTTTGAAAATGCACAACTGCATACGGCGGATTTTGGTCTCCGTGCGCCGATGTTACTTTGTACTCATGGCACGCGCCGCCCGCTCCGGCTTCGTCCAACGCAATGACGCGCGTATGTTTCTTTGTTCCAATGTTTAGTTCTCTCATAAAAACCTCTATTTTATTTCCAGTTCAATTTGCGAAGCCGTTTTGATTTTCGCAAATAAGCGTTTGAAGGCAGCGCGGCTATCTACCACGCGCCCCTTAACGCGGTTATATCCCACCAAAATACAGCCTTCCGTATCTTTGGCAGTATTGCCGGTATGGATGCGAACGCCCGTAAAATTAGGCACATTATCCAGCAACGGCAAATCTTTCTTAAAGCGCGGACTGTAAGTGATACGCACGGGATACTTTCCGGTGGGAATAGCAGTTTGCCCCGCTATCTTCATGCCGTCCGGCCGGACAGTATCTTCCAGCGTATCGCACTCATACACACCGTCCACAAAGAGCCGCCCAATAGTATATTGCGGGCCTTTGAAATGCCGTTTAATTTGAATTTGCATTTAACCGTTGCTCCAATGTATCTATGCGTTTGTGTGCGCTTGCCGTGCTGCTTTCTGTTTTAGCAAAGCGTTCTTGCAAATGGTTATACTTGTCTTGCTTGGTTTCTAATCTGTCTAACCGAAACATAACTAACTCGCGCAAGGACGCTACTTGTGCTGTAATGCTTGCGGTAAATGACCCCATCACTTTACCGATAGTAAAAATGGTTGTCGCTATCGTAAGCACAAATCCGCATACGGCAATGATTATGGAAATTATTGCCGAAGTCGTCATACCAACCCCGCCGCTTCAAGCGCGGCCAAGCCTTCCGGCGTTTCGGCATATTTAATGTCGTTTAATTCGTCGGCATTTTGGGCGGCTTGCATTTTATTGATAGTATCCCGCCAATGCGCCCGCAACTTTTTCCACGGCGCATAATCGGCAGCAGAAAGCGCACCGTCGGCCACTTTGAGGGCTTTGTAGTCCGTCGCGGAAAGCATGCGTTCTACTCTATCCACTTCAAGAGGCAGAGCCTTTGCCAGTTCTTCCGCTTCCGCTTTGGCAAAATAGTAGTCAAAGTGCGCCACTACATCCGCTTTTTCTACTCCAAGCGGCAGAGTGGTTTGCACCACATTTGCCGTAATAATTTCCTGTCCTTCTTCCGCTCCGAGTTTGCGCTCAACATCTTTAATGAGTTGCACCACAACAACCCCGTCTCGTTCTTTCAGTTCTACCCCGTCATTAGGGGCGTATGCGTCAATTTGTATTCTCATATAACCGGGTATATTTCTTCCCGTCGTATTTTAATTTCTCCTGCTTGGACCCAATAGATACATGTACCCATTGGGCGTTTCCAACTTGCTCTAAGATTAGTTGGTTGTATTTCAAATCACTGGCCGCCAGTATTTGGTACAACTCACCGGCTGTCTTACCGTTTACTCGTATATCCAGGGCCTCGGCAAGCAAATGTTGGGAGGTCAAACTTCCCCCCACCGCATTATTTAATTTCACA
>JAZUSQ010000035.1:0-19515 GCA_045606825.1 Elusimicrobiaceae bacterium
TGCACGCTCTTGCCCATGTTT
This sequence comes from Elusimicrobiaceae bacterium, assembly GCA_045606825.1. GTDB lineage: Bacteria > Elusimicrobiota > Elusimicrobia > Elusimicrobiales > Elusimicrobiaceae > Avelusimicrobium. The sequence continues at coordinate 22 of JAZUSQ010000035.1, forward strand.
TGATAGGTTTCTTTTCGTTGGACTGGTTCATTTTTTGAACTTTTTCCAACAGGTTTAAGTCTACAAACGGACCTTTTTTAGTTGATCTTCCCATACTTATTTAACCTTGTTTTTTCTTCTATCGCTCACAATCATCCAGCCAAATGCTTTCTTGGTGGAGCGGGTCTTTAAACCGCGGGACGGTTGGTTCCACGGAGAGCGCGGAATGTTACCACCTTTACCATGACCGCGGCCACCACCCATGGGGTGATCTACAGCGTTCATAGCACTACCGCGCACGGTCGGGCGGTTGCCCAAGTGGCGGTTGCGGCCGGCATTACCAATTACGATATTGCCGTGATCTACGTTGCCGACTTGGCCAATCGTGGCACAGCAATCGCTGGGTACCAGGCGGATTTCGCCAGACGGCATCTTGATATGGGCATAACCGGCTTCTTTGGCCATTAACTGCGCTTGAGAACCCGCGCTGCGGGCCAATTGCGCACCTTTGCCAACTTTTAGTTCAATCGCGTGGATAAAAGTACCTTCGGGAATATATTTCAGAGCCAGGCAGTTACCCACTTTAATATCAGCATCCGGGCCGGACATTAACGTATCGCCCACTTGTACGCCTAAGGGCTGCAAGATGTATCTCTTGTCGCCGTCGGCATAATTTAAAAGACAAATACGCGCGCTGCGGTTCGGGTCGTATTCTACAGAGACGACTTTGGCCGGTACGCCGTATTTTTCTCTTCTAAAGTCAATCTGGCGGTAAGCACGGCGGTGGCCGCCCCCAATGTGGCGTACCATTACCATACCGGTGTTATTTCTGCCGCCGGTTTTGCGAAGACCTTTCGTCAGCCGTTTCTCGGGCGTGGTCTTGGTGATATCGGAATAGTCCGACACCGTGATCGTGCGGCGAGACGGGGTATAAGGTCTAAATGATTTAATAGGCATAGTTCGTAGTTTCTCCTTCTCTACTTCGCAGTGGCTTCTACCACTTCGATTTTATCGCCTTCTTTCAAGGTTACAAAGGCCTTTTTATAATCAGGCCGTTTGCCTTCAAAGCGACCCATGCGGTGGGTCTTACCCGTGACGGAAATTGTGTTAATCTTTACAACGGTTACGTTGAAGATTTTTTCCACCGCGGTTTTAATTTCGCCCTTGGACGCATTTTTCCCCACAATAAAACCATAGCGGTTGTGTGTGTCGCGTTCAATTAAACTCTTTTCGGTCAAGAGGGGCTTTTTCAGTGTATCGTAAGCGCCGGACATTAGTTGGCCTCCTTCACGAACGTTTTGGTCAAGGTGTCCACAGCGTCTTTGGTGAAAATCACTTTGGTGCTGTTGAGCACTTCGTATGCGTTGATGTCTTGCGTAGGCATATGGGTTAAACCCGCTACGTTACGGCAAGCCAATTTCGCGTTAGCGTCGGCAAAGTTATCCAGCACAAGCGGTTTGCGCCCGGCGGATAACACGTCCAGCACTTCTGCAAATGCTTTGGTTTTGGGTTCTTTGAAGGTCAAAGATTCCAAGACCACTACATTCCCTTCTGCCAATTTGGTAGAAAGTGCCATGGCTAATGCCGTGCGGCGTTTGGCGGCCGGCAAGTCTTGGCGGTAAGAGTGCGGAGTAGGCCCCCACGCTACGCCCCCGTGGCGGAATTGTACTGCACGCAAAGACCCTTGGCGGGCGCGGCCGGTACCTTTCTGTTTCCACGGTTTTTTACCCGTACCGGATACTTCCGCGCGGGTTTTTACGTCAGCCGTACCGCTACGTTGGTTAGCCAAGAACGCGGTGATGACTTCGTGCAAGAAAGTGGGGTTGGCTTTCACGCCGAACAAAGCATCCGGCAGAGAAATGGTTCCCTTTTCTTTTCCTTTCAAATCTAAAACTTTTGTTTCCATAGGTCCAAGTCCTTACTTCTTGTTGGCGGCTTTAGAGGCAGAAATCTTTGCCTGTTGCGGCGCCACATAGTGCTTTTTGAATTTGGAAGTTTCTAAGACGGAAACGATAGACCCGCGGGCCCCCGGAACGGAACCTTTTAAGAACAACAGGCCGTTTTCGTTATCTACCTTAATAACTTCAATCTTGGCTACTGTATGGGTGGTGGTGCCATAGTGCCCAGCCATGCGTTGGCCGGAAATGACTTTACCCAAAGAGCGGCGGGAACCTAAAGACCCCGGAGCGCGGCTGCGGTCGGACTGACCGTGCGAATCCGGTTGGCCGGCAAAGCCGTGGCGTTTCATACCGCCGGCAAAGCCGTGGCCTTTAATTTTGCCCTGCACGTCAACATAGTCGCCGGGTTTAAAGATTTTTTCAAGTGAAATGACTTGACCAATTTCAAAACCGTTCACGTCCGCGACACGGCATTCTTTCATGTGTCTGACCGGAGCGACATTGGCTTTTTTGAAATAACCCATTTCGGGTTTGTTTAGTTTGTTTTCTTTCACTTCGCCAAAACCCACGCAAACGGCATTGTAGCCGTCTTTTTCCTGGGTTCTGACACGCACAACTTTGCAATCGCCCGCTTTTACAACGGATACGCCATGCAGGTTGCCTTTTTCATCAAAGAGTTGGGTCATGCCCACTTTTTCGCCGATTACAAAACGGAATGTAGCCGGAGCCTCTTTGACAGTTTCTGCTTTGGCCGGTTTAGCAACATTTGTTGCCTCTTGGGCACCAGCAGCATTTTTCATTTCTTCTGTCATACGTGTTTTAGTTTCCCTTAGTTACTTTTAATAGCCACATCTACACCGGCGGGCAAATCTAATTTCATTAGTTCGTCCACGGTTTTAGAGGTGGGGCTTTTTAGATCAATCAAGCGTTTGTGAATACGCATTTCAAACTGTTCTCTGCTTTTTTTATCGGTATGGGGAGAGCGAAGTACAGTGTACTTTTTAATCCGAACCGGTAACAAAACAGGACCCGCTACAATAGCACCCGTTTTTTGCGCGGTTTCTACAATGCGCGTAACGGAAGCATCTAACATGCGATGGTCATAAGAACGCAATTTAATGCGGATTCTTTCTTGGCCAATTACATTGGCTTTTTTTGCTGTTTTTTCTGCCATTTTTCGTTTTTCCTTAATCTATTTTTACAAATTATTTATCGGCAGAAAATCCCACACCTGTCCTTTCTTCCGTCGGACGGGTTAGGAAATTACTGCCATAACAATAACTTAGTCTAGTTTATTATACTAAATTATTTAGGTCCGTGTCCACTTATTTGGTGCGTTCACCCTTGCACTTAAAAGGAACACTTTTTCCTTATATATATTGTATAATAAACGAGTTGATTTGTAAAGAGAGAAAGCAGAATGAAACTAAATTACGGACTTACGATTGTAAAAGATTTTCCGGTAAAAGGTGTTAATTTTATTGATATTAACGGCCTGCTCAACGACCCGGCTTGCTTCCAAGCCGCCATTGATAAGTTATGCGCCCTGGTAACGGCGAGTATCCCCGCAGCCACACTCAAAACCGCGGCTATCATTACCCCGCAAGCGCGCGGATTTTTGTTTGGGGCCCCGGTGGCCTATAAACTAGGCCTGCCGCTATTGTTAGCGCGCAAAAAAGGAAAAATCCCCAACAAGCCTTATGTATTCCATATTACCAACGAATATGACGATTATGATATGGAAATTGACAGCGACCTGTTAGCCAAGTACACCCACTATATTTACATTGACGATATTTTTGCTACCGGGCAGACGCTGGCGGGCATTCAAGAGGCCTTGGACAAAAAGAATAAAAAGATTTTGCTAGCCTTACATGTAACGGCCGTCCCGGCCTTGAAAGGAATTCGCGAAAGCACCCCCGCCTTAAAAGGATTACCGACCAAAGAAGTGATTTAAGTTTAAGCCCGGCCTAAAAACCGGGCCTTTTTATGCCCAAATTTGCTTAAAGAACAACGTAAGCGCACCATACTCGCAATAAACCGGAATAATTTTAAACTAATTTCGCACAGTTCTAGGCGCGTGCCACCGTGGCGTACGTCTGCCGGACCGCACGAAGTGCGGCAAGTACGTAAGGCGGCCCGCAACAACGAAATGTGCGGAATTAGGAAAAAATTATGTTAAAATAGAAGAGTCGGAAATTAAAAATTTTTTCTGTTTTTGGTTCCTGCTTAGCAGGAGGACTCTAACGAGACCTACCAAACCAAAACTGCCTGTTAAGGCACAAGGTAAAGGGCTTTATAACCCCTTTACTTTGTGCCGAGTGTTCGTTTTGTACGAACTACGGCTGTTTAATGTTTGGGTCTTTGGTAGGTCTCAGCATTGGTCAGCCGTTTTTGTTGGCTCCTTAAACAGAAAATAAGGAGAAAACAAAATGAAGAAAGAAAATACAGTCATAAAAGAAGTTCCTTTTATTACCTCGCCCCTTGAGGGAGAGGATGCCTGCAAGGCAGGAGAGGGGGTAATCCATACCGTTTCCCCCTCTTTTGTCCTGCGGACATTTTCCCCCTCCAGGGGGGAAATAAACCAAGGCTCTATCGCCCGCGGTTTTACCCTCATTGAACTGTTGGTAGTAGTGCTGATTATCGGCATTTTAGCGGCCGTGGCGGTCCCGCAATATCAAACGGCAGTAGATAAGGCTAATGTTGCTAGAGTATTGCCATTAGTTGATACGTTTCTAAAAGCCCAAGAAATATATTTTTTAACTCATGGTGAATATGCCACGGGTGCTATATCTGAACTAGATATAGATTTAGCGACTAATGATTGCAAAGTTGGAGGATCAAAAAACCACCAAGTGTGGTGCAAAAATGGAATAGTATTAACAAATAGAAGTTCTGATTTTACTGGACAGATAGAATTGATTTTTTGTCCTTCTCAATCGGATAATTCTTCTTGGGAAGATTATCTCCCTTGCTTCTATGCAAGAGAACTATCTGTTGCCTGGAATATTAACCAACAATCTGGAAAACATCTTGCTTGGGCGAGTAGCTATTCTGCTAGAGGTAAACGTCTAGGGGAGATGTTTAAAAAGGAAAAATGATCCAGGATCCTAGGCCCTGTTCACAGTGAATCTCTACTCCCGTGGAGATTCACGATGGGTATAAAGGTTAAAAAGTGGGGCTAAAATAGCGGGATGACGAGATAAAAGGGGACAACAGATTGCCCAACACACTATAAATTAGACAGAAAAAGGGCCCCTTTCGGGGCCCTAGTTTTACTACTTTTAAACTTCTTTCTTACGCCGCTACTTTGGCCGCGGTGCGTTTCTCTACAATCGCTTTGGCGACGTTAGCAGGCACTTCGGCGTAGTGGCTCGGTTCCATCGTAAACGAAGCGCGGCCTTGAGACAAGGAGCGCACGTTGGTGGCATACCCGAACATTTCAGCCAGCGGTACTTCGGCGCGTACATAGCGTACGTTTCCGCGTACCCCCATCTCGCCGATTTGGCCGCGGCGGGAACTCAAGTCCCCAATGATATCACCGAGGTTGGCTTCCGGCGCAACTACTTCCACCTTCATAATAGGTTCCAAAATAACCGGGTTGGCTTTTTTGGCGCCGTCTTTTAAGGCCATAGAAGCGGCAATTTTAAAGGCCATTTCCGAAGAGTCCACTTCGTGGAACGAACCGTCAAATACGGCTACTTTGAGGTCCACCAAGGGGTATCCGGCCAAGGCACCGCTATCCAGTGCTTCGCGGCAGCCTTTTTCAATGGCAGGGATATATTCTTTCGGAATACGGCCCTGGGTGATTTCGTTGACAAACTCAAAGCCTTTGCCTTTCTCTTGCGGTTCTAAGCGCAAGAACACGTGCCCGTATTGCCCGCGACCACCGGACTGACGTACGAACTTGGTTTCTTGTTCTACGGTCTTGGTAATGGTTTCGCGGTAGGCCACTTGCGGCGCGCCTACGTTGGCTTGCACGTTAAATTCGCGTTTCATGCGGTCCACGATAATATCCAAGTGCAACTCACCCATACCCGAAATAACGGTTTGGCCGGTTTCTTCGTCGGTGCGGACGCGGAAGGTTTGGTCTTCTTCCGCCAAGCGCGCCAAGGCGTTGGACATTTTTTCTTCGTCGGCCTTGGATTTGGGTTCCACGGCAATGGAGATTACAGGTTCCGGGAAGGTAATGCTTTCCAACACGATCGGATGATCCGGAGAGCAAATAGTTTGCCCCACGCGGGAGTTTTTAATAGCCACGGTAGCGGCAATTTCCCCGGCGGAGAGTTCTTTTACTTCTTCACGTTTATCAGCCATCATACGCATCATACGGCCAAAGCGTTCGGTGGCGTTTTTACCCGGGAAGTAAACCGCGTCCCCGGCCTTAATGGTGCCGGAATAAATGCGGAAGAAACTCAATTTCCCTACAAAGGGGTCCGTCTGCACTTTAAAGATAAGACCGCAGAACGGTTCACTGTTGGACGGTTTGCGTTCTTCGGCTTCACCGGTGTTGGGGTTGGTGCCTTTGACAGCGGGCAAATCTACAGGAGAGGGTAGATAGTCGTTTACGCAGTCCAACAACGGTTGCACGCCTTTGTTTTTGTACGAAGAACCGCAAATAACGGGGAAAAATTTACCCGTTAGTGTACCTTTGCGGATTGCCGTTTTGATTTCTTTTTCGGTAAAGTTGGTTTCGCCATTTAAGTAGCGTTCCATAATGGCTTCATCAAAGTCCGCCAGTTTTTCCAACATTTCGTTGCGGTATTGTTCGGCTTGGTCTTTAAGTTCGGCCGGGATTTCGCCTTCCGTGAAGGTGGCACCGTTATGGTCGCCATCCCAGACAATTCCTTTCATTTTTACCAAATCCACCACGCCGACAAATTTATCTTCGGCACCGATCGGCAACTGAATCGGGCAGGCGTTACCGCCCAATTTTTCTTTAATGGAGTTGGCCGAGCGGATAAAGTCCGCACCGATACGGTCCATTTTGTTGATGTAGGCAATGCGCGGAACATGGTATTTATCGGCCTGGCGCCATACGGTTTCGGACTGGGGTTCCACCCCTTGTACACCGTCAAAGCAGCATACAGCACCGTCTAATACGCGCAAGGAGCGTTCTACCTCGGCGGTAAAGTCCACGTGGCCGGGAGTGTCAATAATGTTTAATTGGCAATCTTTCCACACGCAGTAAATAGCGGCGGAGGTAATGGTAATACCTCTTTCGCGTTCCTGTTCCATCCAGTCGGTTACAGATGCACCGTCGTGCGTTTCGCCAATTTTGTGCACTTTGCCCGTATAGTACAAAATACGTTCGGACGTGGTGGTCTTACCGGCATCAATGTGCGCGATAATACCAATGTTACGGATTTTCTCTAACGGATAGGTTTTAAATTCAGCCATATCTTCTTATATTCCAATTACCATTTAAAATGGGCAAACGCGCGGTTGGCTTCAGCCATGCGGTGCACATCTTCACGTTTTTTAAACGCGGTACCTTCTTTTTTCGCGCCCAAGATGATTTCTTCGGCCAATTTTTCAGCCATGGGGCGGCCTTTGCGGCTCTGTGCGGCACCAATCAGCCAGCGCATAGCCAGGGTGGTGCTACGAAGGGGTTTCACTTCGGTAGGCACTTGGTAGTTGGCACCCCCCACACGGCGGGCTTTTACTTCCACCAGCGGGCGGACGTTTTCAATACATTTAGTAAAAACGTCTAGGGCGTTTTCTTTGGTTTTTTCGGCAATGATGGCCATGGCATCGTCCAGTACGCGGGCGGCCGTAGCAGTTTTGCCTTCAAAATTTAATTTGTTAATAAACCGGGCCACTAATACGGAATTATATTTAAAATCCGGCTCGGGCAACGGTCTTCTGTCTCTGGGTCTTAAACCTTTTCTTGGCATATTCTAATTCACTCCTAAAAATTATTTACCGGCTTTGGGGCGTTTTACGCCATAAAGCGAGCGGCCTTGTTTTCTGTTTTCAACGCCGGCGGCATCTAACGCGCCGCGGATGATGTGATAACGCACACCTGGCAAGTCTTTCACACGGCCACCGCGCACCAGCACGATAGAGTGTTCCTGCAGGTTATGCCCCACACCCGGGATGTAAGCGGTTACTTCCATTTTGGAAGTGAGTTTCACACGGGCCACTTTGCGCAAAGCAGAGTTCGGTTTTTTAGGGGTAGTGGTGTAAACACGGGTGCAAACACCGCGCCGTTGGGGGCAGGCTTGCAACGCGGGCGATTTGGTTCTGTTTTGTTCTTTTGCCCGGCCGTATTTTACTAATTGGTTTACTGTTGGCATTACTTCTCTCCTGTTTTATTTTGTTTCGTTACGTTTTTGGTTAAACTCTTTGGCAATTTGACGGGCAGAAATACCAGTTCCCGCCGGGATCAAATGGCCGACAATTACGTTTTCTTTGAGGCCTTGCAATTCGTCAATCTTGCCTTCAATAGCGGCATCCGTTAAAACCTTAGTGGTTTCTTGGAACGAAGCCGCGGAGATGAACGATTCGGATGCGATAGAGGCTTTACTAATCCCCAAGAGGATGGTTTCAGCATCAGCCATACGTTTGCCAGCGGCTTTGGCTTTAGCGTTTTCACGCAACCAGCGGCCGCGGCTTACTTCTTCCCCTTTTAGGAACCGGGTATCCCCTGCATCCAGAATTTTCACGTTCCCTAACATCTGCCGCACAATAACCTCAATATGGCGGTCGTTGATCGTTACGCCCTGCAAGCGGTACACTTCTTGGATGGCGTTTAACAGGAACTCTTGTGCTTCTTTTTCACCCTTCACGCGCAGCACGTCGTGTGGGTCAATGGCACCGTCGGTTAGGGCTTCGCCCACACCTAAATGGTCGCCTTCATATACAACTAAGTGTTTGCCTTGCGGAATGCTATACTGCTTGACCTGGTTGGTCTCTTCATTACGCACGACAACTTCAATCAAACCTTTGGGCGAAGTTTCCAGGCTGACAATCCCTTCAAACTCGGAAATAATAGCCGGGTTATGGGGCCGTCTGGCTTCAAATAACTCCGCAATACGGGGCAGACCGCCGGTAATATCTTTGGTACCGCCGGCTTCGCGTCCAATTTTCGCGAGCACATCCCCGGGGTTTACGTCTTCGCCGTCTTCCACCATCAGGATTGTATCAATCGGCAGAGGCAGGTTGATACCTTTGGCAGTTCCTTTGCCTACAATGCTGATGCGGGGGTTGGCTTTCCCGCCGCGGCTAGCCGTAATTTTGCGTTCAATTACGCCCGTAACTTTGTTGCGTTCTTCCTGCAATGTGATACCTTCAATTACATCCGTTAATTTGACGGTACCTTTCGTTTCCGCAAGTACCGGGATGGAGTGAGGGTCCCATTCGGCCAGTAAAGAACCTTTCTTTACGGTAGCCCCGTCTTGGGTCAAAACGGTAGCACCGTACTGAATCTTGTACTCTTTTATTGTACCATTTCCAGCGGTTACAAAGATAGACCCGTTTCTGGAAATACAAAGTTGGTTGTCAAATTGGTTGGTAATCAGTTTAATATCTTTAAACGTTACCTTTCCGTCGGTTTCAGCAACGGCCTGGCTACGTGAAAGTACGCGCGAGGCCGTACCGCCGATGTGGAACGTACGTAACGTTAACTGCGTACCGGGTTCCCCAATGGACTGGGCAGCAATGATACCTACAGAATCGCCCGGGTTACTGTTAGAGGCTGTAGCCAAAGACAAACCATAACATTTGGCACATACGCCGTACGGGGCTTCGCAGGTAAGTACCGAGCGGATACGCACCGATTCTACCCCATATTTCTTTACTTCTTTGGCTTGTTCCAAGGTAATTAAATCGCCTTCTTTGATGATGGTTTTTTCTTCTTCTTTACCGTCTGCCTTTTGTACTTTGACCACCACATCTTCTAGCGACGTGCGGCCTAAAATACGCTCATCCAACGGTTCCACCATTTCTTCCCCGCTCATCAGTGATTTAACCACAATTCCGTTGTGGGTACCGCAGTCTTCTTCGGTAATGACTACGTTATGGGCTACATCAACCAAGCGGCGGGTTAAATAACCGGCATCAGCGGTTTTTAACGCGGTATCAGACAAACCTTTACGTCCGCCGTGCGTAGAAATAAAGTACTCTAACACGGACAATCCTTCCCGGAAGTTAGCGGTAATCGGGTTTTCAATAATTTCACCCTGGCCGCCGGTTAGTTTCTTTTGCGGTTTAGCCATTAGACCGCGCATACCGGCCAACTGGCGCACCTGTTGGCGCGAACCGCGGGCCCCGGAATCTGCCATCAAATAGACAGAGTTAAAGCGTTGGCCACTATGTTCCTTGTTGGTGGGATCATATTTAGATTCTTCAAACTTTTTCATTTCCGCAAAAAGTTCGTTAGCAACGTCGTCGGTAACGCGGGTCCAAATATCAATTACTTTATTATAGCGTTCGCCTTCGGTAATGATACCGGCTTCCGCCTGGGCCTGAATTTTGGCCACTTCGGCTTTGGCCTTCTTAATCATATCTTTCTTGGCAGACGGAATTGTCATATCCGCAATAGAGATAGACAAGCCCGATAACGTGGCATAGTGATATCCCATTTTCATGATGTTATCCAAGAGTTGTACAGCCGCAGCACGGCCATATTTTTTGCTCTTGTAGCATTCATCTACCAACGCACCCAGTTCTTTTTTGCCAATAGTTTTATTGATAAACTCCCAACCTTTAGGCATAGCCTGGTTAAAGATAATGCGTCCCACAGACGTAAAATCTTTCCATTGATCCGGGTTTGTTACCGGTTTACCTTTGGTATCCAATTCCGGGATTGCGTTAATCCCGCGCACTTTAATTTTGGCATGGTACGAAAGTTTGCCGTATTCCAGTGCCACCAAGGCTTCCTCTTTGGAACCATAGATACCACCTTCGCCAATATCGCCGTCTTTAACCGTGGTAATCCAGTTAACACCTAATACCATATCGTGCGACGGGGCGGCAATTGGTTTACCGGAGGCAGGAGACAAAATGTTGTTGGAGGCCAACATCAAGGTACGTGCTTCCATTTGGGATTCTAAGGATAACGGTACGTGCACAGCCATCTGGTCACCGTCAAAGTCAGCGTTGAAAGCGGCACAGGTAAGCGGATGCAACTGAATGGCTTTCCCTTCAATCAGTACCGGTTCAAACGCCTGAATACCCAAGCGGTGCAAAGTAGGAGCACGGTTTAACATAACCGGGTGAGATTGGGTTACTTGTTCCAAAATATCCCAAATTTCCGGGCGTACTTTTTCCAACATCTTCTTAGCAGATTTAAGCGTGGTTCCTTCCCGTTTCATCAGTTCCCCGATGATAAAGGGTTTGAACAGTTCCAACGCCATCAGTTTGGGTAGCCCGCATTGGTGAATCTTCAAGTTAGGACCCACCACAATTACAGAACGGCCGGAATAATCCACACGTTTACCCAACAAGTTTTGACGGAAACGGCCGTGTTTGCCTTTGATGCTGTCCGATAAGGATTTAAGCGGACGGCCACCGGGCCCGATAAACACTTTGCCGCGTGCACCGTTTTCAATAAGGGCATCTACGGCTTCTTGCAGTAAGCGTTTTTCGTTATAAATCATTACTTCCGGCGCCCGCAACGATTCAATATGTTTCAAACGGTTGTTGCGGTTAATAATGCGGCGGTACAAGTCGTTTAAGTCAGAGGCTGCAAAACGTCCCCCGTCTAACGGTACTAACGGGCGCAAATCCGGCGGGATGACAGGCAGTACGCTTAAAATCATCCATTCCGGGCGGTTGCCGCTTTCCTTAAACTCTTCCATGGTTTTAATGCGGCGCACCAGTTTACTGCGTTCCATTTCGCTCTGCGTGTTTTTGAGTTGTTCATGCAACGCCGGGATTTCTTTATCAAAATCAATATCTTCCAGCAATTTTTTGATAGCCGGAGCCCCGATATCCACTTTCAAATTGGCATGGTTTTTGCGCGCTTCACGCACTTGTGCATCCGATAACAAAGCCCCTTTCTTAAATACAACGCGGTTGGTTACGGTGTCCACACAATCTTCCAGCACAATATACGCCGCATAGTAAACTACACGTTCCAAATCACTGGTGCGTTGGTCTAATAAAATACCAATACGCGACGGATTTTTGCGTAGGAACCACACATGGGCTACCGGCACAGCCAACTCAATATGGCCCATACGTTCGCGGCGGACTTTGGATTCGGTTACTTCCACACCGCAACGGTCGCATTTAATGCCGCGGTATTTGGGCCAGCGGTATTTACCGCAGGCACATTCAAAGTCTTTGGTCGGCCCGAAAATACGTTCGCAGAACAGGCCATCACGCTCCGGTTTTAAAGTGCGGTAGTTGATTGTTTCCGGTTTTTTTACTTCGCCAAACGACCACGCGCTGATTTGTTCCGGGCTGGCAATGCCTAAACGGATGGCATCAAAATCAAAAAAGTTTAAGTTTGTTTTTACTTTTTTCGTCATGTTTTATCTCCCGCCTATTGGGCCTCCTCGGTTTCACTGGCCGCGGCAGCCTGTGGTGCGGCAGGTTCTTCTGTTTTTTCTGCTTCAGTTTCCACCACGGTTTGGGTACCGTTGGCTTGCTTACGCAGTAAATCTACACTTAACCCCAGGGCCTGCAATTCTTTAATTAACACCTTAAAGGATTCCGGCACACCCGGTGAGGTAGGTGCTTTGCCTTTTACAATAGATTCATACATCTTGGTGCGGCCGTCGTAATCGTCAGATTTGACGGTTAAGAATTCCTGCAAGGTATAGGTAGCCCCGTAACCTTCCATGGCCCACACTTCCATTTCCCCGAAACGCTGACCGCCGAATTGCGCTTTACCACCTAACGGCTGGCGTGTAATCAGGCTGTACGGCCCCGTGGAACGGGCGTGTACTTTATCTTCCACCAAGTGAATCAGTTTCATCATATACATGTAACCAATGGTTACTTTTTCTTCAAAGGGTTCCCCGGTGCGGCCATCATACAATGTAATGCGGCAGTAATCATCCGGCAAGTATTTAGCGGCGTATTCTTCACGCGCTTTTCCTTTAAGCCCTTTGTCATCCAAAATTTTCTCTTTGGCTTTGCGTACTTCGTTGACCACTTCTTCTTCGCTCGGTCCGTCAAACACAGGGGTTGCGGCATTATAATGCAAGTAGTGCGCCGCCCAACCCAACATGGTTTCTAACAACTGGCCTACGTTCATACGGGAAGGAATACCCAACGGCGAAAGGACAATGTCTAGCGGAGTACCGTCCGGCAAGAACGGCATATCCTCTTCCGGCAAAATGCGGGCAACCACCCCTTTATTTCCGTGGCGGCCGGACATTTTATCCCCCACGTGCAATTTGCGTTTGGAGGCAATATACACCTTTACGGATTTATTAACCGTTACCGGCAGTTCATCCCCTTGTTTGGCAAATTCGCTTTCGCGTTGGTAATGTTCGTCGGCTTTCTTTTCCAACAGTTTATAGAGTGCGTTTAAGCGGTCTTCTTCCTTCTTTAAGGCAACCGCATTTTTGATGGTCTCGCGTGCATTGGCCAGCGCGGTTTTGCGTTGTTCCTTGAGCAAGGCAATCGTATTATCATGCTCGTCAGCCAACGCAGCAGCCCGTTTCTTTTCTTCTTCTTTGGTTAGTTTTTCTTTGCGCACAAACACGCGGGTTCCCAGCACTTTACCGCTGGTTCCGGGCGGCACACGCAAAGAAGCATCTACCACGTCATCGGCTTTTTTACCGAAAATTACTTTTAACAGACGTTCTTCCGGGGTGAGTTGTTGTTCCCCTTTGGGGGTTACTTTACCTACCAAAATATCACCCGGTTCCACTACCGTGGCCGGGAAGATAATCCCGTCGTTGTCCAGGTGAGACAGAGCATCCGTACCAATGTTGGGAATATCACGGGTGATTTCCTCTGCACCTAGTTTTGTGTTACGGGCATCTACTGTAAATTCATGCAAATGCACGGAAGTAAACACATCATCTTTAATCAAACGGCTGGATACCAAAATAGCGTCTTCGTAGTTGTATCCTTCCCAGCACATAAAACCTACCAACATATTGCGGCCTAAGGCTAAATAGCCGTTGTCCATAGCCGGGCCGTCTGCCAATACTTGGCGGGCCTTTACATCATCCCCGGTTTTTACAATGGGGTGTTGGTTAATACAGGTATCTGCGTTGGAGCGTTTATATTTGAGTAAATCATATACATCACAGGTGCCGTCTTTGGCTTGCACAATGATGCGGGAAGCATCCGCAAATTGCACACGGCCGGCGCGTTTGGCTACTACAGAAGTACCTGAATCGCGCGCGACTTCGTGTTCAATCCCGGTACCTACATAGGGGGCTTCCGGCATGACAAGCGGTACGCCCTGGCGTTGCATGTTACAACCCATCAAAGCACGGTTGGCGTCGTCGTGCTCCAAGAACGGAATGAGCGCGGCGGATACACTGATAACCTGCAACGGGGATACGTCCATATAATCTACCTGTTTGGGGGATACCATCGGGTAATCGGCACGGACACGGCAGGCTACCGTATCGGTATCAATTTGTCCGTTTGCTTTGGTAGGCGTATTGGCCTGGGCTACAAATTTATCGTCTTCGGCATCAGCGGTTAATTCTTCAATCGTATCGGTTACTTTCCCGTTTACAACTTTACGGTACGGGGTTTCAATCAGCCCGTGTTTATTTACTTTAGAATAACACGCAAGTGAGGTAATTAACCCGATGTTCGGACCTTCGGGGGTTTCAATCGGGCAGACACGGCCATAGTGCGTATAGTGTACGTCGCGCACTTCAAAGCCGGCACGTTTACGGTTTAAACCGCCGGGCCCTAAAGCAGACAGACGGCGTTTGTGGGTCAATTCGCCCAAGGGGTTAATTTGATCCATAAACTGGGAAAGTTGGGACGTACCAAAGAACTTGCGGATAATGGCCTGTACCGGTTGGGCTACAATCAAAGCCCGGGGGGTAAGGGTGGTTAAGTCGCGGTTCATGCGGTCGCGCGCGGTTTTAGCCATTTGGCTTAACCCAATGCGGATTTGGTTTTCTAACAGTTCCCCAATTCCACGCACACGGCGGTTGCCCAAGTGGTCAATATCGTCGGTTTTAAATACAAAGTCATCCCCGTACATCTTTTGGGCATCTTCCCCGGCGTTTAAGGCCAAGAGGTATTTCACAGCCACAATCACATCTTCCGGGGCCAACGTACGGCGGTTTTCTTTGGGAGTATTGAATTTTTTGAATTTGAACCCTTTAATAAGTTCAAACATATTGGCAAATTTCTTGTTGATTTTATAGCGGCCGACAAAACTTAAATCATAGCGGCGTAAATTATCAAAAATCAAATTATCCAAGAAACTTTCTGCTTGCGCTTGCACTACATAATCTTGCCCGCGCATCTTTTTGTAAATTTCGGCCTGGGCTTCTTTGGCAGAGTGGATGTTATCTTTGCGTTCCAATGTGGCCAAAATAGCCGGGTCTTCCTGACGGGGTTTGCCGCAAATAACTTTAATGGTTTTTACTTTCTTTTCAATTAACGTGCGGAATAATTTATCGTCAATCGGCAAAGCGGCTTTATCGTCTAAGTTCCACAATACTTCGCCGGTTTGCGGATCGTAAATATCATCGGCGGCATAACGGCCCACTACACTGTCTACACTGGCGGGTTTTACCTCAATATCTTCGCATTTATAGAAGGTTTGGATGATTTGTGCGTTGGTTTCCAAACCACAGGCGCGAAGGAAGGTAGCCGCAGAAACTTTTTTCTTGCGGTCAATGCGAACCCAAAGTGTGTTGTTTAGGTCAAACGAAAATTCCACCCAGGCCCCGCGGTACGGGATAATGCTGGCCACGTACAAGCGTTTACCGAAAGTGGACTGTTTTTTCTCTTCGTCTTCTTCAAAAATAATACCCGGGGAACGGTGCATCTGGCTAACCACTACACGTTCCGCTCCGTTGAAAACGAAACAACCGGCATCCGTCATTAAGGGCAAATTGCACAGGGTGGCTTCTTGCTCGGAAGCCATTTTCATTTGTCCGTTTTTCTGTTTGGTATATAATACAAAAGTGGCTTTTAACGGTGCATCAAAGGTACTATCGCGCACGGCGGCCTCGGCCGGGGTGGCGTAACGGGGGGTTCCTAAATCATATTTAACAAATTCCAACCGCATACTGCCATCGGGGGCTTCTACGGGAAACACATCTTCAAAAGCGGCTTGTAAACCTTTTAATTCACGTTTGGACGGGGCTTGGTCTAATTGCAAGAACCCTTTAAAGGATTCTTTTTGCATGTCCAATAAATCGGGTAAGGGAAGTTGGTTGGTAATTTTACCAAAATTTGTTTGTTTTTCAATCATTTCTCGTTTCTTCCTGCTGGGTTGGGCCGTTCACGCAACGCACCACGTTACTGGGCCGGGTACCGGGAGGTACGAACCCCGCCCCCTAATGGGGGGCAGGGTTATAATGAGTCGGTTGGCTTATTTGAGTTCTACGGTGCCGCCGGCTTCGGTAATTTTCTTTTTCATTTCTTCAGCTTCGGCTTTGGCAACGTTTTCTTTTACCGCTTTCGGGGCGCCTTCAACCAGGTCTTTGGCTTCTTTGAGGCCCAAACCGGTGATTTCGCGCACTACTTTAATTACCGCGATTTTTTTGGCGGCATCTACAGCGGTCAACACGACGTTGAATTCGTCTTTTTCTTCAGCGGCAGCGGCACCGGCAGCAGCGGGGGCAGCGGCAACAGCTACGGCCGGGGCAGCAGCTTTTACGCCGAATTTTTCTTCAATCGCTTTCACGAGTTCAGAAAGTTCTAACACGGTCAGTTCAGCGATCGCGTTTACTAATTCATCTTTGGTCATTTTAGCCATTTTTATTTTTTCCTTTTGTTTCTAGAGTAGCGGCCTTCTGCTTAACCTTGTTAAGCCCGTACCTTTATCCCGTTAGGGGCTACTACCGCACGTGGCGGGTTTAGATTTTACCGGTTTTCAGTTGGCTACGAAGGCCAACCGAAAACCTGACGCGTTATTTCTGCTTGTCTTCCAAAGCCTTGATAACGTAGGCAAAATCCCGTATCGGAGCCTGCAATACTTGTGCCGACTGTGCAACCGCGTTGTACAACGCACCGGCCAATTTGGACAAGTTTTCTTCCTTACTGCCAATGGTAGCAAGTTGTTTTACTTGTGCCTCATCGTACCATACACCGTCGGAATAGCAAGCACGCAGCTTCAAAGCCGCATTCTTCTTCTGGAAATCTACCAGCGCTTTGGCCACAGCGGCAATATCGCCGCCGACTGCAATGGCAGTGGGCCCTTGAAAGAGTTTCGTATCGGCTCCTTCAATGTTGGCTTGGCTGAACGCATGTTCCACAATGGCGTTTCTTTCCACGCGAAATTTAGCCCCGGTAGGAGCCAAGGTAGCGCGTAAGTCGGCCATATCCACGAATTTTAACCCCTGGTAAGAGGTAAAAAATAACGTGCCGGTGGACGTAATTTCAGAAGCAAGGTCTTGCGACTTTTGTTTCTTTTGGTCTTTTGTCAGGTTCATTTCATTTGCCTGTTTTTCTTACAAGAACGGCCATTTGTTCCCGCTAAAAAAGACAGAGAACACGACAGCCACAAACTCCTATCCTTTCAATTTCTCGTCGGAGGAGTTATGGTTCTCGTAAAAAATCTGTAACTTCAACTGATATATTTTATCAGTTTTATCCGCCATTTGCAACTATTTTGCAACGTATTATCCGCGGAATGTACTTATATTATAACAAAATCCACCGGTGCATGCAAGCAAAATAAACCCCTTACGGCAACGTACAATGTGCATGCCCGTACTCATCTGCATTATTCTTACAAGTAGCACCAAAACTTTTACAAATCTTCCGCGCGAAAGATTCGGTGGATACCCCTACCACCACATTACACTCTCGGATGCTTCCCAAATCATTATACATAACCCCGTCTCGGTTACTTTCACAAAACGCATACCCCGTTTCTCCTATCATACACCAGCCCCATTCATAATATACGGTATTCGTAACACTGGAAGTCCCCGCGGGTAAATCAATATCCAACGCACTGATATCCTCAGCAAATTGACCGTTAGCCAATTTATATAAAGATTGTCCTTTATGTAGCGCATTGGCTAGCGCGACCAGTTGCATATACCGCGCCTTTGCAACTGCCAACCGGTACTGCGGCAAGGCCACCGCCGCCAAGATACCGATTATCAGCACTACCACCAGTAGTTCAATGAGCGTAAACCCGCCATTATTAAATAAAGACGTCATCCTGTACTTGATACGGGATCTTCCACGCATGTCGTTTACTGGTTTGCTTTCTAAAACAGCATGTGTTGAAGATTCCAAATCATGTTTGGAATGACACTTTTTTTGATTGTTTATAATACCTTTCCCATTTCTATTTATTTTTTTCATTTTTTCTTCTCGCTTTTATGTTTGGCTTTTTGGCCAACATGTTGAGGTATAAAAATACGGCTCTTATACCAAGCCGCAAGAAGAAAGGTAGCCCAATATAATAGCCGTGGCCTGCCCTTTTGCATAGCAAAAAAGCAAACGCTCGGCACAGTCCTCGCAAGGGATCAGCTTGCAAAAACTGTGCCTATAAAACGACTATTCTTGGTTTCTTCTTGCGGACCAAGCCCTCATTACCGACGGCCCGGAACCCAACTACTTTCCAACAATAGCAACAATTGTCTGCGCGCTACATGCGCGTTACTTCGCTTGTATTATAGCAAAATTTTAACTTTTCTGTCTTCTTCCAATAGAACGAACAGGTTTTTATTGGGTGCTTCTCCCTTTTTTGACCCTGTATTTTTTGAAGTCCAAGCGGTGGTATTTATGAATTTCAAAAAAACAATGTATTTCTGATTTTTTCATAAGCCGTACTGTATTCATTTAAATCTTAGAGGAAGGGTTAATCTCATTAAAACCATTTTATCAAAGGAGTTTTCCAATGAAAAACATTGAAATAACTTGTATAGTTATACAAACTATTTGTCTAATTGTACAAACCGTACTACTATTCAAATAGAATATCGCAAAATAGCCCCATCTTACATAGATGGGGCTCATATAAAAGGGAAGAGGCTTTAATGAGACCGACACCGATCTACTCTCTCAGCACCGAATTGGGTGCCAATACCATCGACCCTGACGAGCTTAACTGCCGTGTTCGGAATGGGAACGGGTGTGGCCTCGTCGGAATTAATATCAGTCTCATTAAAGCCTCTAATTAATAAAAGAACAAATGGTTAGAAAGGATTTGTTACATCTCAACTCCTCCTTTCCCGCTGGAACCCTGTTCGCCGCTTACTAGGCGGGTCATCACATCACTTCCAACGTCAGATAACTTAGAAAAGCACAAGTGGTTTTACACTTATATTCTCATCTATAGGATTAAAGAATACGGCCAAGCCTCACGACCTATTAGTACAGATTAGCTGAACACATTACTGTGCTTACACACTCTGCCTATCAACGCAGTAGTCTTCTGCGGGTCTTCTGGGTAGTTAATCTACCAGGGAAACCTTATCTTGAGGCGGGTTTCACGCTTATATGCTTTCAGCGTTTATCCCTACCGAACACCGCTAATCAGCTATGC
>JAZUSQ010000036.1:0-60507 GCA_045606825.1 Elusimicrobiaceae bacterium
CGGCACCATTGACGGGGCCGTCTATTGGCCATATGGGCCGGAAGATTTTTTTAAAAATATGCACTCGTCTTTAGAGGCAGAACTGGCGCGCTATGATGCGGTTATTCATCTTTCTCCGCCGCCGGAAAAAGATTTTTACCAAGCCACCAATGTGCGTACGGAAAATTTGCAACAGGCGTTTGAAATTGATGATAAAATTTTGTCTATCTGGGCCAAACACCCCAACCGCTTGGTTGTTCCGCGCGAAAAACATTATTTTGAAAAAGCGGAAATTATCAAAAACTTTGTAGAAAATTTAATTGAAAAATAGGAGTTTTTACACATGATTTGGAATCCCTTTAAGAAAAAAGAGGGCCCCGCCCCTACGGCCCCGCAATCTATTACCGACAAATTGGAAAAAGAAATTGATTCCTTGCCGGATATGTTCAAAAGCCAGTTAAAAGACCCCAAGGTCAAAGAGCGGTTTATGAACATTGCCCGCCGGATGGAAGCAGACGGCGTAAACTTTAAGAGTATCCGCCAAATGAAAAAGTGGATGAAAGACCACGAGGCCGAACTGCGTGCCGAAGGCAACCCCGAGCAACCCCACGTACAAACCGTAGTGCACGAGGGCCCCAAAATCGGCCGTAATGACCCCTGCCCGTGTGGAAGTGGAAAAAAATATAAGAAGTGTTGTGGAATTAACAAGTAAATCGCGCTCTGACCGTTTTCAAATTTGAGCCCTTAGCCGCCGATTTGACCACCTCGCGTACTTGCGGGGCTGGCGCCCCGTCCGCAGGACGTACGCCACGGGTCAACATACGGCGGCTAATCATCTCAAATTTGAAAACAGGATATTCTTTGTTTCCTTTTTTATAATAAAAGTGGTGCCGGGAAATTAAAACCGACTGCAATTTCAAATAGTCCTTAAAATGGGCTATTTTAAATTTTAGTGACGAATCGTATATAATTTTCTTCCTCCATCTATGGTATCCGTGGTATAGGTTGTTTGGCCGGTAACACTTTTACATACTTCATTAAGTAGTTGTGTTTGTTTGGCTGCATCTCGTACAATGCATACTAAGCGAGAACCCGTGCTGTGAAACCAAAAATCCCATGTTAAATCATAATAATAATAAGATGGGTAGTTATATACGAACTGCGCATGTCCATCTAAAAAAGGACCATTAAACATCCAAAAAGGCGTGGGGGGAATTTCTATATCTAATGCATTCCTGTCTGTAGCGAGGTTTCCATGGGCTAAGTAATAGAGTTGTTGGGCATCTACAAATGCTTTGCCTATAGCTAGCGCCTGCATGTTTCTACTTTTTAAAACGGCCTTTTGGTACTGGGGCACGGCTACGGCGGCTAAAATGCCGATAATTAAGACCACAACTAACAACTCAATAAGCGTAAACCCCCGCATACTGTTTATTTGAAACACTTTATTTTTCATGTTATTTTCTCCTTTCGGTTTTGGTTCCAATTTACCTGTTTGCGGGCCACAAAAAACGGCCGTTTATTTGGGCCTGGTCAATAACCCAATAAAAACAGCCGCGGCTTACTGCTATGCAGTAAACGCTCGGCACAAAACAAAGGGTTTGCAATTCCATTTATTTTGTGCCTAATTGGGCTGTTATTGGCTTGACCAGTGCTTTCGCGCTCCGTATTCTAAAATACGGTTCCAAAAACAGATAAAATTGTTTTTTTACTACTCTTTCATTCTATATAATTTCTGCCTAATTTGCATCACCCCTTTGTTACGCGCTTGTTTACATACCTTGCGCGCTTTGGGCGGTTGCAAATCAGTATCCCCCGGCCCAGCGGGGGGTTTTACAAAATATGTATAATATAAATATGAATTTTGAGACAGTTAAAACCTATATTAAAAACGCCGGGTTGCCCAATTTCCGCATTCAGCAGGTACAAGAGGCTTTGTTTAAAAAGGGCATTTCGTCGTGGGAGCAGGCCACCAGTTTGCCTGCGCCGTTGCGTGAAAACCTACAAAAAGAGTGCCCCATTTTAAGTTTTACCGTAGCCAAAATAGTGGTTTCCCAAAAAGACAAAGTGGCCAAGGCTCTGTTAACTTTGCAAGACGGCCTGCAAATTGAAACCGTACTGTTAAAACCGCAAGATACGTGGAGTGTGTGCGTATCCAGCCAGGTAGGTTGCGCGTTGCACTGTTCGTTTTGCTCCACGGGCAAAATGGGTTTTAAACGCGATTTAACATCTGAGGAAATTACCGATCAGGTCCTCTTTTGGTTTCAATACTTGCGTAAAGAAAAACTGGGCGAGCGCATTTCCAGCGTGGTGTTTATGGGCATGGGGGAACCGCTTTTAAACTACGTAAATGTAGTCAAAGCCGCGCAGGAACTCTCCAGCGAAAATCATCTTAACATTGGGGCGCGCCATATTTCCATTTCTACCTCCGGCATTGCCGATAAATTGCACAAACTGGCCCTGGATTTACCGCAAGCCAATTTGGCGATTTCCCTGCATAATGCCGATAATAAAGAACGCTCTAAACTAATGCCCGTCAATCGCAAGTTTAATTTAGACGACCTCAAAAAAGCCGTAGAAGAATACATTGCCATGACGGGGCGGCAAGTATTTTTGGAATATTCGGTGCTGGAAAACGTCAACAGCCGCCCGGAGCATATCCGCAAACTGGCGGATTGGATTTATAGCATCAAAGATAACTATTTACTGCATGTCAATTTAATTGCGTGTAATCTGGGCCGTGGCGAAAAAACGGATGAACGTGTAGTAACGCATTTTGCCGCCGGGCTCAAAGGTATGGGCATTGGGGTAACGATCCGCAAAAGCATGGGTAACGACATTTTAGCCGCATGCGGGCAGTTAGCCGCCCAAAAAAGATAGGGGGTGTTTATGAAAAAACTTGTATGTTTGGTTGCCGTTTTGTGTGCCGGGTGTGCTACCGTAGAAACGGGGGCATTGGATTGGATCCCTGTCGGGCCGGAATTTTCGCCCACTAAACCGCAAAATATAGAAATTGTAGCCAGCCGCCAGGAAATTACCCGTGCGTACGGCAACATTGGGCTACTGCGTATTAAAAATTTAAAGCCGGACCGCGAAAACCTGAAAATGGGTATTGAAAAAGGCAAAAAATTTGTAGCCTCTAAAGGGGCCGATGCTATTTTGCTGGGCCAGTACAACAGTGCTTCTGACGGCGCGGCCGACCCGCGCATTACACTTATCATTTATGCCTTAAAATATATGGATACGGTAAACGAGGCAGACCTAAAAGCCATGGAAGAATTTGAGGTATTGGGGATTTTAAATGAGCGCACCACAGACTAACTTGCCCGTGGCCGCACCCTTTGCCACGCAAAAACATCCCAAAGCCCACAAAAAAGCCATTGTGTTGTTTTCGGGCGGGCTAGATTCCACCACCTGTTTATATTGGGCCTTGGCGCAGGGATATACGTGTGAAACCTTAACCGTTACCTACGGGCAAAAGCACGCACGGGAAATTGATTCCGCCCGGGCTATTGCCGCCAAAGCAGGCGTAAAAACCCATTTTTTGGATATTCACTTACCCTGGCTGTCTTCCAGTTCATTAGTGGACCCGAACCAGGCTATCCCGTCGCACAAATTACAAGAAATTGAGCAGTTGCACATCCCTTCCACCTATGTGCCGGGGCGCAATTTATTGTTTTTAGCATTGGCCGGTTCTTTGCTAGACAGTATGGGGGCAGATACCATTATTGCCGGGCCAAACGCGGTGGATTTTTCCGGCTATCCGGATTGTACCCCTGCGTTTTACCAGGCGGCGGCGCAAGCCCTCAACCGCGGTACCCAAAAAGGGGTGGGTGAAGGCATAGAAGTGCTGGCCCCGTTGATGAATCTTTCTAAGGCAGATATTGTACGCCTGGCCGCTAGTTTGCACGTGCCGTTTGAACTGACCTGGAGTTGCTACGCCGGGGGGGAAAAACCCTGTGGGCAATGTGATTCCTGCAAATTGCGTGCGAAAGGCTTTGCACAGGCCGGTGTGAAAGATACGTCGTTGGATTAGGAGATTGTTATGAAAAAAATATTCGTTTGTCTGTTGATGGTAGGTTTATGTGGGCCTTGTGTGTATGCACACAAAAAGCATCCAGCCAAAGAGGGAAAACAGGTAGTAGCGGCTGGGGAAAAGGCTCCTTTTAAGGCGCGGCGTAAACAAATTGCACAACTGGTTAAAAAGTATAAGAAGGCCCCTGCCCAAGAGCAAGCGGCTATCAAGGCGGAACTTTCGGCCCTGGTCAGCGCACAGGTAGATGACCAACTGGTCTATATGAAAAACCGCATTGCGGCCGAACGTGCCAATTTGGATAACTGGGAAGCCAAAATCCGGGCTGATGAGGCCAACCTGCCTGCCGTTAAAGCGCAACGGGTGGAGGATTTGCTCTCCGGTGAAGCGGAAAAAAAGCACAAAGCCGCCAAAAAAGCCTGGAAGAAACAACTAAAACAAGTGAAATAGTTGCACAGTAGTGAATTTGAGGGAACCTGAAAATAGACATTTTCAGGTTCCTGTGCTATAATAAAGGTACAATTTAATCTGTTTTTGGAACCGTACCCGGAATACGGAAAACCTGTAGCGGTTTTATACCAGTCCAAGTAACAGTCGTTTAGGAATAAATCAATCCCTAGGGTTGCTTTATTCCGAATGTTTCCCCTTGCAAAAGGGGAGATTACGGCTGTTATAAAGGATTACTGGTATAGTTCAATATATCAGCCGTTTTTTAGGGTAGAGGGTTCCCCGTAGGTATTATATGAAACCCAAAATTCCGCGTGATTTACGCAAGACAATCCGTACCCTGCAAAAACTGGATAAACAAGTGCTTGCCCTGTGTGATAGGTTAGAAAAATTGGAGCAGGCGTATTATCCCTTTGAATGGCAGTTGCGCCCCCATACCTTGCTTGCCTGCCAGGTATTACATGGCGAACTAATGGCCAATATGCAGGAATTACAAAATTTGCCCTTTGGCAAATAAAGCACAAACAGCACCTAAATTTTTGCTATAATATACACAGGTAATTGTGCGGGTGCACCGCGCCTGCACGTAACCTAAAACGCAAGAAATAAAAAGTATTATGAAAACGTACGAAAGCGTAATTATTGTAAAACCCCAACTTTCTGACACGGAAGTGGGGGCGTTCGTAACCAAAGTGAAAGACTTGATTACGAAAAACGGCGGGGAAGTAACCAGCGAAGAAAAACTGGGCAGACGCAAGTTTACCCACGAGATTAACCACGTTCGCGATGGTTTCTACCTCTATCTTAAGTTTAAAGCAGAACCTGCGTTTGTAAAAACGTTGGATAACACCCTTAAACTTAACACCAACGTGCTTCGCGCCATGACCATGGTGGCCTTGCAAATTAAAGCGAAGCCGGCTCCTGTGAAATAGGTCTTATTATGCCTGCTCAACTTAGACTACCGGAACAAAACTTAGTCCTTTTAGTCGGACGTTTAACACGTGACCCCAATGTGGCGTTTACGCAAAAGGGTCAGGCAGTGTGCCGTTGTAGCATTGCGGTGAACCGCAGATATATGGACAAAACTACAAACGAGTGGAAGGATGATGTCGTTTATGTTCCCATTGTCATTTGGGGCGCGGCAGCAGACCGGTGTAAAGACCGCCTCAAAAAAGGCACCCCCATTAGTGTGGAGGGCCGTTTGACGCCAGATGAGTACACCGATAAACAAACCGGGCAGGTACGCAGAAGTTTGCAAGTAACTGCCTCTAGAGTCCAAATTCTAGAATTTGGAGCAGCGGGCACTTCGTCCTATGCGGACAATGAAGGAGTGTCCCCCGCTGTGAAAGACGACGTCCCTACCACTGACGTGGCGGAAGATGACGTGCCTTTCTAACCTAACATCAAGAGAGATATAAAAATGGCTGAAGAAACCAACCAAACCCAAGCCCCGGCCGTGGAAG
This sequence comes from Elusimicrobiaceae bacterium, assembly GCA_045606825.1. GTDB lineage: Bacteria > Elusimicrobiota > Elusimicrobia > Elusimicrobiales > Elusimicrobiaceae > Avelusimicrobium. The sequence continues at coordinate 5,923 of JAZUSQ010000036.1, forward strand.
CCACCGCTCCCGCCGCCGCGACGGCCCGCCCGGAACGCCCGGCGCGTCCGTTTGGCAAACGGCGCTTTGAAAGCAGACGCAAAGTCTGCAAACTTTGCGCCGAAAAAATGGACAACATTGACTACAAAAACTTCCAATTCGTAAAATCGTTTACGATGGAAAGCGGAAAAATTTTGTCCCGCCGTATTACCGGCACTTGCGCTAAGCACCAACGCCAAATTACCCGCGCCATCAAGCGCGACCGCAATTTGGCAATCCTGCCCTATTCGTTACCTAAGAAATAAGCGAGGTTTGTTATGAAAGTTATTTTGAAACAAAACGTGAAAAACTTAGGTATGGTGGGAACCGTGGTGGACGTAAAACCCGGTTATGCCCGCAACTTTTTAGTACCGCACCGCTTGGCCGAAATTGCCACCGAAGGTGCTATTAAAAATTGGCAACTGGGGGCCGAACGCCGCCAAAAACGCATTGAGGCCGAACTGGCCGAAGCGCGCGCCTTGGCCGAAAAATTGACCGGCATTGTGTTGCCGTTTACCAAAACGGTCAATGCAGACGGTGTTGTATTCGGTTCTGTCAACAAAGCCGATATTTACAAAGCCTTGACGGAAAAAGGCCACAAACTCGGCAAAGATGCTATTGAACTGAACATGCCGATTAAAGCCCTGGGCGAAACGGAAGTAAGCATTTACTTAAAACCCACGGTGTTTGCCAAAATTAAAGTGCAAATCAACCCCTTGACGGCGGTAGAAGAAAAAATTGCCGATGCCAAACCGGCCGAAGAAACCAAATAATTAGGCAAAAAACTTGCGTTTTAAACTCCCCTGCTCTAATGAGTGGGGGCGTTTTTATAACTACAGTTGTTGTAGGTCAGGTTTTACCTGACCTACAACAACCGAGGATATCATTAACAACCTTCGCATTTAAAACCCGAAAGCGTAGAGCAAACTGCTTTACCCAGTTTGGAATTATTCTTTACATAGCACTGGCGAATTCCTCGTTCATGTTCCCATGTCCAATGTTGCAAACGGAAAGGAATGTGCAAATCTCGTGTGTTGGAGCACTGTTCGCTTGAAGTGTTATTATTGGGGCAGTAATTGAAGTTTACAGATCCCTCTGTGTCGAGATAAAAAATAAAATATTTTCCACAGGCATAGCGATTTGACCCTTCCACTCGTGTACACTGGGGGGGAACTTCTATATCCAATTGATCAAACGTAGTATAACTTCCATTGGCTAAATAGTAGGTTTCTTCTGCGGCGGCAACGCTGGCGCCTAGGCTGAGCATGCTGCCCACACGCGCTTTAGCTACGGCTATTTTATATTGTGGCAAGGCCACTGCGGCTAAAATGCCGATAATTAAAACAACTACCAGTAACTCAATAAGCGTAAATCCCCGCTTACTGTTTAATTGAAACATTTTATTTTTCATGTTATTTTCTCCTTTCGGTTTTAATTCCAATTTACCTGTTTGGAGCCAACAAAAACGGCTGATACGCTGGATTCTTAGCATAGTACCCATATATAACAGCCGTAGTCTGCCGTTTTGCAACGGCAAACACTCGGCACCTAGTAACTGGATCATGACTTCCCGTTACTAAGTGCCTGATTGGCTGTTTTTGGCATGCTAAGAACCCTTGAGGGGTACTCCGTATTCTGCATACGGTTCCAAAAACAGATAAAATTGTACCTATAGTATAATAAAAAAAAGCCTTAAAAACCAGTATTTTTTAGGGCGGCCTGCAATTTGCTATAATAACAATCATGAGATATATTTTGTATCTATTGACCATGGCTCTCTTGTTTGTGGGAGGGATGATTATTGGCAACAAATACCTGCCTGAAAGCGGTACCGTGCGTGCGGCGGCCGTTTCCGTGCCGGATTTGAACACCCAAAACCCCATTTTTGCACGTACTACGCGCGAATGGGCCGATAGGGATTTATCTGTTTTAAGCCAGGCTTTGCAATCCTGCCCGGTGGTGGTAAGTGAAGAAAAAGACCGTCTGGTCAATCACTTAAAACTATGGCTGGCATTGGAAGATTTTTATGTAAAAAAGGCCGTGCTGGAACTGGAAATGGCCAAAAATGTGGAAACCAACCGTCCCACCGCCCAATACGTGCAAGCGGCGCAAGATTATAACGCCGCGCGCGAACAAGCCGAAAAATTGGCCGATGAATTGTTCCCGCCCCAACTGCAACAGTCTGCTGAATTGGCTACTGCGGATGTTTCTGCCGCACCATCCCCTGCGGCTAATTAGTATTTGGCTTGATATAAAAACCCCCGGGCTAACCCCGGGGGTTTTTAGGTATTAAGTAGGGTTTAGCGGTAGTTTGTAAATTGGAGTTCTACGCCAAAATCCTGCCCTTTTAAGAGGGCAATCACGGCTTGCAGTTCATCCTTGGATTTAGACGACACACGCAACTGGTCCCCCTGGATAGAGGCCGATACTTTAAGTTTAGCCTCTTTAATGGCTTTGGTAATTTCTTTGGCTTTATCGGCCGGGATGCCCTGTTGGATGTTGACGGTCTGCTTGGCATTACCCCCCAAGGCAGCTTCTACTTTTTGCGGGGTAAAATTTTTAAGGGCTACCCCGCGCTTGGCCATGCGGGTAAAAATAATATCGCGCAGGGTGTTTACTTTGTACTCATCCGCTGAGGCTAATTTTAACTCGTTATCTTTTGGATTGAGTTCAATTACAGAGTGGGTTCCCTTAAAATCATACCGGTTGGTAATTTCTTTATTAGCGGCGGATACACATTCGCTAATGATGTTTAAATCTACTTTAGAAACCACGTCAAAACTATAATCTGCCATAAATCCTCCTATATATTGGGCAATACGCTACGTGGCCCGGAAAAGGGGAAAGTAGCGCGGCTTATTTCCCTCTATTATACTTTTTTTGTACAATAAGGTTAAGGCAGGCAAGGCTTGCCCATTTTATAAGGAGGTTGTGCTGGCGGGGAAACCCGCGTACTGACTTATGATGAACATCAAACTACGGTTGACCGTAATGAACTTTTTAGAATTTGCCGTATGGGGGGCCTATTTAACCTCCATGGGCATTTTTTTGGCCGGGGCAGGCTTTGCTGATAAAATTGGCTGGTTTTATGCCACGCAAGGTTTTGTGTCTTTGTTTATGCCGGCTGTGATTGGCATTGTGGCGGACCGTTGGATACCGGCCCAAAAAATGTTGGGGTTGTGCCACTTGTTGGCCGCCCTGTTTATGGCGGGGGCCGCGTGGTTTGGTTCGCAAGCCAACATTTGCTTTTGCAGTTTATTTACCTGCTACACGTTAAGTGTGGCTTTTTATATGCCTACGTTGGCGTTGTCTAACTCGGTAGCCTATACCGCTTTACGCCAACAAAATTTTGATACCGTCAAAGCCTTCCCGCCCATCCGCGTATTTGGAACGGTTGGCTTTATTATCGCTATGTGGACGACCAACTTTGCCCACTTTGCCGGTTCCTATGCCCAGTGGTATTTTTCCGCCATTTTAGGGGTGGTATTGGGGTTGTATTGTTTTACGTTGCCAAACTGCCCGGTCAGCGCGGAAAAAGCCCGCACCTTGGGCGAAGCCCTGGGCCTAAAGGCATTTGCTTTGTTTAAAGAGAAAAAAATGGCTGTTTTCTTTATTTTCTCTATGCTGTTGGGGATGAGTTTGCAAATTACCAACGGGTTTGCCGGGCCGTTTATTACCGGGTTTAACAGTTTGGCCGGATATACGGGTTCGTGGGGGGCTAATAATGCCACCGCGCTTATTTCGCTCTCGCAAATTTCCGAAACGTTGTGTATTCTTTTAATTCCGTTTTTCTTGAAACGCTACGGCATTAAAAAAGTAATGCTCATCAGTATGCTGGCCTGGGTACTGCGCTTTGGGCTTTTGGGCGTAGGAAATCCGTCCACCGCGCTGGGTATTTTGATGCTGATTGCCTCTATGATTATTTACGGTGTGGCGTTTGATTTTTTCAACATTTCCGGCTCTTTGTATGTGGACCAGGAAACCGACCCGTCCATCCGTTCTTCCGCGCAGGGGGTATTTATGCTAATGACCAACGGCTTTGGTGCCGCCATTGGTTCCTTGGCCGCGCAGAAAGTAATCAACTGCCTGGTAAACGTACACTTAAATTCGTCTAAAATGATTGACGGCGTGTATCCGGCGGACCTTTCCCAACAGATTATGCAGGGTTGGAGCGAGAGTTGGTTTGTATTTGCCGGGTTCTCGTTGGTGGTGGCGGTACTGTTTGCGTGGTTGTTTAAATACAAGCATGTAGTGCAACAATAAGAAATAGTAATTTAGATAAAAAAGGCTGGTTTTTACCAGCCTTTTTTATTATACTATAGGTACAATTTTTCCTGTTTTTGGAACCGTATGTGGAATACGGGTTCTGGTTGAAAAATCAGTCCATGATCGCCAAAAATAGTCGTTATGGGCGCAATATAGCCAAACTGATCCTTTGGTTGTATTGTGCTTAATGTTTGCCGCTTTACGCGGTAGATTACGGCTATTGTTGTTGGGTAAGATCATGGACCCGGTGGCAAGAAGCCGTTTTTGTTGGCTCCAAACAGGTAAATTGAAACTAAAACCGAAAGGAGAAAATAACATGAAAAATAAGATGTTTCACATAAACAGTAAGCGGGGATTTACGCTTATTGAGTTGCTGGTAGTTGTCTTAATTATCGGCATTTTAGCCGCGGTAGCGTTGCCGCAATATCAAAAAGCCGTAGAAAAAAGCCGGGCCGTGCAGGCGTTAACGGCTTTGAAAGCACTGGCTCAGGCTGAAGAAGCCTATTATTTGGCAAAAGGAGAATATACCAATGATTTTAGCAAGTTGGATATTGAACTGCCGGAAATGAAAGAATGGCAGATAGGAGGGGGATACTTTAATCTCATTGGAGAAGATGCCGGAAGTTATTTGACTATATACAAAAACATAGATGAAACAGATAAGACTATCTATTTTCAGTATTATATTGACACCAAACAATTTGTTTGTATGACTTGGCCTGATACTAGTGCCAGTAAAATTTGCGCGTCTTTTCCTCATACAAAAGCAGATTGTTTAGGTATAGACGCAGTAGACGGTTACTCCTGTTACTATTTAAACTAACCCTAAAAACCGCCGCTTAACGGCCCCACAAATTGCTATAGTATAGGCATGTCTGCATTGGTTACTGCATTTCTACTTAGTTTTTTGGCCGGGGCCGCCAGCGCGGTGGGCGGGGTACTTTCCTTTTTTATCAAAAAAGAAAATCTCTCTGCCTTGGCCATAGGGCTGGGGTTTTCGGCCGGGGTCATGCTGTATGTATCGTTTGCCGAACTGTTCCCCCACGCCAAAGGGGCTTTGTCTTTATTATATGGCCCCGCTACGGGTGCGTGGTTGGCGGTGGGATTATTTTTTGCCGGAACGTTGCTGGCCCTGGGGGTGGACCGTTGTTTGCCGCCCTTGCACGTAAAAGAATCTACCTTGCACCCTTCCGCCAAATTAAAACGCACCGGGTTGTTTACGGCACTGGCCCTGATTCTGCACAATTTTCCCGAAGGGCTGGCCACGTTTTTCTCGGCATTAGATAACCTAACGTTGGGGTTTTCTATTGCTTTGGCAGTGGCCATCCATAACATCCCCGAAGGTATGGCCGTAGCCTTGCCCGTTTATCACTCCACGGGTAGCCGCACAAAAGCGTTTTGGGCCAGTGCGGCCTCGGGCCTGGCCGAACCCATAGGGGCCGTGGCCGGGTATTTGATTTTAGACTATTTCTTGCATGAAGCCATTTTGGGGGTGCTTTTTGCCGCCGTATCCGGCATTATGGTTTATTTGGCCTTAGACGAACTACTCCCCACCGCACACGATTACGGCCATGGCCACCAAGTAATTAGCGGCGTACTGGCCGGCATGGCGGTAATGGCCGTTGTACTGCTGGTGTTTTAAAAAAGATATAATACAACTATGCCCGCGCCGCAAGCCCCCCTTTTAACAGACGAATTTAAAGATGCCTTGGCCCTGCTTAATAGCCAGCCGGTTATCAAGCCGCTTATTTTCATTACCGGGCGTGCGGGCACGGGGAAAACCACACTACTGAAATACTTTGCCCAACACACCGCTAAAAGTGTGGTGGTATTGGCCACCACGGGGTTGGCGGCTATCCATGTGCACGGGCAAACGGTACACTCATTCTTCCGCTTAAAACCGGGTAATTTATTAGACCTGGGTGCCTTGCGCCGCTTGCCGCGCAAATTGGTAGATAGTTTTGATACCCTCATTATTGACGAAGCCTCTATGCTCCGCGCCGATTTGCTGGATGCTATGGACCATATCTTGCAAATTTCCACCCACACAGACGAACCCTTTGGCGGCAAACAAGTGATTTTGTTTGGGGATTTGTTCCAACTGCCCCCAGTGGAAGAAAGCCATACCAGCGGTCTGTTTGATTATTTCCAGGCGCGTTATGCAAGCCCGTATTTTTTTGAGGCCCACGTTCTTAAACACTTGCCCCTGGAAGTGTTTGAGTTAAAACGTATTTTCCGCCAAGCGGCCGACCGCGATTACGCCGCTTTATTAAATGCCATCCGCGAAGGGCACATCTCCCAACCGCAGTTAGATTTACAACTCAACAAGCAAGTTTGCACACAAACGCCCGAACTGTTGGAAAATTCTATTTTGCTGGCCACTACCAATTATGCGGCCGCCCAACGTAACCAAAGCCAACTGGCCAAACTACCCGGCCAAGAGTTTATTTACACCGCCACGGCAGATGAAACGTTTACCAAAACCCCACCGGCCGATAAAGAACTGCACCTAAAAAAAGGGGCCAAAATTATGATGCTGGTGAATGATGACAACTGGGTAAACGGAGACATTGGCACCGTGCACAACTTAGGCGAAGATTTTATTGAAATTGAACTGCACGGAACCGTTTATGAAGTACAACCCTACGTATGGGATGAAGTGGTGTATGAGTTTAACCCGCTTACCCAAAAACTGGCCCCCAAAGTGAAGGGATTTTTTAAGCAGTATCCCTTAAAACTGGCCTGGGCCATTACCGTGCATAAATCGCAAGGGCTTACGTTTGATAACATTTACTTGGATATGGGGCGCGGTGCCTTTGCCACCGGGCAAACGTATGTGGCCCTAAGCCGTTGCCGCACCTTGGCAGGCGTGCACTTAAAACGCCCCATTTTAACTTCGGATGTACAATGCGACGCCCGCGTACAACAGTTCTTTGAAACGGTAAGAGGGGCCCGGTAAACAGGCCCCTTTATTTAAATGCTTGGTTATTAACTAATACTCGGAATCCACATACTTCCAGCCCTGATTTTCTATACTTTTACAAATATAGCGGCCCAGGTCGGTGTCTTGAGTGTAACAATTATGTTCATCCCTATCTCCAGTTAGTCTAACAGTTAGTGTATAATCGTACGAAGGAACGCGTATGATTTCAGAATAACATTCTAACTTAGAGCAGGAACTCATATAATCAAAGTATTTACTTCTGTAGTAACCACTTTTCTGCTGTTCCCCCAAATTAAGTTCTATTGGGCAATTCATATCAGCTAAAGGGACAGAACCGCTTTCAGGTAATCCGTGTTCTAACTTATACCATTCAAAACACGTTTGAATGGCGTTAGTATTTTGCAACGCCTCCGTGAGTCGGCTTTTTTCCACGGCTTTATTATACTGCGGCAACGCCACCGCCGCCAAGATACCAATAATTAGCACCACTACTAACAACTCTATGAGGGTAAACCCCCGGTTTCTTTTAAACATCATTTCGTGTTCTCCTTAAGTTTAAATTACAATTTACCCATTTGGAGACCACAAAAACGGCTGTGGTGCTTGAGCCTGTTGAACGAACCCAAACGAAAACAGCCGCGGCTTGTCTGTAAAGGACAAACGCTCGGCACAAAACAAAAGGTTTGCAATTCCATTTATTTTGTGCCTCATTCGGCTGCTTTTGGAGTTCAACAGTACCTGCTAGACAGGCTCTGCGTTTCTTAAACGCTTCCAAAAACAGGAAAAATTGTACTTATAGTATAATAAACTTCCGCCGTAAAAACAAGATACGCAAAACACCCCGCGTATGCGGGGTGTTTTAGTGAGGTTGGAAAAACTTATTTAGCGGCCTTGTTGGCGGCTTTGGCTAAGCGCGATTTTTTGCGCGCGGCCGTTTTCCAGTGAATGACTTTCTTTTTAGCGGCTTTGTCAATGCAAGCATTCGCTTTTTTCAAGTCTTCTTTCAAGGTTTTGGCTTTGCTGGTAGCAGAAGCCTTTACCGTTTTGGTCGCCACGCGGACTTTTTTAATGAGTCCCTTGTTGGCGGAGTTTCTTTTTTCAGCTTGGCGCTGTGCTTTAAGGGCGCTGGTGTGGCGGCCCGTTTTCAATTTTGCCATGTGTTAATATACCTCTTATTAAAATCGGTTATATATATTATACTTTATTGTGCAGAATTTTGGAAAATTTTTTTTATAGGAACTGTTAGAGCGCGGGAAATGTTACAATAAAGTTATGGATTCCCGCATAGATATTTTACCAAATAAACCCGGCGTGTACATCATGCGTAATAAAGAGGGTACTATCCTCTATATCGGCAAAGCAAAAAACCTCTCGGACCGCGTAAAACAGTATTTTCAAGAGTCCAACCTTTATTCACGCGGGTGGAAACTGCCCAGCCTACTGCCGCTGATTGCCAAGATTGACTATGTTACCTGTGCCAGCGAACGCGATGCTTTGGTATTGGAAGAAAAACTCATCAAACAATACCAGCCGTTTTTTAATTCGCTGGGCAAAGACGGTAAAACCTACCCGTATTTAAAATTGTCGCTCAGCGAAGATTTCCCCCGCCTGCAACTGGTACGCAAAAGTGCGGCGGATGCCGGCAAAAAAAGCGGAGATGCGTACTATGGGCCGTATCCTAAATCATACACCGTGAAAAGTTTGATGCGTTTTTTGTGGAAAAGCGGCTACGCCCCGTTGCGCCCGTGCAAATGGAAGTTTTCCCGTTCACAGCCGCTAAAAGATATTAAAATTAACACGTGTATTTATTACCACACCGGCCAATGCCCGGCCCCGTGTGCGGGCAAAATCTCGTATGAAGATTACCGTCAAAACGCCCAACGCTTGGCGGATTTTTTAGACGGCAACTTTGGTAATTTGCAAGATACGCTTACGCACTTAATGCAAGCCCATTCCCAAAAAATGGAGTACGAACAAGCGGCTGTGTACCGCAATTTTTTGCACGCCCTGGAGCACATGAAAGAGCGCGTATTAGTAGGGCGGTTTAAGGACGAATACATCACCACCGCCATGCAAAATACGGACAAACTAACACGCCTGGCCGAAGTAATTGGGCTTAAAAAACTGCCCGCGCATATTGAAGCGTTTGATAACTCCCATTTATTCGGGCGCGAGGCGGTAGGCTGTATGGTTTGCTACATTAACGGAGAGAAAAACCACGAACATTACCGCCGCTTTAAAATCAAAACCGCCATGCCCGATAAAGGCGGCAGTGATTTTGCCATGATGGAAGAAAGTGTGTACCGCCGTTTGCGCCAAATAAAAAGGGACCCTAGCCAAACACCCGATTTAATTTTGCTAGACGGCGGCAAAAGCCAAATCCACGCCGCCTTAAACGCTTACGAGCGGGCGGACATGTACATCCCGTTTATTGCCCTGGCGGAAACGCACGAAGGCATTTATATTCCCGGGCAGGCCGAAAGTATTAAACTGCCTATAGGGGACCCCGCCTTAAATTTACTGATGGAAATCCGCGACGAAGTGCACCGCTTTGCCATTACCTACCACCGCAAACTGCGCGATAAGGCAGAAATACAAGGGCATGTGTCGCAAAAGGGACTAAAAAGTTAATTTAGATAATACGTTCTAGTAGAGACATTATCAACAATTCCGCCAAAACTTTTACACACCTGATGATATTTAGAATCAGACGTATGATAACTATTAACTGCACACACTTGTTTACCGGGCCTAGATACACTATGATTAAGATAAATCATATAATAGAGTGGAGCTTTATTTCCTGTTACAAAAGTTCCAAGTGCATAAGACCTGTCGTCGTCTGAAACGCTAACGCTAAAATACAACCCATCGGGGCAAGAGGTCATTTGTGTTTCAATTACTGAGTTCGTACAAGCAGGTGAATCCATAGAGATATTTAATTTATCCATTTCGTTAGTATAACTACCATTTTCTAAAAAATAGATTTCTTCTGCGGACGCAATTGCTTTTACCCCCGCCATTAACGTGGAATATCTGGATTTTAAAACCGCTTTTTGGTATTGCGGCAACGCCACCGCGGCTAAAATACCGATAATTAAAATAGCAACTAACAACTCAATGAGGGTAAAACCTCTTTTCATATAAACTCCTTATTATCTATAGGTCATTCCGGCACACATAAAAACGGCTGCTCTACCGGATTGCCGCAAAGTAACCCAAATAAAACAGCCGTAGCCTACCGTTTAAAACGATAAACGTTAAGCACAAAACAGTGGGTTTCGAAGGTCCACTCTTTTGTGCCTTAACGACTGCTTTTGGCTTTGCGGCGTATTTTTAGAATACACGTTGTATCAGCATACAACTCCAAAAACAGTTAAAAATTATATGTTACGTCTAAAAATTCCTCCTTATGCTAGGCAAACATAAACGACAAAATCATCCCCAGGGTGTAACTGGTTACATTCATCATAATACTCAGTGTTAGTGATTCTTTGAGTGTAATATCTTTGCGGTTAATCAGGGCAATCAGCCCAGCCTCGGCCAACACGCAGAAAATCCACAACAGGGCACTTTGGGCTACATAATGCACCAAAAACCCCCATGTGGCAACGGTAGTAAGCACATTAGCCAAAGCCACCCCGTACAAAATGGTAAATCGTTTTTGTTGGTAAAAAATAAATGCCGCGGCGCAAATAAGTTCCAATAACAGAATTAAGGCTAAAGAGCCCCACACTTGCGGGCGTCTTAATAGGGGCTCATTGGGGGGGGTATTGACGGGCTCTACACGTAGTCCGTCTTCTTCCACCCACACATTCATTGGGGTAATGAGGGTATCTTTTACCGAAAACACATTGCTAAGGCGGGTAGAGCCGTCTTCAAAGGCAACCAGCAGTTGCTCAAACGGCTCAAAATCGTACGCAACAGCCTCACACATGCCCGGGCCGCAGGTTAGTTTTTGGGCCCCATATACCCCCAATGGGGTGCTTTCTTTGCACAAGCGGTCTTTGCATTGCAACAACTCACTGCCCTGTGGATTGATAAGAGGATGTTTATCCGTATTGTAGATAAAATGAAACTGGATTTCCGGCAACGGGTTTACATCCGCCCATGCCGGCAAAAAAGCCATAAACGTAGTTAAAATAAGTAGAATTTTCTTCATAAAAAACCTCTATATTTGCTATTATATCATTAAATCAGTTACGAGGGGGATTTTTTATGTTGACCAATACACAAATTCAAAAATATGCAGATGTGCTTTTATGGGCCTTGCAAGCCGCCCGGCGCAACGGCAAATTTAAAAAATATGACAGCGTACTCTTGCGTACCGATATGGCCGCCTCTGCGTTAGCCAAAGCCGTTTATGCCAAACTGTTAGAAAACCGCTACAACGTACTTTTACGTTGGAACGCACCCGAAGATTTTACCACCGCTTTTTATAACCTGGCCGATACGAAACAACTGGCCTATTTACCGCAAGGGGAACTGGAAATTCAGGGCAACATCAACGGGCTCATTGCCTTGCACGCCCCGCAGGACTTAACACATCTAAAAAATGTAGACCCGGCTAAACTGGCCAAAAGTGCCGTGGCGCGTAAACCCGTGCGCGAAGTGTTAGATGCGCGTGAGCAAAAAGGACTGTTTTCTTGGACGTTGTGCAACTACCCCACGCAAGAACTAGCCAAACGGGCGGGGTTATCCTTAAAAGAATATGCCAACCAAGTGGCCCGTGCGTGTTTTTTAAATGAAAAAGACCCTGTAAAAACCTGGAAAGAAGTTACCCGGCAAATTAACGAAATCGGCAAATGGCTTTCGGCTATGCCCATTCAAACGTTGCGCGTACAAACCAAACACATGGACTTTGAGGTGCTTTTGGGTGAAAAGCGCAAATTTATTGCGGGCGGGGGGTGCAATATCCCGTCGTTTGAAATTTTTACCTCGCCCGATTGGCGCGGTACGCGCGGGGTGTATTTTGCCGATTTGTCCTCCTACCGTAGCGGCAACTATGTAAAGGGCGTACGGCTGGAGTTTAAAAATGGCCGCGTGGTAAAGGCGGATGCCCAAGAAGGGGCCGATTTTGTCCGCAAAATGTTGGCTATGGATAAAGGGGCCAGCCAAATTGGGGAATTTTCACTTACCGACCGCCGTTTTTCTAAGATTACCAAATTTATGGCGGACATTTTGTATGATGAAAACTTTGGCGGTAAATACGGCAACTGCCACGTGGCCGTAGGGGCCAGTTATGCCGATACGTTTACCGGCGCGCAAAGCAAACTGGATAAAAAAATGAAGGAAAAACTTGGGTTTAATGATTCTTCCTTGCACTGGGATTTAATTAACACAGAAGACAAAACCGTTACCGTTACCCTTAAAAACGGCCAACACAGAACCGTGTACGAAAAAGGCCAATTTACATATTAGCCTCTTGAATTTTACGCAAAAGGCACTTATACTATGGTGTACAAGTGTCAAGGAGATATACTATGACGAAATGGATTTTTATCGTAGGTTGTATGTTAGTAACCCCGCTGGGGTTTGCCCAAGCCGATTTGGATGATCGGATAGAAGACCGGTTGGGGCAGATAGTAGAACGGATACAAGCCCGCGAGCAGGCGGAGGTACGGCGTACGCCGGTTTCTCAAATTCAGTTATCTGCCCAAGGCAAGGCCCTCTTGCTACGGGTCATGCAACGTGTGCAAGCGGCTAAGCAAGCCATCGCGCAGATCCCTTGCCCGGCACAAGAACCGCAGCCCGGAACCGACCCGGATGAGCGGTTAGAGAACATTGGGGAAATTTTGGATAATTTTACAGATCTAATGGACGAGTACAATGCCTTGCGCACGCGGGACGTGAAAGCCGCCCGCGTAGCCGGTGCCCGCATGGCAGAGGAAGTATTTGAATGTAAAGGGGGGGATAAATTTACCATCCCGGCCTTTTTAGACACCCATAAAAAAGACTTGCCGCAAGTGATTGTATTTGACGAATTGCTGGAAGAATTGACACAGTTTTCCCGTCATCTTGCCCAAGATAAACAACCGGTGCATCCGTAATTGCCGCGTAAGTAAAAGGTACTATTTTAAAGGCCCAGAGGTTTCTGGGCCTTTTGACCTATGGTATTTTGAAGCAAAGTTCCCTATACTATAGGTAAGAAAGACATATTAAGGTGTACAAAGGAGACCCGTAATGAAAAAATTACTTGCCGTGCTAGGTGTGGTGTTGTTTTCCGTTTCTGCATTTGCCTTAAATACAGAAACCCCCGAAGATAAAAATTGTCCCGGGAAGGCCGCATTTGAACGAATTTCCACTCAGGACAACAACTACTTTATTGCCCAGTATATTTTGATTAACTTGGCTGACCCGATGGCTAAGTTGTCGGATGCACAAGCCCTGCCGCAAGCCAAATGCTACGCAGGTTACACTGTTAAAGGCAAACGCTTGGTGGATTTTGTGCGAATCCATGCGGTAGAGTTTCGAAATAAAGAGCAAAAGGAGTTAGTAACTTTTGCAACCCGCGTAGAGGCCTTGTCTCATAAAGCCGATTTAGAAGCATTATCGGCACGTGAAGGTGAATACGAAATTATGAATTATGTTTTTAGCAATATGTTGAACTCATTTGCCAAGTTGTCAGATGATGAGGCGGCCCCGGTTGCTAAAATCTACTCCTCCATCCGGATAAAAGGCAAGCCTTTTACAGAATTTGTAGAACAAGAAGCACAGTTCTATACCATGGATGTAGAAATTAAACTTGACTCGTTTGCCTGGCGTGTTGAAGAATTAAGTAAATAGATAACTGTTCTGATAAAAGCCCCTCCACCTATAAGTGGAGGGGCTTTTTGGTATAACGAGAGTGGCTTATTTACGCAAGCGTTTCACCAGGTCAATCCCCATGGCTACTGTGCGGTACACGCCCGAATCTACAAATGTAGAGGCTTTCTCCAGCAGTTCAAACGTGCTTTGGGTTTTGTCTACTTTTTCGGCTGTGGTTAAGGCTAAGTACTCTACTGCCTCGGCCGTTTTGGTAATTTGTAAAATAGCACGCACGGCTACCACAACCAGTGTGCCAAAGGCCACAAGGGCCACCAATGTACAAACTTGATAAAAATCCATTATTTCCTCCTTTTCATTATTGTAGCGGCTTTTAGACGGTTCGTCAAGTAATTGTATGTAACCAAAATGAATTATAACTCTTTATGCAGTACCTTGAGGGTGGCTTTCTCTTTGGCTACCGGCAAGCATTCCTGCACTTTGTAGTGTGGGCTGGCCACCATTTGGCTGATAGAGGCAATGTCGTCGTCCGTCAACACTTCTTTGTCGTAGGTAGTGCGGAACTGATACCCTAACCCGCTTTGGCGGATTAACTCCATAGACTGGCGGATTACCGCCTCGTTGGCTTCCACCCCGGTAACGACGGCGTATTTTTCCAGCGGGGCTTTAATATCCATGGCAATAAAATCCACTAATTTTTTAACTATCAGTTCTTGTAGTACATCCGGGCGGGTGCCATTCGTATCTAATTTTGTCTTATACCCCAGGGCTTTGATGTCCGTCAAAAAACGGACTAAGTCCGCTTGCAAGGTGGGCTCTCCGCCGGAAACTACCACCCCTTCCAGGGTACCTTGGCGGCGGCGCAAAAACGCCATAATTTCTTCTTCCGGCACAGACGGTTCAAACAGGTGGGGATACACCAACTCCGGGTTATGGCAATAGCGGCAACGGTAGTTGCACCCTTGTGTAAACACAATGGCTGCCGGCGTAGCCGGAAAGTCAATTAGTGTAAATTTGACCAGTCCCCCCAGTTTCATCCGTCTGTACCTAAAAGAGGTTTAACCTTATTTATCGCTGGCGCATTCGCAACCGCAAGAGCAACCTTCTACCCCGTTCATATTTTTACGCATGGCAAATTCTTCTTTTTTGCCTTTGTTCCAGTTTTGTACCGGGCGCAAATAACCTACTACGCGGGAATAAACTTCACATTTGGAACCTTGTACTTCGCTCAGTTCCTTTTTCAAATCAGAGATTTTGGTTTCTACGGCTTGTCTTTCTTGCGTGGTCATTTTTTGTCTCCTCCTACAGAGAATAATTTTCTTTTTTAGGGAACGGGTCCGTGAAAACCCTTTCCTACACTTAATTATGGCAAGTTGCCAAATCGGTTTCAAGGCACTTTTTGGGTTAGTAAATTACCCCAAAAAGTGTTATTTACTGTAAAGTTGCTCTTCTAACAGGGCAATTTTACGCTGTAATTCCTGCATGCGTTCGGCCTTGCACTTGGGGCATTCAAAATGTTCCCCGGCAATATAGCCGCATTTGGGGCATACGCTAAACGTGGGCGTAATAGAGAAATACGGCAAGGTATAGCGTTCGCACACGGTTTTGATAAAGCGTTTCATAGCCTGCAAGTCTTTAATGCGTTCACCGGTAAAGATGTGTTGTACCGTACCCCCTGTGTATTTGGACTGGATGGTGCTTTGCAAATCCAGCATTTCAAATACGTCATCGGTATAGTTTACAGGCAATTGGGACGAGTTGGTATAGAACGGCTGGTGCCCTTCTTTATACAACGCTTCGTTGGCGCAGATAATGGCCGGGTAGCGTTCTTTGTCCAGTTTGGCCAAGCGGTAAGATGTCCCTTCCGCCGGGGTGGCTTCTAAGTTATAGTTATTGCCGGTTTCTTCCTGGAATTTGACCAAGGTCTCGCGCATGAAGGTAAGCACTTTTTCGGCAAATTGTTTGCCTTTTTCGGTACCGATATCTTCGCCAATTAAGTTAAGGGAGGCTTCATTGAGGCCTACCAACCCAATGGTGGAGAAATGGTTTTTCCAAAACTCGCCAAAGCGTTGGCGGATAGAACGCAGGTAGAAACTCATATACGGATACAAGTTCCCTTTGGTAAAGCGTTCAATTACCTTACGCTTGATTTCCAAACTGGTTTTGGCTACTTCCATGCGGTCTTTTAAGTTGGCAAAAAATTCGTCTTCATTCTTAGACAAATACCCCAGGCGCGGTAAGTTAATGGTTACTACGCCAATAGAACCGGTCAGCGGGGCTGAACCGAACAACCCGCCGCCGCGTTTGCGCAGTTCGCGGTTATCAATACGTAAGCGGCAACACATAGAACGGGCATCTTCCGGGTTCATGTCTGAGTTAATGAAATTGGCAAAATACGGGATACCATACTTAGCCGTCATCTCCCACAGCGGGGTCAGTTTTTCGTTATCCCAGTCAAAATCCTTGGTAATGTTGTAGGTTGGGATCGGGAAGGTAAACACACGGCCCTTAGCATCCCCGGCCAGCATTACTTCACAGAAGGCACGGTTGAGCATATCCATTTCATTTTGGAACTCACCGTAAGTTTTATCTTGCAATTTACCGCCAATAATAACCGGCTGGTCTTTGTAGTAAGAAGGAACGGTCAAATCCAGCGTTAAGTTCGTAAACGGCGTTTGGAAGCCTACACGGGTAGGTACGTTTACGTTAAACAAGAATTCCTGTAAAGCCTGTTTTACTTCTTCATAAGAGAGTTTATCATAGTAGATAAACGGGGCTAAAAGCGTATCAAAATTGCTAAACGCTTGCGCGCCGGCACTTTCACCCTGCAAGGTATAGAAAAAGTTGACCACTTGGCCTAGGGCGGTGCGGAAGTGCTTGGCCGGTTTGCTTTCGGCTTTGCCCACTACCCCGGTAAAACCGCTTAACAAGAGGTCTTGCAAGTCCCACCCTACACAATAGGCCCCTAACAGGCCCAGGTCATGTAGGTGAAAATCGCCTTCGCTATGCATGCGGCGTACATTTTCAGGATAAATTTTATTCAGCCAATAAACTTTGCTGATTTCAGAGGAAATATAGTTATTTAACCCCTGTAATGAGTAGCCCATATTGCTGTTTTCGTTGACTTGCCAGTCAATTTTCTGCAAATATTGGTCCACTAAATCTACGTTAAATTTAGAAGAAATTTCACGCATGCGGGCGTGTTGGTCGCGGTAGAGGATATAGGCCTTGGCGGTTTTGTGGTAATTGGAGGTTAACAACACGTCTTCCACAATATCCTGTACGTTTTCCACATTGGGCACCGTGTCGGAATATAATTGCTGAATAATGTTTACGGCCCGGATGGTCAGTTTTTTGGCGGTTTCAGCGTCAAATTCTCCGGTAGTTTCAGCGGCTTTTGCGATGGCTGCCGTAATTTTTTTGGCTTCAAAACGTTCGGTGGTGCCGTCGCGTTTTACAATGTGGGTAATTACTTCTGCATTTTCCATAATACATCATCCTGAGGTAAAAAAATCCGCAAAAGTTGCGGTAACACTAATTAAAACATAAACAAACCAAAATTGCAAATTCCTTCAGAACTTTCCGGCAGAGGTACGGCCATAACAGGGGTTGTACGTCTGTAAAACGGGTTTTTCAATCTGTCAAAAGAACTGCAAAACTGTTGTTAATAATAATTATTACTAATAAGCAAGTTTCTGTCAAATAATTTAAGGGCCTATAATTTTTTATATAAAAAATAAGCAAATATCAAAAAATGCCTAGGTCCAAAAAGGGCTTGCAAAATTTTTTCTTTTGGGTTTGTAAGACTAATCTAATTAAAAATCCGGCTTGCCCAAAGGCCGGCAAACAGGTAAAGTACTATACACTTAAACAGGAGGTTGTATATGAAATGGGAACAAGAAATTGATATTCACGCCGTGCGGGAAATCCGCACCCGCACCACGGTTTTTTTAGGCGTGGGAGCCATTGCCAAAATAGACGACATCTGTGCCGATTTAAAGGCGCGCGGGCTTACCAAACTGATGGTAGTAACCGGCAAAGGGGCTTACAAAAAAACGGGTGCGTGGGACCACGTGCTTAAGGCGTTTAACAAGCACGGCCTTACGTATGCACATTACGATAAAGTAACCCCCAACCCCAATACACACCACGTCAACCAGGCCGCCAAACTGGCGCATGATTTTGGCGCGCAGGCTTTGCTGGCCATTGGGGGCGGTTCGGCCATTGATGCCGGCAAGAGTGTGGCAATTCTAATGAAATACCCCGGCAAAACGGCCGAGGATATTTATGAATTTAAATTTACTCCCACCCAGGCCGCCCCGATTGTGGCCATTAACCTTACGCACGGAACCGGGTCCGAAGCCAATCAGTTTGCCGTTGTTTCTATTGAGGAAAAGAACTATAAACCGGCTATTGCCTTGCCGTGTATTTACCCCTTGTACGCCATTGACGACCCTGCTTTGATGACCGGGCTAAGCGAGGACCAAACACGCTATGTGTCTATTGATGCCGTGAACCACGTGATAGAGGCGGCTACCACCAAGACGACCTCTCCCTACGCGGTGGACTTGGCCATTGCCGTTACATGGTTGGTATATAAGTACCTGCCGGTGGCGTTAAAGGATCCTAAAAATCTACAAGCGCGTTATTTTCTGACGTATGCAGCACTGATTGCAGGGCTGAGTTTTGACAACGGGCTACTACACTATACGCATGCACTGGAGCATCCGCTTTCCGGTGTGAACCCGAACTTAACACACGGATTAGGGTTAGCCATGCTTTTGCCGGCTGTGGTCAAAAATATCTACCGGGCCAAACCCAAAACCTTGGCCAGCGTACTTGCGCCTATGGTACCAGGCCTGCAAGGCACGGCAGATGAGGCAGACTTGGCTGCCCATGGGGTAGAAAAGTGGCTATTTAGCGTAGGGGCTACCCATAAATTAAAAGATGAAGGGTTTAGTGAAGAGGACGTAGAAAAACTGGTGTGTTTAGCCTTTGAAACGCCGTCTTTAGGGGGGCTACTCTCTATTGCGCCCACGCAAGCCACTAAAGATGTGGTGTGGAGTATTTATAAAGAATCCTTGCAACCCTATAGCAAATAAAGGGAAATGTAGCAAACAGGCCGGGGAACTACCCGGCCTGTTGCTGGTATATACGAGAACCCCCGGCTATGCCGGGGGATTGTTATTTGCTGGTAAACACGTTACCACATTAGCCCGCTTGGGCAGTTGCCGCTACAATGATTGGTCCATTTCCCATTCCAATACATTTTAAGCAGGGAGTACTTTCCATCTAAAAATTGACCTGATACGTTGCCGCTTGCCTCCCATTCTGTGGGGGTGCCCCGTATAGCGTATAAGCGACAGGAGGCGGCTCCATCGCAAGAGGCGTAGTACACAAAATTGTTACTATACCCGTAGCCTTCTCCTTCGGGATCTTCCCCATAGTATTTTATAGGAACATCCAGGACTAACGTTGGATACTCTGTACAATCCGTTCCGCCCAAAAAACATTTGTCTTCATTGGATAGTCCATTTTCCAATATGTAAGCGTCCACCCCTTTTTGCAGGGCATTTAACGTGGTAATCGCCTCAGCGGCGCGGGCTTTTTCCACTGCTTTGTTATATTGCGGCAATGCTACGGCGGCCAAAATGCCGACAATCAGTACTACTACCAAAAGTTCTATGAGGGTAAAACCTTTGGGGAAGGTATTGCCTGCTTGTTTTCTTAATTTCATACGGTTTCTCCTATTGGGTTAGTTTCCAATTTCCCTGTTTGGAGCCAACAAAAACGGCTTCTTAAACCAAGACCCATTACCTTCCCAGTTTAACCAGCCGTAGTCAGCCATTTTTCAAAGTGGCAAACATTCGGCACAATATAAAGGGATTATAAGTTCCTTTACGTTGTGCCTATTCGGCAGTTTTTGGGGTAATGGGTGTTGCTTACGCAACAAGACTTGCTTTGTAGTAGCAAGTGCTTCCAAAAACAGAGTAAATTGTATCAATAGTATAGTAAGAAAAAGGCTTTTTGTCCAGGTTTGTGTAAGTTATCCGGTATAAACGGTGTAGAGAAAGAGGAGCAACATCATTAGGGGGTATGTTGGGTGCGGGTAAAATTTACGGTGTGCAACCTGGCCGTGGAAAACGAGTTGTTCCTTGATATCGGCAAAGGGGTCAAAAAAGCCCACCGTAAAAGTGGGCACAGGCATTACAAAATGTAGTATTATAAATTTTTTTCATATACCCGGTAGCGTTTGTACGGATGACAGCCACACTCTTCTATCCCGCGCAACATGCCGGCGTTATCTTCCAATACCCAGGAAAGTTCGGCCCAATCCCATACGGCCACCCCGTGGGTAATAATGTGCTTAATTAAAATTAAATCAATGCCGCGTTTGCGAAATTCCGGGAGTACCCCCAGCATCAGTAGCCGCGCATCTTTGATGTGCCGCCATTTCCACAACGCCCGTACCACGCGCACCGGGTTGGTAAAAGACCCGCGCAAAATTTTGAGCACGTGGTTCATGTTGGGAATGCAAATATAAAATCCTGCTGGCGTGCCGTTTTCTTCCAAAATGCACGTGCCTTCCAGGCGCACGATGGGTTTTAATTCTTTTACAATATCGTGCATTTCCTGTTTGTCCAGCGGCACAAAGCCCCAGTTTTCCGCCCAGGCCTGGTTGTAAATAATACGGATAACCTCGGCTTCTTTTTCTAGGTTATTTAAGTCCAACCGGCGTAAGGTAATGTTACCTTTTTTCTCACACCGGGCACATACTTTTAAAAACCGTTCGGAAAATTGGTCCTCTTTACTGCGCTTAAACGCCAGTAAATCTTTGGCTTTGGTAAACCCGGCCTGTTCAATCAAATCTGCATAATAGGGGAAATTATACGGCATCATAATGGCCGGGATAGAATCAAACCCTTCCACCAGTAACCCATACGTATGGTTGCTGGACGGATTGGCCGGGCCGCGCACGGTTGTTACGCCTTGGGCGCGTAGGTAGGTTTCGCCCGCTTGAAACAGTGCCGCCGAGACAGCCGGGTCATGGATACAGTCAAAAAAACCAAAAAAACCAAGTTGGCTATGGTGATACGCATTGTATTTATGGTTGATAATCGCCGCGATACGGCCAACAGGTTTGCCGTCCCGATATGCCATAAACAATTTGCGTTGGGCATTTTGCCAAAAGGGGTGTGTAGCAGATAATAATGCCTGCGTATCGCGTTTTAATTCGCCCACCCAATACGGATCCTGTTTGTAAAGTGTAAACGGAAAATCAATAAATGTGTCCAACTGGCTGTGGTTTATTTCCCGGATTTCTACCATATATCCCCCTTTGTTAAAAAGCCCCGTATGACCGGGGCTTTGAGTTATTTAATAAGACCTAAGGCCTTGCCGGCAGTTGCAAAACTATCAATAATCTTTTGCACGTGTGCCTCGGTATGGGTGGCCATGAGCGTCAGGCGGATAAGCGCGCGGCCTGGCGGCACGGCAGGGCTGATAACCGGGTTGGCAAAGATGCCCATTTCGTGCAACGCCTTCCACATTTTAAAGCAGTTTTCATTCGTGCCGATATGTACCGGCAGAATAGGAGTGGTGCTGGTGCCCAAATCAAAACCCAGGTCTTCTAAGCCTTTTTTAAGCAGGGCCGTTAAGCGGAACAGATTATCGCGGCGGGAGGTATCACGCGAGATAATATCCACGGCTTTGGAGATAGAGGCAATACACGCCGGCGGCATAGAGGCCGAGAAAATCTGGCTACGCGCGTTGTGGCGCATATAGTGAATGATGTCCTCATCCCCCACTACAAACCCGCCTACGGTGGCAAAGGTTTTGGAACATGTACCTACTATTAAATCTACCTCACCGTTTTCCAGACCAAAATATTCGCACGTGCCGCGCCCGGTTTTACCGATAATCCCCGTTGCGTGGGCATCATCTACCATAATGCGGGCCCCGTATTTCTTGCCGATTTTGACAATTTCCGGCAAGGGGCAAATATCCCCTTCCATGCTAAATACGCCGTCCACAATAATCAGTTTACCGGCCTCGGCAGGCAGTTTAGAAATGACACGTTCCAAGTCAGCCGGGTCGTTGTGTTTAAAGCGGGCCATTTCCCCATCGGAAAGGCGTACCCCGTCTAAAATGCTGGCGTGGTCTAATTTGTCCACAATGGCATAATCGCCTTTTTTAATTAACGAAGAGACTACCCCTAAATTCATCTGATATCCGGTTGCAAATAACAACCCGGCCTGTTTGCCTTTGAATTTGGCAATTTTTTGTTCCAGTTCATCGGCCAGTTTGGTGTTGCCGTTTAATAAACGGCTACCCGCCACACCGGTGCCGTACTTTTGGACTGCTTCCAAGGCGGCTTGTTTCATTTCCGGGTCGTTGGCCAGCCCCAGGTAGTTGTTGGAACCCGCCATAATATAGGTTTTCCCGTTTAATTGTACCTCGGGCCCTTGGGCCGATTCAATGGGTTGGAAATAACCATAAATACCCATACGCATGGCTATTTTGGCATCTTTGTAATTACGGCATTTTTCAAAAATATCAGACATAGTTTCCTCGTGGACAAATTGCGCTTAACGCGCTTTACTGCTTGCTTTTTTTATAATTGCGGTGGTGCTCCGGCCTTTTAACAAGGCAAAACGAACCACTTTACCGGCAAATTCTCTGCCTACAATTTCCGTAGGTTTATAATCCCCGCCTTTTACCAGTACGTCCGGGCGGATTTTTTTGATTAAGTTATAGGGCGTATCTTCTTTAAATATACATACATACGATACGCTTTCCAAGCCTCCCAGCACTAGCGCACGGTCAGCCTGTTTATTGACAGGGCGGCTGGGCCCTTTTAAACGGCGTACGGACGCATCACTATTGAGCCCCACTATCAACACATCCCCTTGGGCCCGGCAAAATTCCAAAATACTTACATGCCCGGCATGCAAAATGTCAAAGCAACCGTTGGTAAATACAATTTTTTTGCCTTCTTTGCGCGCCGCGGCCAGTTTGGTTTGCAGGGTGCGTAGGCTGACTATCTTATTTTTTGCTTTCATCTGCCTTCATCATCCGTTCAATAAGCCCAGTATCGGTATTTCCGTTTCTGAAATCTTCATTCGCCAAGATTTTTTGGTGGAACGGAATGGTGGTTTTTACCCCGCCAATTACAAATTCGTTCAAACACCGCTCACTGCGTTTTAACAGTTTTTCGCGGGTGGGGGCCGTTACAATCAGTTTGGCAATGAGGCTGTCATAATAACTGGGGATGGTGTATCCGCTATACATGTGGCTGTCCACCCGTACCCCTAGCCCACCGGCTGGCACCCATTCGGTCAATGTGCCGGGGCAGGGCATAAAGTTGTGGGCACTGTCCTCGGCGTTAATGCGGTGTTCAATGGCATGGCACAACACGTGAGCGGCTTCTTCTTGCGTGATGTGTAAGGGCTCGCCCTGGGCAATTTGAATTTGCATTTTTACCAAATCCTGTCCGCAGACGGATTCGGTTACCGGGTGCTCTACTTGCAAGCGGGTATTTACTTCCATAAAATAAAATTCTTTCGTGGGAGCCATTAAAAACTCTACCGTGCCTACGCCACGGTATTGTGCCGCTTTGATAAGTTTAGCGGCCGCCAGTTGCAACTTGCGGCGTGTATTGGCATCTACAAACGGGGAGGGGGATTCCTCCACCAGTTTTTGGTGGCGCCGCTGCATGCTACAATCGCGCTCGGCAAAGGCTACCACATTGCCGTAATTATCGGCCGCCACTTGTACTTCAATGTGGCGCGGGTTTAAGACCAGTTTTTCAAAATAAACGCGGTCGTCACCAAAGTTAGCGCGGGCCTCTGCCTGGGCGGTTTTCATCATAAGGTCCAAATCGGCTTCTTTAAAACAGGCGCGCATCCCTTTCCCGCCGCCACCTAAGGAGGCTTTAATCATAATAGGGAACCCGATTTTGCGGGCTACCTCATGGTAGTTTTTGCCTACAATGCCGTCGGAACCGGGCGTAATCGGCACGCCGGCCCTTACGGCAATTTCACGTGCGGTGGATTTTACCCCCAGCATTTCAATGGCGTGTGCTGTCGGGCCGATAAACGTCATACCGGCCTTGGTAACGGCCTTGGCAAAATCCGCATTTTCGGATAGAAAACCATAGCCGGGATGCACGGCATCCGCATGGGTTACTTTGGCGGCCGTTACAAGGGCATCTATGTTTAAATAACTAAGCGCAGAAGGGGCGGCACCAATACAAATGGCTTCGTCTGCCAGGCGTACATGCAAACTGTTTCGGTCCGCCTCTGAATAAACAGCCACGGACTGGATGTTCATTTCTTTGAGCGTGCGGATAATGCGAAGGGCAATCTCGCCGCGGTTAGCAATTAAAACTTTTTTAAACGGAGTGATTGTAACAGAGGTTGCCATGGTTATTTCTCAATAAAAAATAGGGGAAGCCCAAACTCTACTACAGCCCCTTCTTGGGCGGTTACTTTACGTAATTTGCCAGACAATGGGGAGACAATCGGATAAGTTTTACTTTCGCTTTGCACAATGCCAAGTGGGTCGCCTTCGTTGATTTCTTGCCCTTCGGCCAAGGTCAAATTTTTACCTTTACCCGCCAGGTGGTAAATACCCACTGCCGGGGATGTAACAGCCGTTAAGGTGCAGGTAAAATGGGCCGGTTCCGGCAGGGCTTCTTCTGTTTTGATTTCAATACAGTTGCCGTTTTGTTCGTAACAAAATTCGGCCAAATCAGTGGTTTTCATCCAATCGGTTACTTCGCGAATTAGTTTGGTATCCATAAGGCTCCTCACAAAAATACGTACCATTATTTTAGCATTTTTGGCATCTTTTTAACAGCCAGTGCTTACCGTATTTGTACGTACAAACCCCAAAACAGGGCGTTTTGGGGTTTGTGCATCATGGAAAAAGGGTTGTTATTTAATCCGTTCAATGGCGGTAAGCAAGTCGTCCGTATCAAACGGTTTGTATAATACCCCGTCTGCTCCCAGGCGTTGGGCCTCGGCCAGAATAGTTTCCTGGCGCATGCCGGTTACTAAAAGTACCTTTGCATTTGGGGATAATTTTTTGAGTTTAGCCAATATATCCAGCCCGTTTTCTGTAGGGAAAAACACATCCAACAAAATGAGTTCGGCCCGGCTTTTTTCCAATTTGCTAAACAGTTCTTGCGAACTGCCCGCTTCTAATACTACCTGGTAACCCGAAGATTCCAATGCGTTTTTAAGCGCACTTCGCAAAATGCCGGAATCATCTACAAGTGCAATTTTCATATTATTTACTTACCCCCGCGGCTTTGGCACCTGCTTCCAACAAGGCCAGTGTTTCTTTTTTGGTGGCACTTTCGGCGTAAATACGTAACAACGCTTCCGTGCCGGAAGGACGGATTAAAAGCCAGTCATCATTGTCTAAAATTATTTTAAGGCCGTCTAATGTATTGAGTTCAACTGCTTTATGTGAGCCGATTTTTTTGGGCATTTTTTTACGTAATTTTTCCGTAAAAGCGGCTTTATCTACGGCTTTGGTTAACGGATAATCTTGGCGGATATAGACAGACGGTCCGTATTCATGCGTGATGGCGGCGCATAATTCACTGGCTTTTTGTTTGGTTTGTACCATTACATTTAAAAATGCCAATGCTACGGCCAGTCCGTCGCGGTCAGACACACCTCCCTTCCAGGCAAACCCGCCGGCTTCTTCCACCCCAAAGGCCACATCTTCCAAATTCATGCGTTCGGCTACGTTTTTAAAACCCACACTTACTTCTTCAAAACGCATTTGATGTGCACGGGCAATCCGTTTAAGCAAATACCCCATAGAAACTGTTTGGATGATGTTGCCCGTTAGTTTTTTGTGTTTGATAAAATAATCGCATAGTATGGCGGCAATCATACAAGGGGTTAAATAAGTGCCTTTTTCATCAATTAGGGCTACGCGGTCTCCGTCGCCGTCAAAGGCAATCCCCAGGGTGGCTTTCTTTTCCAATACTGTTTTTTTGAGTTCAGCCAAATTTTTTTCTACCGGTTCGGGCTGTATATTATTAAACTCCGGGTCGCGCCCGCTATGCAGTGCGATCACCTGTTTGGCCGGCAAAAATTTTTCCACATATCCGGCGGCCGATCCGTGCATATAATCCACTACTACTTTGCCTTTAAAACTGCTGAGTTTTTTAGTATTTACACGGCTGGCAATATATTTAAAATAGACATCTGTCAAATCTTTCTTTTCCGCATATTTACCATATAATTTTAATACCGAATTTTGCCCAATCAGAGCCTCAATATCTTTGGTAATACGTTGCGGAACCGAACGCCCGGCAAATTTGATTTTAATTCCGTTAAAATGGGCCGGATTGTGGCTGGCCGTAACTACAATAGCCATCCAACATTTATGCTGGCTTAAGCAAGAAGCCACCGGTGTGGAAATGGGTCGGTCCGAAAGGACTACGTCAATTTTGTTAGACCGGAAAATAGAAGCAATATCTTCGGCAAATTTGTCGGACATAAAGCGGCAGTCATACCCTACAAAAATTTGCGGCATCTTGCCGTTTTCAAGTACAGGGGCGTTGGTGTTGATGTATTCGGCCAAAGCCTGGGCCAAGAGGTGGACGTTTTCAAACGTAAAATCCCACGCAATGATGCCCCGCCATCCGTCTGTACCAAATTTAATTTCTGCCATAGTTTCTCCTTATTATGAGGTAAATCTGTGTCCAATTTCTGTATGTTGCGTTATTTTTACGCGGTTCTTGCCGTTCAGGCCGTTTACGCCATTTGGTTGTTTGAGCCGTTCACGCAACTCTTGGCTGTTTACGCTGTCTATCCGTTGCCTTGGCACAGTTTCTAAAAATCGTTAAAAACAGAATAGAATTTTATATGTTTGAGTGAAACGAGTTTATAAAATTCCTGTTTTTAACTGATTTTTAGGTGCCCGGCAACGCGGCTTTTTAGTTCCTTTTTCCCCAAGAGGAAAAAGGAACAAGAACCCTTTTTTGAATACCCTACTTTTTACACAAAAAGTGGAGGTGGGGGGATTCGCACCCCCGTCCGAACACCTTCTCCCCTCAGGCCCTACAAGTTTATCCTTGCTTATTACTACCGGCTAAGCGCAAGGAAGCACGCCGGCAGTTTGGTCCGTTTGTCTTAAACAGGTAGGACGGCCCGCGCCACCCCTGTAGCATCCCGTGTGTTTGACCGCCGTTCTTCCCCGCGCGGGAAACAGGAAAGAGGCAGTGGACTAAGCGTTAGCCCAAGCGACTTGATTGTCGTTAGTTATTTTTTTGGCCCTATTTTAACCGGCCTGGCCAACCGGTACTTGCTCCCGAGAGCAACAGATACCCGTCAAATCTATTACACCCCCGAAATACAGAAATTGTCAAATACCAAAAAACAAAGCCTTCAAAATGAAAGCATTATATTGTATCATTTTATTAGGTTTATTTTACAAATGCAAGGGCTTTTATGTATACCTCTACCAAACCTACTATTTATTTAATAGACGGCTCCAACCTGGTACGCAGTTTTTTGTGTGAGTTCGCCCGCACCGAGGAAGACGTAACGGCCGATTTTCTGGATTTTTTGACTGAAATTTCCTTAGACTCACGCTACCAAATGCATACCTATGAAGTTATTTTTGACGGAACATTCCGTGCGTTGGGGCCGCTGCAACGCGGCGGGGTGCATGTTACATTTTCTGAAGAAGCCACTACAGACCAAGTAATCTGTGAACGTGCCAACTACTTAGCCCAAACCAACCAACGCGTGATTGCCGTTACAGATGACCGGGCCTTGCAGGAAGACCTCAAAGCGTTGGGAGTAAAAGTGTTGTTCTGCCAAAAGTTTTACAACGGTTTGAAACTGAGCGAAAAATAATTCTTGCACACATCCGCAAATTTTATGCTATAATAAATGTGTAAGAGGGCTGGTGGCGGAATGGCAGACGCGACAGACTTAAAATCTGTTGGCCGCAAGGCCGTGGGGGTTCAAGTCCCCCCCTGCCCACTTAACAATCTGCCATAAATCAAACCCACCAGTAGTAAGATCATGATTAAAGATATTGTGCGTACACTTACCAATACATTTAATTGGGTTGGTACCGTTTTACCGTTGGGTTTAAAATTTGCGGCCGCAGGCATGTTGCTAACGGCTGTTTTTGTTTATTTTGGCTGTATGAAAACGGCTTTTCTCTTTTTAATAGTAGGTGTTTTTTGTGCGTATTTCTTCCGCGATCCGAACCGTAATGTAACTTTTGCAGATGACGAAATTGCCTGCCCGGCCGACGGAACGGTAATGTCTGTTAAAACCGAAGAGGACCCCAATTCCATTGTAGTGCGTATTTTCCTTTCTATTTTTGATATCCACGTGCAACGCTCCACCATTAACGGTAAAACCGGCGATATTTTTTACAACAAAGGTACTTTTTTATTTGCCGATAATCCGGCCGCCGTTAAAAACGAACGCAATTTAATTCAACTCTTTAAAGATGGCGATCCGACCAAATTTGCCCACGTGGAGCAAATTACCGGCGCAATTGCCCGGCGTATTGAATGTTGGGTACATCCCCACGAAGATATCAAACAAAACCGCCGCTTGGGACTGGTACGTTTTGGTAGCCAAGTGGCGGTGTATTTGCCCAAAGACAAAGTGCGCGTGGTGGTAAAGGAAGGCCAAAAAGTACAAGGCGCCGTTACGGTGCTAGCATTGTGGAAATAGGGGGGGCTATGAAGAACGAGGCTAAAGAAACAACGAAACTGGCCATGGCGGCCCCGTCGTTATTTACACTAGGCAATTTGGCGTGTGGATTTTTTTCCATTTTAGCGGCTACCAAAGGCAACTTTGCCGGGGCCGGGTGGCTCATCTTAATTGCCGCTGTATTTGATATGTTTGACGGCCGTGTGGCCCGTTTATTGGGGGCGGAAAGCGAATTTGGCATTGAAATGGATTCACTGGCGGATGCCGTTTCCTTTTGTGCGGCCCCGGCATTTTTGATGTACTTTATGGTCTTGCAACAACAGCCCTTGTGGGGCGGCCCGATTGCGTGCGTGTATGTATGTTTTGGGGTGTTGCGCCTGGCCAAATTTAACACCATGGCCCACGCGGGGGAAGGGTCCAAAAAGTATTTTTGCGGGCTGCCTGTTCCGGCTCCGGCCGCGCTACTGGCGTCGTTTGCCATTTCGTACTCTATTATGCAAGGCACGGGCAACGGGCACAATTTTGCCCCGGTGGAAACCTATGTGGCGCACTTGTATAATTTTGTATGGTTTATGATGTTGGTGCTGGCCCTGTTAATGGTGTCCAACGTGCCGTATGCGGCCTTTAAGGCCAAGCGCGAAAAGAAATTTAGCCCTTGGTTCTTACTGCTGGTGGTGTTTTTGGTAGTGATGTTAATCAAATTTCCGCAAAACGTTATTTTAGTGGTATTTTCGCTCTACATTTTGTTTGGACTACTGGCCGTTCTGTACCGTGCCTTCCGCGGTATTAAGGTAGAAAAATAGGCCGGTTGTGTTTTCTCCTACGGGCCCCGGGTAAAACCGGGGCCCTTTTGCATCTAATCAATTTTGGGCCCTGGGCGGGGGAAACCTGTTCCCTTACACTATGGGTGTATGAACACACTTAAAAACTTCGTACGAGCCGTTCTCTGGTTGGTTGCGTGTCAACTGCCCATGGTGGTGAGTATCCCGTTTGTGGACCCCAACATGGCTTGGTATCATACGCTTACCAAACCGCCGTTTGTGCCGCCGGATATGATTTTTGGCCTGGTATGGACGGTGTTGTACCTCATGTTAGGTATTGCCGCGCTGCTGGTATTTTATAAAGGGATAACCGAAAAACACCACTTTGCCGCCTGGTTACTGGGCATACAACTGGGCCTGAACGCCTTGTGGACCCCGGTATTTTTTGGGTGGCATAATTTTTCGTTAGCCTTGGCCGTAGTGGCCCTGATGCTGGCGGAAGGGTTTTTTATGCACCGGGCATTTGCCAAACATAGCAAGGTGGCGGCGGGCATGTTATGGCCGTATTGGCTGTGGCTCATGTTTGCCACCTACCTGACAGCCGGGTATATGATGCTTAATTAAAGAAGGATTACCGAAAGTAACTGATGGCTTGCATATTTGGGTACCTTCGCACCGATTTGCCCACCTTGCGTACCTGCGGTGCTAACGCACCGCCTGCGAGACGTACGCCACGGGGCAACATACGGTGTGAATCTGCCTCAAATCTGCAAGCAGCGGCTAACTTTCGTAAATTCTGTTAGGGGGAAAGGGAATATTATGGAAAAGGTACCCCGCACCGGTATGGGCGGTGCGGGGCTTTTACAATAGACACACTTATTTTATTTTACATTGCAAATCATACCCTTTTTCACAAAAAGGGGCACAACCTCCTTCCTGGTGCCTCTCAAAACACCAAAGTTCATAGTTGTCAAATTCCGTTCTGGATATGGTATATCCGTACGTGCCATCGGGTAGCACACGTGTAGCATACAATTCCCCACATCCCACTATGTCATAGGCCCAATTTTTAGATAGACGATACGGAAGGGCCGTGCTTCCTCCCTTGGGGGCGTTGGTAGTATCGGTAATTAACGTGCCTGGCAGTTCTATATCCAGGTCCGATATGTCTGCTATAGTTACCACAGACCACATATCATCTTCATCTTGCAGTTTGAACAATGCACAGGCATCTTTCATGGCTTTGAGTCCTACTTTTGCCTCCGCCAACCGGCTTTTTTCCACTGCTTTTTGATACTGCGGCAAGGCCACCGCCGCCAAGATGCCGATAATCAGCACAACAACCAACAGTTCAATAAGGGTAAACCCCCGTTTTGCTTTGTAATTCATGTTTATTTCTCCTGTTTGTTTTATTTCCAATTTACCTGTTGGTGGGCCACAAAAACGGCTGTGGTTTGAGCCAATAGAAGTAACCCAACATAACAGCCGTGGTTTATCATTTTTGTCAAATGAAAAACGCTCGGCAAAAATAGGAGCCGGAGCGACCATTTCCCATTTTTGCCTATAACGACTGATTTTGGACTTCTATTGTGCCCAATAGGGCTCTGCGTTTCCAAAACGCTTCCAAAAACAGAAATAAATTGTACATATAGTATAGTAAAACAAAGCCAAAATTTCCAGTACGTGTGGTATTTTTGGCAAAATTTTGTATAATAGGTGCACCATGAGTGATATTCAGTTTACAACTACCGGTTTTAGAGCCGTTACCGCACAGGGCCTTACCGCCCAAGCGGTACAGCGTTTAGCGTACGGGATTTCCGAACACATCCTGGAACATCCTTTTTATGGTTTTGAAGGGGAAGGTTACAAAAAACATTGCCAGGAACATGGCAAAAAAATGAAAAAACCCCTGGTGTTAGTAGGGTATGATACCCGCTTTTTATCCAAACAACTGGCCTATGTGGCCGCTAATGCCCTGGTACAAAGCGGCATTGCCGTAAAAATAGATGAACTGCCTCTGCCCACCCCGGTGGCCGAATGGGCGGTAGTCAACGAGTGTGCCGTAGGGGCTATTATTATTACCGGCAGTGAGGGCGAATACGATGTAAACGGCGTGAAGTGGATTGCCTATTACGGGGGGCTGGCCAATAATGAAATTATGCAGGATATTGAAAAGCGTATTCCCTCGGCCAATGCCCAAATTTTAAAAGCCTCCTCTACCGAATTTGGCGAATTGAACGACGCCGTAGTAGTAACCAAAGATTTCCGCAAAGCCTATTTGGCACGTGTGGAAAAACTGGTTAACACACGCGCATTAAAAGCCGCCAAACTCAAGGTGGCGGTGGACCCCTTGTTTGGGGCGGCGCGGCACTATTTGCGTCCATTTTTGGAAAAACACGGCGTTACGGTGGAAGGTATTCACGAAGGTAGCGACGTGCTTTTTGGCGGACACACTCCCAACGCCGGCCCGGTCAGTTTGCAAGAACTGGCCAAATTAGTGGTTAGCAAAAAAATGCACCTGGGCATTGCCTGCAACCCCGATTGCGATAAATTTGGCCTAGTGGATAGTGAAGGAAACTGGATTTCCGCTAACGAAATTGCCCCCATGCTTTTAGACCACCTGGTACGCAACAAAAAACAAAAAGGCCGGGTATGCCGCAGCGTGATTACCTCCACCTTGGTGGATCAGGTAGCCAAGGCCCACGGGCTTATGTTGCGCGACACCCCGGTAGGCTTTAAATATATTACCGAACTGATGATTTCCGGCCAATACATTATGGGGATAGAAGAATCCGGCGGCTTGGCCGTGGCGGACCATATCCCCGACAAAGACGGCCTCTTGGCCTGTTTCTTGGTCATTGATATGTTGGCCACCGAGAAGAAAACATTTAAGCAACTTAAAAAAGAGTTTTATAAAAAGTACAAACAACTGTTTGATAAAAAAGTCAGCATACCCAAAACGGAAACGGAAATTACCCGTATTATGGAACGGCTTAACATCAAGCCGCCGTTGTCTATTCACAAAATGTCCGTGTGGCGTATTGACTCTACCGACGGTTTTAAATTCATTTTGAAAGGCGGCAGTTGGTTGGCTATCCGGCCTTCCAGTACGGAGCGTATCATCCGCCTGTATGCCGAGTCTTTAGACGAAAAACTGCCCGCCCTACTGATTAAAGAAGGGCAAAAAATTATAGACAGCATGCTTTAGCCTTGCCCGCACAAGGAGTGTTTTATGGCGCATATTAAGCAAATTACCGCGCGCGAGGTGTTGGATTCGCGCGGATACCCCACCGTGGCGGCAGATGTTTTGTTGGACGACGGTTCTATCGGTACGGCCGCTGTTCCTAGCGGGGCTTCTACCGGTTCGCACGAAGCGTTGGAACTGCGCGACGGGGGGGAGCGTTACCAAGGTAAAGGCGTTTTAAAAGCCGTGGCCAATGTGCAACAAATCGGCACGTGCCTGGCCGGGCTGGATGCCATGGACGTACGCCAAGCAGACAAACGCATGGTGGAATTAGACGGTACCCCCGCTAAAACAAAGTTTGGGGCCAATGCTACATTGGCCGTTTCTATGGCCCTGTTACGTGCCGGGGCCCAATGTGCTAAACTCCCACTTTACGAACATATCCGCAACGTGTATGATTTACCCAAAGACACGTATCTAATGCCCGCCCCTATGCTTAACATCATTAACGGCGGCAAACATGCAGACTCCGGCCTGGACGTGCAAGAATTTATGATTGTACCTACCACGTCCCCTACTTTTGCCGAGGCGTTGCGCGCCGCCAGTGAAACGTACCACACCTTGCGTAAACATTTGCAACAGCAAGGCATGGTAATTGCCGTGGGGGATGAGGGCGGTTTTGCCCCCAAAATTGCCAAACATGCAGATGTGCTTTCCACCATTTTACACGCTGCCCACACGGCCGGATACCCTGATATGTCGTTGGCAATGGACTGTGCCGCCAGTGAATTTTATAAAGACGGGACATATCACTTTGAAGGCCGCGCATTATCCGCGGCGGAAATTTCCGGCATATATGCACAGTGGGTGGCCACATATCCCCTGGTATCTATAGAGGACCCATTACACGAAGATGACTGGTCTGCCTGGGCACAACTTACCCGTCAACTGGGGGCTAAAATCCGGTTGGTGGGGGATGACCTGTTTGTAACCAATCCCCAACGCTTGCAGAAAGGGATTGAACAGCAGGCCGCTAATGCCATTTTAATTAAAGTCAACCAAATTGGTACGGTGTCTGAAACGATAGAGGTAATGAACCTGGCCAAAGCCCACGGATATGCGTGTATTGTATCGCACCGCTCCGGCGAGACCGAGGATACCTTTATTGCGGATTTGGCCGTGGCCACGAACGCGGGGGCCATTAAAACCGGGGCTCCGGCCCGGGCCGAACGCACCGCCAAATATAACCGCCTATTGCAAATTGAAGCGCAATTAGGCGGCAAAGCCGTGTACGCGCAAGGACGCGTTTTTAAACAGTAAATATGCCTAAAAAATTAACTGCTAAACAGAAAATTGCCGCCATTGTACTGCTGATAGTAGTGTTGGTAGTGGTGCCGGCATTTGGCAGTATTTATAATTTGGTGCATAACAAAATGCAGTTGCGCCGCTTAAGTAAAAAGCGGGATTTTTTAGATAAACAGTACGTAGAACTGTTGGCCGAGAAAAAACGCTTGGAAGACCAAGACCCGGCTTATATGGAATTGCTAGCCCGTACACGCTACCACATGGTAAAACCCGGCGAAATTGAATTTAGGTTTAAACCGCATGATTGAAATAGATGTATTAAATTTGGGCCCTATGGATAATTGCACCTACTTGGTGCGTAAAGCAAGTGATGCCCTGCTTATTGACCCGGCATGGGACATGAACTTTATCATCCATACGCTAGCGCAAAAGAAACTAAATCTGCAAGGCGTGCTTTTTACGCACGGGCACTTTGACCACGTAAAATTTGCACAAGACTTGCTGGAACATTTTCACGTGCGTGCCTATTTAAGCGCGCACGATGTGGCACTGTCCGGCTTGCCGTCAAATGTCTTGCAAACCTATGACGCAGACCAGCAATTTCAAATCGGCCCGTTTGAGGTACGTATTTTTACCACGCCCGGTCATACGGCCGGATGTGTGTGTATTTTGATTGAGGACGCATTGTTTACGGGCGACACGTTATTCCCCGGTGCGTGCGGGCGGGTGGACTTGCCCTCCTCTGACCCGCGGGCCATGCTGGCCAGTTTACGCCGTATTGCCGCGTTGCCGGATGATACGCGCATTTTTGCCGGGCATAGTTACGGCGGGCGTTGCAGTTCCACCGTGGCGGATGAAAAACTGCACAACCCCTATATGCGTAATGCCCTGCGCTGGGAGAAACACTAATGCACCCTACTCTATTTCATATCGGTCATTTTGAGTTGGCCAGTTATGGCTTGATGACGGCCCTTGGCTACGCCGCGGCCGCGTGGTATTTGGTGCCGCGCCTGAAAAACTGCGGCATTAAAGGCCTTACCCAAGATACATTTTGGAATTTACTGTTTATTGTGTTTGTAGGGGCTATTGTGGGCGGAAAACTGTTGTTTATTGCGGTTTCTTGGCCGCAGTTGGGGGCCACCCTGGCCGAAAAACTGACCCATATTGTGCAGGAACTGCGCTACGGGTTTGTATTTTTTGGCGGGCTTATCATAGCAGTGGCCGGGGCGGTATGGTACATGCGCCGCAAACGCTTGCCCATTTTAAAAACGTCCGATTTTCTTATTGTGGGCTTGCCCCTGGGCCATGCGTTGGGGCGGATAGGTTGTTTTTGTGCCGGGTGTTGTTATGGCAAACCCACCACACTGCCGTGGGGGGTAACCTTTACAGATCCGCATAGTTTGGTACCGCCGCAACTGCTAGGCGTGCCGTTGCACCCCACGCAACTCTACGAGGCGGGGCTTAATCTGCTTTTGTTTTTTATCTTGCACCGGGCTTCCAAAAAACCGCATCAAAACGGCCAGATTTTGGTGCTTTATGTGGCGTGTTACGCACTGATGCGCTTTGGCATTGAATTTGTGCGGGGGGACTTTCGCGGTGGGTTTTTGCTGGGGTTGTCCCCTTCCCAGGTGATTGCGTTATTGTCGGCGGGTGTGGCTTGCTGGCTTTGGCTGGCCTGCGTGCGGAGGAACGACCATGGAAACTAAAAAAATTGTGTTTGACGGCTACACCCGGCGGCTGGATATTTTTGCGGCGGACGAACTGCCGGATTTGTCGCGCTCACTGGTGCAAAAAATGATTAAAGACGGGCACATTACCGTAAACGGCAAGACCGTAAAACCTTCCTGGCCCCTAACGCGTGGGGAAACTGTAACCATTACCTTGCCCCAAGCCCGCACCCAAACGCCGTTAAAAGATTTACTGATTTACGACGGAAAAGATTTTTTTGTCATCCATAAGCCCGCCGGGCTGTTGGTCCACCCGCAAAGCCCTGTGTGGGAGGAACACCCAGAGACTGTATTTTCTGCGGATGAAACCCTGGTGTCTATTATTTTGGCCAATCCTCCTAAAGGGTTTGATACAGACACACCCCGCGCCGGACTGGTGCACCGCTTGGACCGCGAAACAAGCGGTGTCATGGTAGTAGCCAAAACACCACAGTTTCAGGCAGAAATGGTGGCCTTGTTTGCCAACCGCCAAGTGCACAAAACCTATCACTCCATTGCCTGCGGTGAAGTGCCGGACGACAAAGGCACCATTGATGTGCCCATTGGC
The DNA here is from genome assembly GCA_045606825.1 of Elusimicrobiaceae bacterium. Taxonomy (GTDB): domain Bacteria; phylum Elusimicrobiota; class Elusimicrobia; order Elusimicrobiales; family Elusimicrobiaceae; genus Avelusimicrobium. The sequence goes on from JAZUSQ010000036.1 coordinate 42,145, forward strand.
CGCGTAGCCGGGGGCAAAATCAAAGCGTCCGAAATCGGGCGCGAGGCCATTACCGATTATAAAGTACTAGAGCGCAAAAACGGATTTACCTATATTGAACTTTATCCGCGTACCGGGCGTACCAACCAACTGCGCGTGCACTTAAACTGGTTGGGTTACCCCGTACTAGGCGACTGGTTATATAAAGGCGCGACGGCCCAGCGTTTAATGCTTCATGCGCGCAAAATAGAATTTAACCACCCTTTAACGGGTAAGAAATTGCAATTTGAAGCCCCTGTCCCGGCGGACTTTTTAGCCGCTTGGAAGCGTGTAACCACCTCAAAATAAGCCTTGTATTTTGCATAAAAAGTATTATTTTATCTATAGGGGGGTTGTATGAATAGAATATGCGCTATTTTAGTCCTAGTGGCAACCAGTGCGGTGTTGGCTACGGCGCAGGCTCGTTTAACGCCCGAGCAACAAGCCCGTTTGGATAGTTTGGAAACACAACTTGTGCAACGGGTAGAATCTGCCCAGGGAGACGGAGCCGCCGTGGGGATGGATGGCCCTTGGCAACAGGAAAATGAACGAATGGAACGTTTTGTTCGTTGTGTGGGGCAAGTTTCCTCCGAAGATGTTGTGGAAATGCTGGTATGTTTGGAACCTGTGCGCGCTTACTATGAACACGAGCGTTCCTACAGAAAAGTAAGAAGCATGGCGCATGCCTTCACGCAACCTATTTTTTTAACTAAAGATAACAAGTTGGTAGATATTCCTTCTTTTATTTCCCGCTACGTGCCTACGCTAACGCGTAATGCGCAGTGGATTACTCGTTTGGCCGGGGCTTTACACTGGAATTTACAAACCCGCCCGCAACTGCCCCAGCAATTTGTAAGTAATATGTTGACCTGGAAAAACCACCTGCAACAGGATGCATCCCATAAATAGAGGGGTGGTGCTAACCTGTATAGGTAATATACTACCTTTCTTTTAGCCGCGTGGAAACGGGTAACAAGAGGGGAAGAAATGTAATTTTTGTAACAGGGGAGGGCTTGCAAAGGCAAGCCCCCTTAGTAGTTTAGTTGAGGTAGTAACAAATAAAGTCATTATGTTTGTCAGCCGTATGACAATCGGCTATCCTATGTGGAAATGAGTCACAAAGAGGGCATCCTGCTGGGTTATCGCACATACAAACTAATTCTTTAGAATTTAGGTAATAACCAATATAGTAAGAGAACTTTTCTTCTTCGGAAATTACAACCGTTTTGTGTGCACCAATACTCCAATCTTCTTCATACTCTTGTGGGAAACCATATGACGAGGCCAAAGCCCAACCGCTCCCTAAAGAAGGAAACTCAATATCTAATGTATCAAACTGCTCAGTATATGCTCCATGGGCCAGGTAATAGGCTTCTTCTGCCTGAGCAAGTGTCTTTACGGCAGTAAGTGCCTGCACTGCCCGGCTCTTTTCCACGGCTTTGTTATATTGCGGCAGTGCTACCGCCGCCAAAATGCCAATAATCAGCACCACTACTAATAATTCAATAAGGGTAAACCCCCGTTTATTTTTTAACTTCATTTGTTATCTCCTTATGTTTTAATTCCAATTCTCTCTGCCCCGGAAATAACGCATGCAAAAACGGCTTTTACTGCCGAGCCTAGAAGAGTGACCCAACTGTAACAGCCGCGGTTCTTCGCCTTGTGCTAAGCACAATACGAAAAACACTCGGCATTTAACCACAGGCTTGCAATTCCTTTGGTTAAATGCCTATAACGACTGTTTGAGGACTCTTCTATGGCCTTTGCGGCTATCCGTTTCTTAAACGGTTCCAAAAACAGGTAAAATTGTATTTATAGTATAATAAAAAAGGCTGGTTTTTGCCAGCCCTTTTTATTCTTTATTGATAAACGGCGTATGTAATTTTGCCCGGTTGCGGCGGCAGTGGAATATGTGCTTTCTTCTTGCGTTCTTCCTCGGCCAGTTTGGCTCTTAACAGACGGCGTACTTCTTTGTTGATAAAAGTGGATTCTGCACGGTTTAAGTAAACGGTGTTTTCCTCTAAGCGTACCAGCGGCCCGCGACGCACCGAAACGGAAGACACAATCTCCGGCTCCTCGTGCGTAACGGGGGAGGAACAACGCGGCGTATTGACTACCCCGCTTTGGCACTGGGCGGTGCGTACTTCAATGGCATCTTTGGTAGGGGTAAACATCACTTTGCACCAATTTACAATAAATGTTGTCATAACTGTACCTCCGCTATCTTGGATACCCATATCGTAGCGGTTTTAGTGTCAAATCTCCAGGGTCCTTGGTCCTGCCCGGGGTCCCAAAAAAGGCCCGCATGTATGCGGGCCTGCGGCCTAGGTCTGGGTGGGCCTTTGGGCCTATCCGTGGAAAGTGCTATAATAAACTATATGTCTTTATTTTCTAAACTATTCAAATTGTTCCTGGTTGTGGTGTTTTTCCCACTCATTCCCTTGGTGTGTTTACTGGGATATTACCAGGTGCATTTAAAAGATACCATTTTAGATACGCATGCCAATTTAGCTGAGATGGCCGCCGCCGCCATGGGCCAACACGTTGAGGATTTGCACGGCCGCCTGGCTTTTGCCCCGCACTTAAGCCATGCACTGCAAAAAGAGCAAGATCCTACCCCGCTACTGCACGAAGAATTAGCCGCCAATGCGGATTTTCTGCTACTGGCCGTACTTTCCAAAGAAGGGGTAGAAAAATACCGCGCTGCCAGTGCCCCGTTTAGTAAGCAAGTTCCGCCGGTGGATTTGCACCAGGACCCGTCCCTCCCGCAACTGGCCGCCCGGCCGCAACTGTCCGTAAGCAGTTTTGATGTGATACAAGGGATGCCGGTCAGTGAATTTTTGTATCCCCTGGAAAATGGCGATTTTTTGTATGGCATTTTAAGTTTCTTTCAGTTTTTAGCCCGTCTGCAGGAACAACGCATTGGCAACACCGGGCACATTTATATTGTGGATGAGCAGGGCCAAATTTACGCTGACGAACTGCAATACAAACCCGCCTTTGATGCACAAACCTTGGCCCGCGCGTTTGCCTCTTCCTCCCCTTTGATTAAAAAATTAAAAACCCCGCAGGAAACTTACGTAGGCGGTTATGCCAAAGCCCCTATTTTGGGAGCGTATGTGGCGGTACTGCAACTACGCGATGAAGCCTACCGCAGTATCTATTACACCAACATCATTTTGGCTTTATTTTTGCTTACCATTTTTACCCTGGCCTATTTTGGTGCACTTACATTTGCCGAACGGCTGGGCGAGCCCATTGAAGCCCTTTCCCATGCGGCGGTCCAGGTCAGTAAAGGCAATTTGAATGTGCACGTGGAGCCGGAAATTGGGTGGGGAGAATTTAAGCGTTTGATTAACGCCTTTAACCAAATGACGGCCGATTTAAGGGACTACCAAACCTTGCGTTTGCAAGCGCAAGTAAGTGAACTTAAAGAGCAGGTATTCCGCGCGGTGGCGCACGATTTGCGCGCCCCGTTAATGGGTTTGCAAGGCTACATTTATATTTTGCAACACGGGCAAGTTTCCGCTGAGGAAAAACAAAACTATTTGGAACTGATGGCCACGTCTGCCCAGAACCTATCGGCCCTGTTGGAAGATGTGCTGGATGTATCGCGCCTGGAAGCTGGCATGGCCACTGTGCAGAAACAGCCGGTAGATTTACCCGCGCTGGTGGAAGAAATTGTGGGCACCTTGCGCCCGCTGGCAGATGCCAAAAAATTAACGCTTTCCTCCCGCGTGCAGGTGGAGCGCCTACCCGCCGACCCGAAACTCTTAAAACGGGTGCTTACCAATTTGGTGTCTAACGCCGTCAAATTTACAGAAAAGGGATTTGTAAAAATAGTAGCCACGCAGAACCAAAAATCATATACTATTAAGGTAGCCGATAGCGGCATTGGCCTTTCCGCCCAAGAAATAAAAGGTTTATTCCAAAAGTACCACCAGGTGCACGCAGATAAACCGGGTTATGGGCTGGGGTTATTTATCAGCCGCCAGTTGGTAGCGGCACATGGCGGTACGCTGGAGGTTACTTCGGCCCCGGGCAAAGGCAGTACGTTTACGGTAACTTTGCCCAAGGAGACGTTATGATTGTATTTTGGCGGTTGTTTTTAGCCGTATTCTTAACCGATTTTTTACTGTTTGACAAAACCTTACATACTGCAAAAGGAGCCCAACGTTTCCGGGCAGTGGCTTTGCGTAGCCTGGGAGTGTTGGTTCTATCCCTGCTTTTTTGTTATAAGTATGTAACAACCCCTTGGCCGTTTTTACATCCTACCTTCTTATTACCGGGGTGGGTGTGTATTGTGGGACTGGCTTTGTTTCATGCGCTGACGGATGTATATTTCCATTTTGGCGGGCGGATGAAAGGCGGCTACACGCTTACATTTGTACTGCGTAATTTGGTAAATGTATGGTTCATGGTGCTCATTGCCCCCTTTCGGACGTTGTATGAAACGGGTGCTTTTTTTGCTGAACCCTGGGTGGTATTTTGTGGCGGGTTAGTAATTGCCACCCGCGTGATTGGGGCGTTTATTTTTGCATTGGAACAAGACCTTTACGGGCGCGATTACCCTACCTTTGACGAACAATGGATGTTGGCCTTGATGCGGGCCATTTTCTTTTTGAGCATGTTGCTGCCCGGCATCCGGTGGGCTGTTGTACTGGTGGCCTGGCTGGGGGCGTGTGTGTATGCGCGGCGCATCCGCCTGTTAGACGTGCCTGTCTGGGCGTTTTGGATGTGCGTTATCGGGGCCAGTTTTGTCGGATTTTTACTGCGTTTACGCTTTTATTTAGTGAACTAACTATGTTGCTTAGCGACGTTAAATTTGCCTGTTTAGATACCGAAACTACCGGCCTTACGCCGGATGCGGGCGGTAAAATTTGTGAGGTAGCGGTATGTGTATCCCAAGCCGGCAGACCGCTGGAGGAATTTTCCACCCTTATTAACCCCGGTATGCCTATGCACCCGGACGTTGTTGCCATTCACGGTATTACCAACGAAATGGTCAAAGATGCCCCTACATTTGCAGAGGTGCTCCCTAAATTATTAGGCGTGCTAGACAACTGTGTGCTCGTGGCCCACAATGCCGATTTTGATATCGGTTTTTTGCAATATGAATTTGAACAATGCGGGATGCACTTCCCCAAGTATCCGGTCATTGATACGTTAAAATTGGCCCGCAAAAGCGGGCGTTTTGAAAAAAACCGCCTGGGCTTTATTGCCGAAAAACTGGGCATCAGTGCTGCCGGGTGGCACCGTGCCATGGCGGACACCAAAATGGCAGAACAGATTTTTTATTATTTTGTAACGGAACTGGCCAAACAAGGCGTTAGCACGCTTGAGCAGTTAAACCAATATCAGTACACACGCTGGAAAGACGTGGCCGTTACTAAGTAAGGAGATGACTATGAATAAAGTAGTGCTTTTAATCCGTGATGGCTGGGGGAATGCCGCCGCCGGCCCATACAATGCCGTAACCAATGCCAAAACCCCCAACATGGATAAATACCTCAAAAACTATCCGCATACCCAAATTGAAGCCTCGGGCGAACAAGTTGGCTTGCCGGCAGGCTATATGGGTTCTAGCGAAGTAGGGCACCTAAACATGGGGGCCGGGCGCATTGTAGTGCAGGAACTTAAACGCTTAAAAGACACGATTGAAGACGGCTCGCTGTTTACCTCTAAACCGTTTGCCGCATGTGTGGAAAATTGTTTGAAAAACAACAAACCGCTGCACGTTATGGGGCTGGTGCAAGATGAAGGCGTCCACGCCCACCAAGACCATTTGCACGCCATTTTAAAATTTGCGGCCGAACAAGGCATCAAACACGTTTATATCCATTTCTTTGCCGACGGACGCGATACGCCGCCGCAAAGCGCGGTGGGGTTTATCCGCACGTTGGAAGAAAAAATCAAAGAATATGGCGTGGGGCAAATTGCCACTATCCAGGGCCGCTATTATGCCATGGACCGCGGCGAGGATTGGAATTTGACTGACAAAGCCTATAACTTAATTGTGCGTGCCCAAGGGTTGCACGGTACCACGGCCGAAGAAGTCATCACTACCGATTACAAAACCATGCAAACGCCCGACGGCGGCCCCATGGTGGATGAATACATTCCGCCTACCGTATTGGGGGATTACAAAGGCATGGAAGCGGGATCTAGCGTTATTTTCTTTAACTTCCGCCAGGACCGTGCCATCCAACTGACCCGCGCATTTATTGATGATAATTACCCGGGCCAACACCGCGGCACCCGCGTACCGTGTGTGTATTGCGGTTTAACCAAGTATTATGATGCCTTTGAATTTAATGCCCTGCCTTCTATGACCGACGGCGGCGGGATGAATAACCTGCTCGGCGAAGTCATTTCCAAAGCGGGGCTCAAGCAGTTGCGTTTGGCCGAAACGCAAAAGTTCAAACACGTAACCTCTTTCTTTAACGGGAAATTAATTAAACCTTACCCCGGCGAGGACCGCATTGAAAAGAAAGGCCGCTTTGACCCTGCTACGTTTGCTGACCACCCGGAAATGAAAGCCTATATCGTTAAGGACGAGGCAATTAGCCAAATCAACAGCCAAAAGTATGACTTTATTGTCATCAACTTTGCCAACTGTGATATGGTGGGCCACACGGGTAATTTTAAATCCGTCGTCAAAGCCGTAGAAGTGGTGGATGAATGTACCGGTGCTGTAACCGAGGCCGCCTTGGCCCAGGGATATACCGTGTTTATCACGGCCGACCACGGAAACGCGGAAGAAATGTGGGATGCTAAAATCAATATGCCCAAGACCGCCCACACCACCAACTTGGTGGACTTTGTGTACGTCAGCAAAGACCACACAAACGCTCAAATGGCTAAGACGGGCAATTTGGGCGACGTAGCCGCCACGGTGCTGGATGTAATGGGCATTGAAAAACCGGCGGACATGACGGCCAAAAGTTTGATTATAAAAAAATAATTAAACGACCCTGGTGATATTATGAAAAGCCCCTCGTAGAGAGGGGCTTTTTGCCATTAAATTATGTTGATTTAAAAATCAACTCCTACTTTAGAGCAAGCCGTAGCATATGAAGAATATCTTAATTCCACAAACCCGTCTTTAACGGTTTCGTACCATAATTTAAGAAGTGTATTTGGCTTTTTATTTTGGTTCCAACTTCCCCCGCCCCAATACCAATTATCGGAAGGACCGTTTTTTCTTATTAGTAGTCCATTTAAGGAAGGATTTTGTGGTTTAAGATTGTGTACATTCATCTCACACATATCTTTATCACAAAATATGCTCCAATCTGCGAATTTGCTAGTACATGAAGAAACAGTGTCACATGTATCAAAGGCCAAATTGATGTTTAACATCTCCGCATTATTCAATCCGGACGTCCCAGTAAAATACATCCTGTCGTTTTGATTGGGAAGACCGTATTCAAGCATATACATATCTAGTGCTTTCATATAGGTGCCAATCATTTGCAAAGTTTGGGTAAATTGTGCCCTTGCTATGGCCTTATTATATTGCGGCAGGGCCACAGCCGCTAAAACGCCAATTATCAGCACCACAACCAGTAACTCAATAAGCGTAAATGCACCCTTATTATACAAAGGTGTCATCCCAAACTTGATTTGGGATCTTCCACGCTTGTCGTTGCCTTTGCACTTGCATAACAACGTGTGCGGAAGATGTTGAATCAAGTTCACAATGGTGCCCTTATTTATTTTTTCTGCTTTTGTTTGTTGCATAATTTCCTCCTGTTGGCAGTGCAAAAAAAGACGCGGTCATTGCCGAAGCCTTTTCCATAACCCGTGCAATAACCGTCGCCCGCCCTATCCTATACGAATAGGGCGCAAAAGCAGACGATTATTTGGTGGATGGAAAAGTGCCCCGTGTACGCTAAGGTACACCCGGCTCTGCGCAGGCTTGCCCTGCACTTCCAACAAATAATCTCAATTTTAACTTCACTCTCATTCTACATAATTTCTGCCTAATTTGGCGCACTTTTTTGTTTTGGGCCTCCTTACGTACTTGTAGCCCAGGGGGCTACTTGTTACGTACGCTACGTTGGCCCACGCCGCAAACTGCGCCAAATTCGTTTGAAATTATCGTATGGTTTCTATTTGCACTTACCCGATAATTTTTTAGGGCATAACCAAGTTCTATTTTCACGAGTTATATTGAAATTTATTGTAATTTGAGTATAATTAAAATATGGGGCAGTATATTAAAGTGAAAGTGCACGCAGGAGAAAAGAAAAATAAACTGGTGCAAAAAACGCCGGATAGTTTTGAAATTTGGGTAAAAGCACCGGCGCAAGAGGGCCGTGCCAACGAGGCGGTGCGCACGTTACTGGCGCAAGCATTAGGCGTGCCGGAGAATAAACTTTCGCTTATCAAAGGGGCTACCAGCCCGGCAAAAATATTTTTGCAAAGGGGTTAATGTATGAGGAAATTCTTGATTGTATTCGTTTGTTTGTTGGGGCTGGCGTATGTGCTACGGGAACAGATTGCGCGCATGGTGTTTTCCATTCCCGCCACGCAGGATATGCCGTGTGAGGTAAAAGGAATGTCTTGCCGGAAACTGGTACTTAAATTAAACAGCATTCGTTCTGGGCGGTATTTTGAAGAGGCCGGCAAACTGCTGGAAGTGGCCGACTCTACCGATATGTACCGCGACGGGGTGGGGGTTGTGTTTAAACTTTCTGACGGAACGACCCTGATTCACAACCAAGGCATGGCCAGCCGGGAAAAGGGGTACCTGACGGTTATTTCGCCTAACAAAATTGGCCTTAAATTTGATGAGAAAGGCAACTTTGTCGCCCGTTTATAACGGGTATGTAGGTTAGCATAAAAAAGGCCCGGTTTGTCCGGGCCTTTTCTGTGTAGTAATTTTTATTCAAACAGACCGCTACTTTCCAGTATGTTTAAGGCTTTGGTAATGTCATTGACTACCACAATCCAGCGGGTAATGCCCCCGGCTACGGAAGTGCCGTAAATGGTGGTAATGTTAATGCCTTGGTTGGATAGTACGGTGCCAATATCGCGCAAAATCCCCAAACGGTTGGGCATATCCAGGCATAGGGCATCTGTTTTTACACTGGTAAACCCGGCCTTAGTCAGCGCGTGGCTGATGCCTTTGTCATTCTGTACGGCAACGCGCACTACGGCGGCGTCATAGCGTACATCTTGCGCCATGGCAATGATATCTACTTTTTCACGTACAAATAACTCGGCAAAGTTTTTCAGCGCGCCGGGTTCGTTGAGCAGAAACACACTGTATTGTTTTACGATATTGATAGGCATAATTTATTATACCACGTGCCAAAAGACTTGTAAAGTTGGGGCATTTTATAACCCGTTGGGGTCTAATACGTCGGCCTGTTTAAGGGCTTCTTCCAGCACCAGCATGGCTTTGCAGTCGTCTTCATTGTACATCAAAATTTTGTTAAGCAAACTTTCATCCCCGGTTTTTAACCAGTTTGTAAAATAGACCATGCTATCCATAGCCCCGCAGTCATCTTGCCGCCAGTTAAAACCAAAGGCCGGGGCGGCCGCTTTTAAGGAAAAACTGGGGGCTGGCAGGTAAAACGCATCATTGACGGCCACTTTTAAGTCAAAACAAAGGGAAATAAGTTTGTTTAAATGTTCGGCTTGTTGCGGGAACGCGGCGGCCAATTTGTGCATTTTGCGTACTTCGTATTCCGTCCAGTGGTACAAGGCTGTGTTATTAAAATCTTTAATATAGTTATAAAAATCTTCAAAAATTTGAATTTCTTCTTCTGGTGTTTTGGCAATAAATGTTACGTATTTATTTTCTTCTTTATCCCATAGGCCAATTAAATAGACAAAGGATTTGTTGTCGCGCGTGAAAGTTTCGGTCGCTTCAAAATCAAAATACAAATTGTATTTTTTTTGCGGAGGCGGGAAGCAACCCGCTTTACGTAAAATAGGTTTGTGGTACAAATAGGCACGGGCGTTATAATAGGTTTCAGTGGCGTAGGGCTCTTCTAAAATGGTCTGCAGGGTTTCCAGGGAAGCGTGGGCTACGTCGTCTGTATTAAACAGACCATTGATTTTAAGGCATTGGCGCATTTCTGTATTGAGGTGCGGCAACATGACCAGGTCCTTGGTTTGGGCCATTAGTTTGTTGGCATATACCCGCCACGGGGCCGCGGCGGCTTTGGGCGGTTTTTGGGCCTCGGGCCGGGCCAGGCCGCTTTTAATGTTGCGCCAAAACGCCAACTCTGCATTTAAACGCTCAATATGGGCACTGTGCAACACCTCTACCGTGTGCCCCTTTAGAAACACACGTGCGGTGGCCGGGGTATAGGCTTGGATTTGCCCCAAAATCAGGTTCATTAAAGACACCTGGAGTGCGTAGTGTTCTTTTAAATCGTGCGCGCGTTTGAATTGGTAAATTTGGTAATGGTAATTGCCAAAGCGGCTGGGAACCGTTTCTTGGCGCACCAACAAATTGATACTGCCGTACACGTTTTCGGGCAGGTTCCACAGGGCGGCGTTGGCAATGGCACTTTCGCCGCGGGCCATAGCGGCTAAGGTGCCTTGAAAGCGTTCCTCGTCCGTATGGGCTTGCACAAAGAAAACAGAGGGGAACTCTTGCTTGATCCACTCGTCGCGCGCAGAACGGTCCGTACGGATTTTTAAGTTTTCATAACGGTTGGATTCGGGTACGGCCTCTTCTTGCGGGGCATGAAAATTGCACCAAATGCAAAAAGGCTCTTCCAGCAGAGTGTACATGCGGCTGGCGTTGAAGTCTTGTGCGTCCGGCGTGCGCCCGGCTGAGAACGTGGTAAATAATTGTTGAAGGTCGTTATCCGTCATTATATATATTCTATCTTTTTTAGGGTAGGAAGAAAACCTTTTAATGTGCTACAATATAAATATGGCAGTATTACGTATTACAAAATATGGCGAACCTATCCTGCGCCAAAAATTAAAACCCATTACATACTCGGATATTGCACCCCGGTTGCCCCAACTGCTGGCCGATATGCAGGAAACCTGCTTGGCCGTGCATGGGGTGGGGCTGGCGGCCAACCAAATCGGGTTACCCTTACGCCTGGCCGTTATTTTACTGCCCAACCCGGATGACGAAGACGCCCCACCTACGCGCTACGTGCTGATTAACCCGGTTATTTTAGCCAAACGCGGGGAAAAGTTAGAAGAAGAAGGATGCCTGTCTTTGCCCGGTTTGTGGGCCGAAGTACCGCGCGCGACGGACATTACCGTGCGCTACACGGATGAAAACGGTGTAGAACAGGTGAAGCGCGCACGCGGCCTCTTGGCCAAGGCCTTCCAGCACGAAGTGGACCATTTAGACGGCAAACTGTTTATAGACCTGGTGGACCCCAAACTAAAGCCGGAAGTTAAAAAAGCCATTAAAAAATTGCGAACTAAATGGGATTAGTATTTTAGTAAAAATGAAACCCCCGGTCTTAGGACCGGGGAATTTTTAATCTTCCGGCGGAAAGTTCAATTCCCACCCTTGTGGTTGCAACCCGGCACACAGGGCCCGGGCTAACTTACTATCCGGGTCCCCTGCACAAGATTTTTGCCAAGGGGTATTGACCGATTTTGACATATATAGGCCAAAGGTATCTAACTTGTCTGAACTAGCAGATACCGCGTATTCGCCATCTTCTAAAATGGCTGCGTATTGAAACCAACCGCTACTATCCACGCAAGTATGCGCCGAACAGGATAACGGCAGATCAAGGATGAGTTTTTCTGTTGGATTGTTTGCCAAAAACTCAACGATCATAGGTTCCCCTTCTTCATCGAGAGGGCCGGTGTATCCATGTTCCAGAATGTAGAGGTCCAGGGCTTTTTGCAAGGTGTTCATGTATATAACTGCCTCACTGACCCGAGCCTTGGCAACCGCTTTTTGGTATTGAGGCAACGCCACCGCCGCCAGAATACCAATGATTAATACTACTACCAACAACTCTATGAGGGTAAACCCCCGTTTTTCTGTCATTCTCATAAGTTTTCTCCTTATTTTAATTACAATTCAACCCATGGAACCACAGAAAACGGCTGCCCGGGTGGACTCATAGCACGTAGTTCACACAAACAGCCGCGGCTTGCTACCTTTGTGGGTAACAAACACTGGACATAGAACAACGAAGTTCGCGAAAAAATCGTCATCCTATGTCTTAGTACGGTCTGTGTTTGGCGTGCTATGATACTGCTTACGCAATAACCCGTATTCCGCATACGGTTCCAAAAACAGATAAAATTGTAAGTTTATTATAGCATAAATGCTAAAATATCTCTATGTCCACACAACCTATTTGGCAATTGGGTAAATGGTTGGTGCTGGCCACCCTGGTGGGGGTAATCGTGGGGGGGCTGGACGGCGCATTTCTCAACTTATTAGACGTAGCCCTGGGCGCGCGCAATACGGTGCCCTGCTTTTATGTGGCCTTACCGTTTGCCCTTTACGCGGTGGCGCTCATGGCGCGCAAAGTAGGCAAAGCCCATAAAGATTATTCTACGGATGCCGTCATCAAACGCATCAACGCACACCGGCCCGTTTCGGTTGTGTCGGCCGTTAAAACGTTTGTACTTTCTATTGTTACCATGGCGGTGGGGGGATCCGCCGGGAAGGAAGCCCCGTGTGCGGATGTGGGGGCAGGGATTTCTGCTTTTTTGGCGCGTGTACTCAATTTAAGCGTGCAAGACCAGCGTACCATGATGATTTGCGGCGTGAGTGCCGGGTTTGCCGGGGTATTTGGGGTGCCGGTTTCGGGCGCGTTGTTTGGGCTGGAAGTGTTGTGGGTAGGGCATATTTTCTACGAAGTGATGTTCCCCGCGCTGGTGGCCGGGATTACGGCCTATGGGGTAACGTCTTGGCTGGGGGTTAATTATTTATATCATCCTCTCACGTTTTCACCGGTGTTTTCAGAACTTTTTTTCTTAAAAGTGGTGGTGGCGGGGCTTTTCTTTGGGCTTATTTCCGTTTTATTTATTGAAATCAATAAATTGGTGCGTGTGGTGTTGCGCTTTGTTACGGTGCAGCGCGGTATGTTTTGGACGTGTATGCTGGGCGGCCTGGCATTAGTGCTCATGGGGTATTTTACCTCCCCCTTGTATTTGGGCCTAGGCATGGCCGGGATTGAGGGCCCGCTAAGCGGCGCGCCGTTGGATACCCCGTTTGGTTTTTTCTATAAAATGCTTACTACGTCTATTACGTTGGCCGCCGGAGGCATTGGCGGGCTGGTAACGCCGATTTTCTTTGTGGGTGCGCAGGCCGGGGCGATGCTTTCGGACTTTTTACGGGTGGATAGTGCTACGCTGGCCGCCCTGGGCTTGGTGGCTGTGCTGGCCGGAACCGCGAACACGCCCCTTTCTGCCAGTATTATGGCTATTGAACTTTTTGGGGCCGCCATTGCCCCATATGCTACCGTGGCGTGTGTGATTAGTTTTTTAATTACGGGGCGGCACAGTATTTTTCCGCATCAGCGTATCTCGTGGGATAGCGGCAAACTGCCCGCAGAACCTGCCCTAAAAACCTATAGTGGCCCGCGCCGGCGCGCTTCGGACCAAGGCGGGCAACTGCCGGGCCATTCCTCGGCCGTCAACCAGGTGCGCCGCCGATTTAGACGGTTTTGGCCCACCCAAAAAGCCCGCCGCGCCGCCCTTGAACAAAGCCGTGAACGGCTTAAAAAATAACTGGTTTTTCAGCCTTTTTTTTATTATACTGTAAGTACAATTTTATCTGTTTTTGGAACCGTACGAAGAATACGGTGCGCCCGAAAAGGCACAGAAACGCTCCAAAAATAGCACGTTATCAAGCATGGGATGAAAGGAAGTCATGAGCCTTTTGTCTTGTGCTGAATGTTTGCCGTTGCAAAACGGTAAACTACGGCTATTGGTATTGGGTTAGCGTTTCTGGCTCACACGGGTAGCCGTTTTTGCATGTTCCAAACAGGGAAAATTGAAATTAAATAAACAGGAGACGTAAATATGAATAACAAGAGAAAACGGGGGTTTACCCTCATAGAATTGTTAGTGGTGGTGCTGATTATTGGCATTTTGGCGGCGGTGGCGTTGCCGCAGTATCAATTATCTATTAGCAAATCGCGCGCTATGGAAGGGCTCAATTTACTAAAGGCTGTTATAGATGCCCAAGAAAGATATTTTTTAGAAAATGAGGGTTATGCAACAGACTTAACACTTCTCGATATTACAATCCCTGCTGGACAATTTTCTAGTTCATGGGCCGCTTCAGATGCCAATCGTCCAAATGCGTATGTTGTATCCTGTAACCGTGGCTACAACACTGCACCGATTACGTATTTTGCAAAGTTTGGTTGTACGGCTGTGGCTGCCAATAAAGACTTACCTTCATTTTACGTTGCTGGAAACCATGCACATCAATCAACTGTCGGCACTCAAACCAATGTGGAAGGTATCCTGGTATGCAATGATGTAGAACGAACGAATATTGCCACAAAAATCTGTCAATCATTTGGGGTACGTATTGGAAATTCTTACCGAATCAATTAAAAGGTAATATAGAAGTCGGATGTAAGGCATTCTAATCCCTAAAGTAAAGCACTAGCAAGTGTCTACCCATAAGTGATTAGCGTCGCTCAAGCGCAAGTAAATCCAATTTGCTATAATTTAAATACAGGGGGCTTTTCTACGGCCCCAAGGAGTCTTTTTATATGGATTCGTTTATTTCTTCCGTAATTACGTTGGCACTGGTGATGGATGGGTTTGGGAATATCCCGCTGTTTATTGCCGCGCTTAAAAAAGTAGCCCCGGAACGCCGCACATTTGTGATTTTCCGTGAACTGATGATTGCGCTTGGTATTATGGTGTTTTTCCTCTTTTGCGGTAAATGGTTTTTGCGTGCGTTTGGGATTCACTCCTATTCCCTTAGCATTGCGGGGGGGATTATCCTGTTTTTAATTTCTATTAACTTGGTGTTTAGTACGGACGATTCCTCCGCCGCCAAGAGCGACCCCAAAGACGAACCCTTTATCGTGCCCTTGGCTATCCCGCTGGTAGCGGGGCCGGCTGCGCTTTCCATGGTGCTTATTTTAGCCGCGCAACATAGCAAAATGGTAACGTTGGGGGCCGTGGTGGCGGCGTCGGTTATCAATATGGTTATTTTGATGTGTTCGTTTCCGCTTAGTAAACTCTTAGGTCAGCGTGGGTTGACGGCCATTGAACGATTGACGGGTATGATCTTAATTTTAATGTCTGTGGATATGGTCTTGGGCGGCATTGCGGAGTTTGTAAAATGATCAAAAAAATGCTGGCACTGGCCGTGTTGTTCCTGCTGGGTTCGGCGGCATTTGCACAAGAAAAAGTGGAATTTGCGCTCTTTGTCAGCCCCACGTGTGTGCATTGTAACAAACTAAAACGTGAATACTGGCCTACCCTCAAAGAAAAATACAACGCTACGGTTCACTTTACCGAGTACGATATTACCACCCCGCAAGGCAATTTGATTTTCCAACAAACGGCGGACCGGTACGGCGTGCCCAAGGACCAGCGCGGTTATCCCGCCGCCGCTGTAGGCAGTACCTATTTAATGGGGTATCCCACAGAAATTGGCGAATATGCCGAGGCCGCTATTGAAAAAGCCAAACTCTTGCACGAAAAAACCAACGTGGCCTTGGTAGCGGCGGAAGACGTGCACCGGCAGGCCCGCAACACATTTCAAACGTTTACGTTTTGGGCTATTATCGGCAATGGACTTATTGACGGGATTAACCCCTGTGCGTTTGCGGTCATTGTGTTTTTTATTTCTTTCCTTACGGTGTACAAATATAACCGTAAGGAAATTATTTTGGTGGGCTCTTCCTACTGTGTGGCAGTATTTATGGCCTATTTACTGCTGGGGTTGGGGGTGTTTAATTTCCTCTACGCCATGCGCGGGTTTACCTACGTTATAAAAGGTTTTTATGTGGCTACGGCTGTGATTTGTTTGCTATTTTTCCTTTTTAGCGTATATGATTTTATCATCTATAAAAAAACCAAAAAATCGGACGGTATGCTATTGCAACTGCCGCTTAGTTTAAAAACACGTATCCATAAAATTATGGGGTTTTTCCTGCGGGATAAACAAAAAAGCACGGTCCGTTTAGTATTGGCCGCACTGGCGGTGGGGTTTTGTGTGTCATTGGTGGAGGCTGTGTGCACCGGGCAGGTATATGTGCCTACGTGTGTGCTGATTATGCAAGACCCGGCCCTGCGTAGCCGTGCCGCCTCTTACCTGGTGCTTTATAACCTGATGTTTATTGTGCCCTTGGTGGCGGTGTTTGTGTTGGCACTACTGGGGTATGAATCCAAAGGATTTAACGATTTCTTTAAAAAGCATTTGGGGCTGACCAAGGTGCTGCTGAGCCTGGTATTTTTAGCCCTGTTTGTGCTACTGCTTAAAAATATTTAAACATTGTGTAGAATAAAAATGCCCCCATTATTGGGGGCGTTTTTAGTATAGTTCGTAAAGGCTGTTGTCTATAGGCTGTCCTAAGATTTTACACATTTCTATATTAGTTTTAGAAGACCCTGAAGGAGTCCAACACCGGTGGGTATTTGGCGGAACGGTACCACTTGTAGAATGAGTTGCCCCAAAACCTATTTGAAATTCCCGCACAGGTTTACACACTTCGTAAGAAGAATTGTTGTTGGGACAATAGGAAGCTCCTACCGTTCCGTTTTCTCCTATATTAACTAAAAAATAATTGCCGCATTTCCACCATTTACCTTCTGTATTGGAAACTTCTGTGCACCCTGTTTCTATATCTAAAAGGCGTCCGTCACTGGTATAGGTACCGTTTGCCAGGTAATATACTTCCTGTGCCGCTATTATACTAGACAATATGGGCAACATAGTTGATACGCGTGATTTTTTTACTGCTTTTTGGTATTGTGGTACTCCCACCGCCGTCAATATGCCAACAATTAAAACAACTACTAGTAACTCAATGAGCGTGAAACCCCGCCGGGTGTATGTTTGATTCATGTGGTGTTCTCCTTAGTTTTCTGTTTAAGGAATCCAACAAAAACGGCCGCTCTGCGTTGAGGATAATTCACATGCCCAAACAAAACAGCCGCGGCCTTTTGTATAAACAAAAGACTCTTGGCATAGAACCAATGGGGTTATAAGGCCCAGGATCCTATGCCCAAATAGGCTGATTTTGGAGTGAATTATCGCTTTTTCAAGCCATCCGTTTCTTAAACGGTTCCAAAAACAGATGATAATTTTGTTTTTACTGCAAATTTATTCTACATAATTTAGGAAAATTTTGCATTTTAGAACTAGCTTGACCGGTGCGTGCAAATTTAGTTAGGTATAAGCATGGCGAATAACTATGAAATTGCCCTGTTTGCAGGCGGTTGCTTTTGGGGCGTAGAACATTTGATGAAGGATTTTGCCGGGGTGGTGGATATTGTGCCCGGATACACGGGCGGACACGTGGAAAACCCCACCTACGAGCAAGTTTGCACGCATACCACCGGCCATGCCGAAACGGTCAAAATTACGTTTGACCCAAACGTCGTTTCTTACGAAACACTGGTCAAAGGGTTTATGGAAATCCACGACCCGACACAAGTGGATGGACAGGGGCCGGATATTGGCCCACAGTACCGCTCGGAAATTTTTTACACTACACCTGCCCAGCGTACCACCGCTTTGTACGTGATTGATTTACTCAAAAAAAAGGGTTTAAACGTGGTTACGCGTGTGACTGAGGCTGGGCCGTTTTACACGGCGGAAGAATATCATCACAAATATTACGTGCGTAAGGGAACACAGCCATATTGCCACAGAAGAGTGAAAAGATTTTAGCATGATTGTCATCCTAAATTTATTTTAGGATCTCCTTCGCTTTCAGTAGCGGTTGATTAGGGGGAAATGCTGCAAGTACAAAGGCACCCCCTATGCCCGGCATGACAGCTGTCGTAACCACGGCGTAAATTTTACTTCTTATGACCCCGCATTACGATGCGGGTTAGGCGTTCGCACCTGCCTAGCGGGCGCAAAAAAGGAACCCTTGCGAGTTCCGAAATGCCTAGAAAAATTTGAAAAAAATGGCGCCCTCTAGGCGCGCCCAACTACCGTCGAGCGCGTGTCCACTATAGTGTACCATAGTTCTTATACTCTGTCTTAGCACCTTTCCTTATAATTCTTGCATTGGCTAGTTCGAGTTTTCTAAGTGCGTAGCAGAGATTAGTGATGTTTGGAAATTCTGCGCCACAAGCCACGAATACCCAACATGCGAGGAAACCTAGGTCTAGGGCCTTAAACCCCATTTGTGGGCCGATTTTAAGGCTTTTTTAGTGCATACACGCGTACTGCATATG
>JAZUSQ010000037.1:0-10322 GCA_045606825.1 Elusimicrobiaceae bacterium
ACCTGGGCAAGAACCTGTTGACTAAACTACCTCGTATGATGTAAAGATCACGGTCAGTACTAGCTCCGCATATTATCCACCTTCGCAACCTCGTAATCGTGCGTACTACATTGTGATGGCAGAACTAAAAGGAACTGCCACTTGCTTGTATAAAGAGAAATATATATCTCAAAGCAATCAGTGGGTAACATATTGTTGGAATATGGACGAAGATAATGACTACTGTTCTCTGTTTGATAGTTTAGCAGGGTTATAACTTGTGCACCGGCCCCGTCAAACCGGGGCCGGCAAATTGTTGGTCCACGTAAAACGTAATTTCGCGCCCGCCGTTATAATCAGTAAGAAATTTGTCTGTCTGCCGTACAACGCCACAACGCGGTAATTTCAAACGAATTTGGTTCAGAACGCGGCGCGCACTTGCGTAGCATACTTGTGTGAACCGCCCTTTAGGGCGGAGGTATGTAAGCAAGTGCGCAACAAAATTCTGAGCCAAATTAGGCAGAAATTACGGTTAGTACAAGTTTTGTATAATATATGTATGTTATTTATTCACTTTAAAACCCTGTTTTCATTTCAATTTTACCAGCGGCTCATGGCTTTGGCCCCGCGTTACGCGTGGGGGTTTGCCGCCTATTTATTTTTGGTATCTGTGATTGTGTGTTTCTTTTTTACCAATTCCGTACTCAAAAAGAATTTGCCCGCGTTTATTAAAAATTTCCCGCAAGTTACTTTTGAAAACGGCACTTTAACTGCCCCTCAAGAGCCCGTATCCGCCCCTATCCCGGGCACCGATTACAACTTGGTATTTGATGCCTCTGCCCAAACCCCCCCTTCAGTAGCGGAATTATTAAAACAAAACACCTTGGCGTGGGTACATAAAAACCACATCTATATTGTGTCCGGCCAACAGTTACAAATGCAAACACTGCCGGAGAATTTGTCGTTTACATCTTCGCAAGAAAATTTAAAAAAACACAAGGGCACGCTTGCGGCGGCTGTGCGGGTAACGGCATTTATTACATCGCTACTGGTACTGGGGTTTGTGCTACTCATGAATTGGGGACTGGCGTTGTGCGTATGTCTGTTTTTTAACATTTTCCACCACTCCCCCCTCTCCAAAGGCCTGCTTTGCAAATTGGCCACATTTTTACTGGGGCCCCTCACCACATTATGGTGTGTGCGGTTGTGGGTAAACATTCCACTCTTTTCGCTGGCACAATTTATTGTGTGTGTGATTTACGTGCAACAAATTTATAATACCTTACGCACCGGGAGGCTTGCATGAAGATAAAACTCATCCGTTCGTTTTCAGCCGCGCACCGCTTACCTCATTACCAGGGCCCCTGCCATGATTTGCACGGGCACACGTGGAAGGTAGTTTTTGTGCTGGAAGGCCCCATTGGCCCGGACGGCATGGTGTGTGATTTTAAGGTGGTTAAAAAACTACTAGATGATAATTTGCCCGACCACCAGTTTCTAAATGACTTGGTGGAAAACCCCACCGCCGAAAATTTAACCCAGTACCTGTTTGACAAAATAGCCCCGCAACTAGCCGCTAAAGGGCTCACGCTGAAATCCATAGAATTGTGGGAGAGTGAAAATGCCGCCGCTATCCTGGAACGTTAGCGAGGTTTTTTATTCTATCCAGGGAGAAGGGCGCCACAGCGGTATGCCGGCTGTATTTTTGCGGTTAGCCGGGTGTAGTATGGGATGCGAATTTTGTGATACAAAATACGCCTTTTCCCCGGGCCAACAACTAAACGGTTTGCAAATTTTGGTGGAACTTTCCCACTATCCCTGCAAAACGGTGGTGGTAACGGGCGGGGAACCCACCGAGCAGGATTTGCCCGGGCTTATTAGCGTGCTAAAATCCGCAGGGCACGTGGTGCATATTGAAACCAACGGCGCGCACGATTGCGACGTGTCCCAGGCAGATTTTGTGTGCGTATCCCCCAAGAAAACTGTTTCTAAAGAAATGTTAAAAAAGGCGGATGTGATTAAACTGGTGGTTGGCCCCCAAACTACGTTACAAGAAATTGAAACATACTACCCGTACGAGAACGAAAAAACCACCCTCTATTTACAACCGTTAGATAATTTACAGGAGAATATAGACAAATGCCTACAACTGGTAAAAAAACACCCAAGCGCGCGGCTAAGCGTGCAACTGCACAAGTTAATAAACGTAAAATAACCGAAAAAGAAGCCCTTTCCCATTTGCGTGAACTGCTGGCCTATATAGGGGACAACCCTTCGCGCGAAGGGCTACTGGAAACCCCTAAACGTATAGTAAAAAGTTGGGGTAAACTGTTTGGCGGGTATAAGCAAAAACCGCAAGATGTGCTGAAAACGTTTGTGGAAGGTTCGTGCGAGGAAATGGTAGTACTAAAGGACATTGAATTTTATTCTACCTGTGAGCACCATTTGCAACCCTTTTTTGGCACCATTAGTATTGGCTACCTGCCCAATGGGCGCGTGCTGGGTATTTCCAAACTGGCGCGGCTGGTGGAGGTGTTTGCGCGCCGCTTGCAAATTCAAGAAAAATTGGTGGCTCAAATTGCGGACAGTTTAATGGACACGCTTCACCCGCACGGGGTCATGGTGGTGTGCAAAGCCAAGCACATGTGCATTAGTTCACGCGGCATTGAAAAGCACAACGCCGTCATGGTAACCAGTGCCATCCGCGGTGCATTTACTAAATTAGAAGTACGCAGTGAATTTTTAGAGATGATTAAGTGATATGAAAACCTTATACATCCTAGCCGGGGCAAACGGTAGCGGCAAAAGTACCATTGCCAGTGAATTATTGCCCGCCGAACATATTATATATGTAAATGCGGACGATATCGCGCGCGAACTTTGCCCAACGGATATGCAATCCGTGCGTATCCAAGCCGGCAAAGAATTGCACGCACGTATGGATAAATTATTTGGTGAGGGGAAATCGTTTGCCTTGGAAAGCACTTTGTCCGGCGTGGGGCACATGAAAACGATTGAAACCGCACACCAATTAGGGTATCAAGTAATTATCATTTATACGTTTGTGGACACCCCGGACGTATGTGTTACACGCATTCAAACCCGCGTCAAAAACGGCGGACACCCCGTACCGCAAGAAGATGTCATCCGGCGATTTACCCGCAGTAAGCAAAATTTTTGGAATATTTATAAAGAATTAGCGGACCACTGGGTGTTGTACTATAATGGCGGAGATGATATCGTACCCGTTGCCGAGCAAGATAAAGGGAAAACAGTTGTAATCTTCTCGGAAAACCTTTATACTATATTTACGAGGAATTTATGACAGAATTAACCGCTAAACTAACCCGTATTGCCAGCCGCGCCGTACGTAAAGCGCAGGAAGAAAACCGCAAAAACGGGATCCCCAATGTATACGTGATTAACGGCAAGCAAATTTGGCAACTGCCGGACGGTTCCTTTACGGACAAAAATCCGTTGTAATCCCCTATAGTAATCCGTGCACAGTGAATTTTTAGAAATGATTAAGTGATATTTATAAGAAATATTATTTTATTACTTTCCCCCCATGCTTTAGCGTGGGGGGATTTGTAGTTTTTATATACCCCAACTAGGGCCTGACGTAAAACAGACCTCCTCCTGACCAAATAACGTTTTCTGAAAATCCCATTTTCGCACAACTGTTCGTTGGAGCATAGGATGAGCACACTAGCCCTTGTAATGTGGAATAATCTTTTAGCGGCTT
The DNA here is from genome assembly GCA_045606825.1 of Elusimicrobiaceae bacterium. GTDB lineage: Bacteria > Elusimicrobiota > Elusimicrobia > Elusimicrobiales > Elusimicrobiaceae > Avelusimicrobium. Next base: position 3,725 of record JAZUSQ010000037.1, read on the forward strand.
TACATCATATGGGAAATAAACAAGTCCACCACCTGACATCTTAGCATAAGATCGGCTAAGAATCCCAACTGTTCCTAAGGTATAACTGCAACTATTAAAAAGGCTAGGTATGGGTTTGCATTCTGGTACATCTATATCTAACTCATCTAATGTACAATTCTCTCCTTTTCTTAAATAGCATGCTTCGTTGGCTTGGGCTAGGGCTTTTAAATTAACCTCATATTCAGCCACCCTGGCTTTAATAACCGCTTTTCGATACTGTGGCAACGCCACGGCCGCCAAAATACCGATAATCAGCACCACTACCAGTAACTCTATGAGCGTAAACCCCGCTTTGGGGCAAAAGCAACCTTTAAAACAATTTCTTTTCATACTACATACTCCTATATTTATACAAGTTTTTCGTTTACTACAACTCAAATTTATCAAAAAAAAACGTGTCAAGCAAAACCTAAAACCAAAAAATTACATTCAAAAAACGGATTTTGCTACAATAACTATGTGACTACACAACTCATGGGCATTGTAAATGCCACGCCCGATTCGTTTTACGACGGTAACCCGCAAAATAATTTGGCCGCCCTTCTTAAAAAATGTGCGGATTACCTGGCTGACGGGGCCGATATATTAGATATCGGCGGCGAATCTACCCGCCCCGGGGCTACCCCTGTGTCTGCCGAAGAAGAACTCGCCCGCGTGTTGCCGCTAATCCGGGCCGCACACCAAAAGTGGCCGAAAATTCCGCTTTCTTTAGATACGGTTAAAATCCCAGTTGCGCTAGAGGGCCTCAAAAACGGCGTGCAGATTATTAACGACGTAAGCGGCACGCCGGACCCGGAACTATTTGCACTGGTTAAAAAATACGACGCGCAAATTGTTATTACGCACAGCCGCGGCACCCCGCAAACCATGCAAACACTGACGGATTATCAAGATTTACTGGGCGAAATAACAGATTTTTTGGCACAAAAAATCGCGCAAGCCCACGCGTGTGGCCTTGACGATAAACAAATCATCATAGACCCCGGTTTTGGCTTTGCCAAAACGCGTGAGCAAAACTATACACTTTTAAAGCATGTAGCGGATTTTAAAAAACTAGGGGTGCGCCTCTTAGTCGGTCTGTCGCGCAAAACGTTTTTAGCGCAAAAACGCGAACTGCCCCCCAAACGCAAGGCGCAAACCTTAGCCGCACAGTTGGTGGCCTTGCAAAACGGGGCTGATATTTTACGCGTACACGACGTGCGCGATACAAAAAAAATACTGGATTTTTACCAAGAATTACAGGGGGCTCAATGACAAAAGTGTACCTAACCCAATGTGGTAGTTTTACGGCCACCCACGGCCATGGCGGCACGCTGGCCGAGGGGCCGCATGCCCACACGTTTACCTATCAGGTTACGTTTTATGGCTCTTTAAATAAAGAGGGATATTTGATTGATTTCCGCGCCGTGCAAGATTTTTTGGCACGGGAAATTACCCCCCGCTTAGACGGCGCCAACCTAAACAAGTTGTTTGAAAACCCCACCACAGAAGCCCTTGCCGTATGGCTTTTTAACGCCCTTAAACCGCGTTTTGTGCAGTTGTACAGCGTAAAAGTGGCCGAAGAACCCGACCGCTGGATTGAATACAAAGGAGAGGATTAAATGTCTCAAGCCGTTTTGGCCCTGGGCAGTAACTTGGGCAACCCCAAGGAAAATTTAGACCGCGCCGTGGCGGCACTTTCCCATGTGGGCACAGTGAAAGAGGTGGCTCCGTATATCGTGTCTAAGCCGGAGGGTTTTGCCCAACAGGCCGATTTTGTAAATACGGTTCTTCTATTAAGCACCCCTTACGCCCCCCTGCCGTTACTTAAAAAGTTAAAAACCTTGGAAAAAGAATTAGGCCGTACCCCCACCTTCCCCAATGGGCCGCGCGTAATTGACATGGATATTTTATTTTACGACAGCCTTGTTTTATTTGAGGATGACCCGCAATTTCCGTTATTTATCCCCCACCCGCGTCTGCACGAAAGGGAGTTTGTACTTAAACCCCTTTCTTATATATTGCCGGACTATATTCACCCCAAACTGGGCCAGCCCGTTTATATGCTATACCGCAAACTAATGAAAAAAAAGGCTACCCCAACGTGCCATATTTTGTAAAATAGTAGTAAGAAGTATATTTTAGTAAGGAGAGAAAAACATGAAAAAAGTAATGACTGTTTTAGCAGCTGCCTTGTTTTTAGGTGCCTGCCACTGCACCAAATGTGCAAAAAATGCCTGCCAACCTGCGCCTGAACCGGCCCCGGTGGTAGCAGAAGCCCCGGCTCCGGCCCCGGCTCCGAAAGTAGAAGATGATGCCGCCGTGGCTGAAGTAGCCAACGTAAAAACTAACGATATGGGTGCTGCGGTATTATCCTTCAAAGAACCGATTAACTTCAAATACAACAGCGATGCGATGGATGCCGCCTCTCAAGAACGCATTCAAAAAACCGCTGAAATCTTGAAAAAATATCCCAACGCCCATGTGCGCGTAGCGGGCTATACCGATTCGTTAGGCAATGCGGCTTATAATATGGACCTGTCCGAACGCCGCGCCCATGCAGTGGCCTCCCAACTCGTAAAAGACGGGGTGCCGGCTGCTAACGTATCTTACATTGGCTATGGTGCCGCCAACCCGGTTGCTACGAATAAGACCGCCGAAGGCCGCTATCAAAACCGCCGTGTAGAATTAGAAATTACCAACAAATAAGTTTGGCTAATTTAAATAAAAGCCCCCACCTAACGGTGGGGGTCTTGTTTTTGGTAACACAACGCGGAATACACGCACGCATTTAATGCCAAAATGCTATAATAAAAAAAACTACTACACAAGGAAAACTTATGGAACCGATTACTGCTTTACTAGCCACAACCAAAACTGAAATGGCCGAACATGTTGCCCGCTTGGAGCGCGACTTGGCCACTATCCGCACCGGCCGCGCCAGTGCCGGGCTGTTGGAAAATGTCCGCGTTGACTATTACGGCACCCCCACCCCCATCAAACAAGTGGCGGTTATCAATGTGCTGGATGCCAAAACACTGGAAATCCAACCGTGGGATATATCTTCCTTGAATGATATTGACAAAGCGTTGCAAAAAGCCGACCTAGGGGCCAGCCCCGTAAACAACGGTAAAGTCATCCGCATTACGTTACCGTCTATGACGGAAGAACGCCGCAAACAACTGGCAAAAAACATTTCCAAAATGAGCGAAGACTTTAAAGTGGCCGTGCGTAATTCCCGCCGCGACGTATTGGAAAAACTAAAAAAAGCGCAAAAAGCGTCCGAAATTACAGAGGACGATTTGAAACGCTATGAAAGCGACGTGCAAAAAACGACGGACAGTTTTATCGCACAAATTGACCAAGTCATCCAAAAGAAAGAAAAAGAAATTATGACTATCTAATGGTTTCTTATCGCATCTGGCCCCGCCCAAACGGCGGGGCTTTTTTATTGGTATTTACAAGAACACAAGAACAATATATTCGGAACAATAGGCAACCTAGTATCCAAGACGGAGTGAATTTTCACAGGAAGCATGCTAACTCAAATTGTTTCAATAAATGCGAATTTACTTTAGTGCCATAAATCTTTTACACGACCAAGTAAAATTTTCTAAATACTACAGGATATTGCGTAAATATAGTATAATAAGCACAAATATACCACAGTTAAGGAGTAAGAAAAAGAAAAGTTAATTTGAGTAATACATAAAAGATTATTTGTTGGAAGTGTAGGGAGAGCCTACACTGCGCCAGGCGAAGTTACTACTTCGTAAGGCACATACCTATCCTCCAAATAGTCGTCTGCCTCTTTTTTTCACCCAATCCCGAATAGGGATTGGGTGGGCGGCGATTATTACACGGGTTATAGGTATGGCTCAGGTATAATTGCCGTTTTTTTCGGCACAATTTAATGTAACTAAAAAATAGGAGGCAGTATATGATGTATGTTTGGATAACCCGGCGGGGTTTCACGTTAATTGAATTATTAGTGGTCGTTCTCATTATTGGCATTTTAGCCGCGGTAGCACTGCCGCAGTACCAAATCGCGGTTGACAAAGCTCGGTTAACCGAATTTCAAATCATCGCCCAAAATATCAAACAAGCCCAAGAGATTTACTATTTAGCCAATGGGGTATACGCCCCCTCTTGTCAGGACCTTGACCCCGATTTACCAACTGGTACCACGCTAGCCAAGGATAAAAATATTCACTTATCTAATAAATTCTTTATCCGTTGTTTATGGCAAAATTCTACCGTAGGCATAGTCAGTACTGATTCTTCCTTAAGTTATGAACTGTATTTGGATAAAACCAATTCCAAACACCGGGGATCTTGTTGGGCCGCAAGCAGCCGCTATAAAAATTTGTGTAAACATGTATGCGGCTATGTGTCAGACTCCGATACAAATGCTTACTGTGTATTTGACTAATTTACCTCTCAACAAAGGTCAAATTTTTAAGGGACCTTTTTTACACTGGGGACTGCGGACGGGACTAATCTTGCGGCTATATAAAATAAGAGCAATCGCAATTCAAATCTACCACAAATATGAGACTAAGCAAGAAACAGAGTATAGCAGGAAAATGGACAACAAAAAGAGCCAAGACGGGACCTCGCCTTCCGGTCATTTTACTGACGTAAAATGCCTGCAGGCCGGGCTCGCGGTTTTTGCCAATTATGCTACGGACTTTTTGTAAACTATTTTTTCGCTAGACGAGGCCACAGCGACCGCCGCATACTGGCGGCACGCGCGCGTTAGCGCGGAGGTATGCAAGGCAGCGAGAACGAAGTATAGCGGAAAAATAGGCAACAAAAAGAGCCAAGACGGGGGATCGAACCCCGGACCTGCCGCTTACGAAGCGGCTGCTCTACCAGCTGAGCTATCTTGGCAACATACATCCAATTCAATAATATATATTTTACTAAAATTTCTATTTTTTTGCACGCAATAATTTTTGCTGGAATTTTCCATTTTTTATGCTATACTATTAGTAGTTATTTTTAACAGGAGATTCGTATGAACCAAGGTTTTACCTTAATTGAATTATTAGTAGTTGTACTGATCATTGGTATTTTATCCGCGGTTGCCTTGCCGCAATACCAGACGGCCGTAGAACGTTCCCGCGCTACCGAGGCCCTTACGCAAATGAATGCTATCCAGACGGCGGCGGAACGCTATCACGCCCAACACGAAGCCTGGCCAACCGACAATAATTTCAACAAATTGGATGTGGATATCCCCATGCGCGATAGCACCAATTATGGTGGTAAAAATTTTATTCTTACATTTACAAAAAACACAAGTACAGGTAATTTGGAAATTGTAGCCACCCGTGCTACCATGACAGGTACCCACCCGCATCCGTATAAGTTGACCACAACTGTAACAGAGAATGCAAACGGAACGTATAGTGCTACCCGCAAGTGCGCGCCAACCAATGCTAGCGATTCCGAAGCAACCGATTACTGTAACGCCATCAGTGGCGGAAATACGGAAGATTTCTAAGCGTTTTGTAACCTCTCTTTCCCCCGGGTAAATCCGGGGGATTTTGCATTTGCGTGGAACAAGGCTATATTACGTCTGTTTTTCCCCTCTTCATTTTGCTATACTAACTGGTATGAAAAAAATCAAACAACACCTAACAGAATGGGTAGACCCTTACCGGCAAAGTTTTTTCTTTTTTAACTGGAAATGGTGGCACCTTGTATTGTTACTAGCCGTGGCTAGTTGGCTTACGTACGCCTGGCGTAGCAGTTTTGTAAAAATGCTACTGGATAATATATTTGTTTACTTGCCCAATTACCTTACCCATGAAATGCTAGGCCATAATTTAGTAGGAAACATTTTTTACCGTGCATTTTACCACTCGGCACGCGGGCTGGGCGAGTGGATTGCTACCCTGGCCGGAAACGGGGTGGAGACTTTAATTCCGCTGGTACTATCTTTTGGGGTACTACGCTTGCAAGGCGGAAGGTGGATTCTTCCACCCTCTCTCTACTGGTTGGCTACCACTTTTTATGGGGCCGGGGTATATGTGCAAGATGCCCGGGCCTGTTCCTTACCCCTAACCTCCTCGGACATGATGACAGACTATAAGGCTGGCGAAATTTGCGGAGATTGGCACCATATTTTGGAACCGTTGGGGCTACTTCATTATGACCAATGGTTTGCCTATACCTTTTTCTTTGCGGCCGGTTTGATTTTTGTACTGGCCGTTTACAGTGCGTGGTACTATTGGAATCATCCCAATTTTTACAGGCAGGATGAAAATTCGTCCGTTTCTCCTGCGCCTAAATTTGATCCAAACTGGAATCCCCCCAATATATATACCCCCTAGCCTAGTGGCCAGGGGGGCAAGAAACTATCCGCGTGTGTAGGGAGTTACGGACAGATAATTTAGTGCCGCCGGTTTGGCGGGTACACTCCTTTGGAATCTGACGGATGTTTAAATGCCAAAGGGCCCCAAGGTTTGGGCCGGGGTTGGTGTGCCACGGGGCGCGGATGATGCACCACCGGCCGCGGGACAGGTACTACCCAGGGTGGCGGGCCCGGCCGTTGGGCCACCACTACCAC
>JAZUSQ010000038.1:0-2167 GCA_045606825.1 Elusimicrobiaceae bacterium
ACGGCGGCCAATATGCCAATGATTAGCACCACTACTAATAACTCTATAAGCGTGAAACCGCGGGACACACGCTTCGTCACCCCGCAGGGCTGTAATGCGGGGTATAGCGTGTGGGCCGCCCCTATATCCCGCATACCAACACTGCGGGATGACGAGGGGCGAAGGATAAACCCGCGGGGCGTACACTTGCCGTTTATAAAATTAGGTGTCATCCCCGAGGGTCGGTATCGGGGATCTTCCACGTACCCATTTAATAAAGGATTTTCCTTATTGTTACAACAACAAGCGTTGAATATTCCCGATAAAGACATTCGGCAGTGACTCTTATTTTGATTTGCGGCATTTACAACTTCTTGCGTTTGCCCCCGCCGGGTATGTTGGTTTTGCATTTTCGTTTCTCCTTTTTTGTGTGTCATGCTGAATTTAGTTCAGCATCTCCTCCTTGCTTACATATAGAAAGGGATGGAGAGCCCGAAACAAGTTTGGGATGACATTTAATTTTTCTTTTCAATTCTCTCTATTCCGGAAAACGCATGCAAAAACGGCTGCCACTAGTAAGCCAGAGCAACCAAGCCAACATATAACAGCCGCGGTTCGTTATGGAAAACATAACAAACACTCGGTACAGTACCACACGGGGATCAGCCATGTAATACTGTACCTGGAACGACTGTTTTCGGCGTTGCTCTATACTTTAGGTATGCCGTATACTTCCTATACGCTTCCAAAAACAGATTAAATTGTACCTATAGTATAACAAAAAACAACCGGGGCCGCTAAATTTAGTTTAGTATTAGCACCAATTCTATCTGTGCCCATCATAAAAAATAGGAATAATTTTAAAGGAGGATTTAATCAGAACGACTGAGTTTTTAAATTTGATAGGTATAGGCCTCTACCAACTTGCCGCCTAATCCTTTGCAAATGGCATGATCCAAATGATACCACGGTGCTTTGGGGATTGCAATGGTAACACAAGCAGTTTCCATTCCCAACATTCCTTCTTGTTGAGCGTCCACTTGTCCGTTGACAAAAAGTACTACTTCTGTATCTCCCTGTAAAGAAACACCCACCAGTTGGCAAGTAGAAGGGCCCCTTTCCCCATTTTCATCAATAACCGCGCCCGTTGCATTGGCACACCACACCCGTAAATCCCCGGTACGGGGCCCCTGTTTATACCAACCTCCTCCGGGAGCATTAAATTCACTTTCTTCATATACAAACCCGGCAGGGAGCACATCCCCCAGTTCCGTAATGGTGGGCCAACGGCCCAGTTCCAGTGATTTTGCCTGTGCCAATCGGGAAATTTGGCGTGCAAAAACCAAGGCGTTTGTATAGCGGGTTTTCCATATGGCATACTTATACTGCGGCAAGGCTACTGCCGTTAAAATGCCCATAATTACAACTACTATTAGTAATTCAAGTAACGTAAATCCCGGTTTCATACGTACCTCTTAGTAACAGTATAGGGCTTTTCAGGTGAAACACCAGGGCCTTTTGGCCCCCATGTTTCTGGGCCCTAACCTAAAGATTTTGCAATTTTCCTGGTATTTAGTAGCATTTTTTATTATACTATCAGTACAATTTAATCTGTTTTTGGAAGCGTATGAAGAATACGCGGGGTTTATTTATAAACACTCTTGAGCGCCAAAAATAACCGTAAACTAGGTACAACAGGACCGTACATCTTGTTGTGCCGAGTGCTTTCTATTCCTGTAGAAAGCCCGGTTGTTGTCGTTTGGTTCCGCTCAAGAGGCCTGATGACGGCAGCCGCCTTCTTTTATACTCCCAACCAGACAAATTGAAATAATAGGTCAGGTGTAAGCCTGACATAAAAAGGAGAAAACAAATGGAAAATAAGAATGTAGTTATAAAAAAAGGCTGTCATTTCCGAACGTCTTTATCGGGAATCTACAACGCACGTCGTTGCCAAATCAAGGAAATTTCCTTATTAAATAGGTGCGTGGAAGATCCCCAATTACAACCTTTGTGGATGACGGCTTTATTACATAACAACCAGCAAGCAGGATATCCCCGACAGAATTCCTCGGGGATGACACCTAATTTTATAAACGGCAAGTGTACGCCCCGCGGGTTTATCCTTCGCCCCTCGTCATCCCGCAGTGTTGGTATGCGGGATATAGGGGCGGCCCACACGCTATACCCC
>JAZUSQ010000039.1:0-6342 GCA_045606825.1 Elusimicrobiaceae bacterium
CCTGCGTAAATACGGCAGTGTGCCGCACTCCGGCTTTGGCATGGGCATTGAACGCATGGTACGCTGGGTGTGTGGGTTGCAACACGTACGTGAGACAATCCCATTCCCGCGCATGATGGATAAAATTAGACCCTAACAACACACCGCGAAGTTGCATTTAACGCACAAAACCCAGGAACGTCATCCTGAACTTGTTTCAGGATCTCGTCGTGTTCCTGGGTTTTGTTGCTTTTGAGCGATACAATTTCCCAAAATCTGCCTATTTTGACGTACCTTGCCACTCGTAGCACCTAGCAGTGCAACTTCGGGCAACTTGTCCGCCAAACTATGCCAGATTTTGAAAAATCATCTTATCCTCTATTGTACCCGGTGCTCGTTCCCGCGCATGATGGACAAAATCAGACCCTAACAACACACCGCGAAGTTGCATTTAACGCACAAAACCCAGGAACGTCACCCTGAACTTGTTTCAGGATCTCGTCGTGTTCCTGGGTTTTGTTGCTTTTGAGCGATATTTGCCACATGTGAGCAATCTGGCTATATTCCTATTTTACACTCCCCAGATACCTGTAAATATGTTACACTATACTTATGAATAGTGATTTGAATAACGAAATGTACGACGTCATCATTATCGGCGGTGGGGCCAGCGGTCTAATCTGCGCCCTGGAATGTGCGCGCGACGGAATGCGTACCCTGGTGTTGGAAAAAGACCAACAGCCCGCCCGAAAAATTTTAATTAGCGGAAACGGCCGTTGCAATTTAACCAACCGCCACGTTTCCCCCGCCTATTACCACGCCGATCCGGCCCTGATTGAAGCGGCCTTACGTCATTTTTCGTTTGAAGATTGCAAAGCCTACTTTGAAGATTTAGGCGTTTTATTAACCGAAGAATCCAACGGCCGCATGTTCCCCGCCGCCGGCAAATCCTCCGCCATTAGCGAAGCCCTTAAAACTGCCTTGAAAGAGGCCGGGGCCGAAATTATCTGCGCGCAGGAGGCCGCCACCATCCGCGCCGCCGCCGCCCAATTTATTGTAACCACCAAAACCAAGGATATTTTCCGCTCGGAACACTTGGTGCTGGCATGCGGTTCGTGCGCGTACCCGCAAGTAACCGGCACCAAAGCCGGGTATGACTTGGCCAAATCCCTGGGGCACACTATTGTGGACCCGTTGCCCGTGTTAAGCGGTTTATGTGTCAAAGAGCGCGCGCTTACGCGCCTGTCCGGTGTAAAGTGCCAAGTGCGCACCACGCTTACTAATGACCCGTCCGTACAGGCCGAAGGGGAACTGATTTTTACCAATTACGGCATCAACGGCCCGGCCGTGCTCAACATTAGTTCAGCCGTATCGCGCGCGCTGGTAAATGGGCCCGTACCGTTGCAAATTAACTTCTTCCCGCAACTGGAAAACCCGGAACAATTTTTTCAAGCACGGTTGGAAAAATTCGGCCAGCGCAAACCTAAGGATTTTTTAACTGGGTTGTTGCACGAAGGCATTACCAATTTGCTGATAGATTTTATGGGCATGCGTAAAAATATGCCCATGAATGCCCAAAATGCCGTACGCCCCCTGCATACACTGACGGCTTGGCCCGTTACCGTTACCGCCATGCGCCCCTGGAAAGAAGCCATGGCCGCCACCGGGGGTGTAAAAACGGACGAAATAAACTATAATACTTTTGAATCCCGCTTGTGCCCCAACCTGTACCTGACTGGGGAATTATTAGATGTGGACGGCAAAAGCGGCGGTTTTAACTTGCACTTTGCCTGGGCCAGCGGTTTTACGGCGGCCCAAACTATTAAGGAGAAATAAGTATGTCCGATATCATCATCCGCAAAACAACCAGCACCAATGACCCGCTAAATATTGGTTTTACCCGTACCTATTTTTTAGACGGAAAAGAAGTGTACAAGGAAGAACTGGACCAAAACCTGGACATTAAACAACACACCGGAACATTGCCCGATGGCACCGTAAAAGAGTTTTTTGAAAATGGCAAACTGTATTTTGAGTGCGAAGTTAAAAACGGACAGCGCAACGGCGTATGCCGCATCTATTTTGACAACGGCCGCGTAAATATTGAAAAAAACTATAAGCAAGGCTTGTTAGACGGTAAAGTGAGTGTATTTCACCCCACGGGAAAAATTTATAAAGAAATCCACTACACGCTGGACGTGCAAGACGGCAAACAAATTAAATACTACCCGGACGGCAAATTTTTGGAAGTGTCCGAATTTAAAAAAGGCTATCTAAACGGTCCGTCCAAAATCTACACCCCCGAAGGCAAACTACGCAGTGAGTGCACGTATAAGAACGATAAAATTATTGGCGATAAAATTATTTACCATACCAACGGCACCATTGCCTTAATTTCCCCCCATAAGGACGGTAAACCCCACGGCGTAACCAAAAAATATGACGAAGCCGGCAAACTGATTGAAGAATGGTTTTTTGAAGAAGGGGTACTGACCTTAAAGAAAGTACACCCAACGGAAAACTAAATAAGGAGTTTTATGGATGTATCAAAATCCCCCAGCGTACCAGGCTGAGGGATATTTTAAAAAACCACCGGGGGGATATGCGCGCTAAGCACATTTTATTCTAATAGTTTTTAATAATCTTTAGGACCGGAAAATAAGTAGCAAAGCGTTGGCAATAAGCATAGCCCTCTTCGTCAAAAGCACCACATACTATACTCCAGCCGTTTGCATCGTAATAATTATTTAAGTCAGGCCCGTTGCCTCCGTTTAAAGTGGGAGCTACTATAAAAGAACATTCAGTAGTTAGATTAGGATAACACATAACCACCCAACCTTTCACATTCCCGGAAGTGCTAACAAATGTATTGTTATTAGACCATGTTCCCATGCTGGAAGTATCAAGGTCTAGTAAGTTATGGCTTTTATCCAACAGAGTTACATCTTCTTGCACACTGTTTTGTAATAACCATAAATCAACCCCTTTACGAACTGTTTGGATGTAATGTACTACTTCTGCCATACGGGCCTTTTCCACCGCTTTATTATATTGCGGCAAAGCTACCGCCGCCAAGATGCCAATAATCAGCACCACCACTAACAATTCAATAAGGGTAAAACCCTGTTTACAACTTATTTTAACTGCATTACTTTTCATGTTAATATCTCCTTGGGAAAATAATCCCTCATTTGAAGATATCAAAAAAAAAAAACGTGTCAAGACTGGTAATATAATGTATAAAAGGAAACCCACCCGGTTAGGGTGGGTTTTTCCAACAAAATAGTCAGAAACGCACTACACAATTTTTACGTTGTATGTCATATCTTCGCGCAAACTATTGTGCACCGGGCACCCCTGCGCCAACTTGGCATACTTTTCCTTCTGCTCACGCGTAAAATGCGCCGGGAAATGAAACACCAGGTTAAACCCCACGATACGCGAATGTTTGTCATCAAACAAGGCTTGCACTTCTACCGCAGTACCTTCGGCATCATCACCATGCTTGCCGGCCATAAAGCCCACCATCGTCAGCATACATGCGCCTAGGCTGGCGGCTAACATTTCGCCGGGGTTTACGTCTTCGCGCGGGTTATTAAAGGCCGTATGCAAAGGGGCATTCCCGTCGCACAAGGTAGTGGTTTGTAAGTTTTTATGAAGGGTTGTTTTTAACATAGTTTACTCCTATTTGATAGTTACAATTACCTTTACACCGGGCGCAAGCGTCTGGTGTACCGGGCAGGCGTTTACCGCCGTACTATACAACTTTTTTTGCTCAGGGGAAAAATGTGCGGGGAATGTAATATTCAGCCGAAACTCCCCCACCCGCCGCGGGTTTTGCGCCATTATTTTCTCAATTTCTACGTGTGCCCCGTCTAAGTTTTCGCCGCGGGTTTGGGCCATTTTACCCATAATCGTCAGGGTACACGCGGCAAAGGCACCGGCTAATAAATCGGTAGGGGAAAAGCACCGCCCCTGTCCGCCGTTATCGGGCGGAAGGTCCGTTTGAATTTTGGCTCCGGTCGGCCCGTGAATCAATTCGGTTGTACCGTCGCCGGTATAAGTACAAGATATCGTGGTCATCCGTCCTCCTAACTGGCTTGGGCCAGTTTTGCAAACAAGTCTTTCTGCTCCCGGCTGAGCGTGCGCGGCACGTCAATCGTAAGGGTTACAAACAAACTTCCTTTGGGGCTAAGCCCTTTGCCACTCAGTTTTAATTTTTTGCCGTTGTGGGTACCGGCCGGCACTTTTACCTGTACCGGGCCGTCTAACGTAGGCACGGAAATTGTGCCGCCCAGGGCGGCCGTCCAGGGCATAATAACAACGGGTACGTGTAAATCTTCCCCTTCTAAACGGAACATGGCGTGCGGGCGGATTTTAATAATTAGGTACAAATCGCCTTGCCCGCGCCGGGTAGGGTTACCCATACCTTTTAATTTAATTTTTTTGCCTTCACTTACTCCGGCCGGAAATTTGACCGTAACGGTACGTCCGTTAGGAACAGTAAGTTGCATATTTCCCCCACGGTGGGCATCTTCCAGGTTTAAGGTCAGTTCGGCTTCCACATCACCGGATGCCTGCCCCGCCGCGGCACTGCGGCCAAAGTTTTGGCCAAAACCGCCCATGCCACCCATACCGCCAAAAATACTTTGGAAAAAATCACTAAAATCAGCGCCGGAAAACTGCCCCCCGCCGGTGGAAAACCCGCCAAACCCCTGGCCGGGATTGCCGTTATATGTGTATTGCTGGTACTGCTGGTAAGGGTTCCCGCTATACGCCCCGCCGGATGAAGCGCGCGAAGCTCCCCCGCCGCGGGCATAATTTTGGTAGCCCTGCTCGCCCACTTGGTCGTAAATGGTTCGTTTTTGTTTATCAGACAAAACGGTGTAGGCTTCGTTTAGGTCTTTAAATTTTTCCGTCCATTTGGCCTTTTCATTTTCCGGGTGCATATCCGGGTGGCACTTGCGTGCCTGGGTTTTAAAGGCTTTTTTAATTTCCGCCTCAGACGCGGTCTTCCCCACGCCTAAAATTTTGTAATAATCTTTATAATCTGCCATAAGTTACTCCTCTTGGCCTTATTTTATATAATTAAACTATGGAAAGCAAAATTTGCCAAGCCATTTTATAGATTAGTTTGTGCGCTAGTGTGGCAGATAAAAAAATATTTACAAAACGCGCCGGATTTGATATACTAAATGTGTAGTAAGAATTTATTCGCCCTTAGCTCAATGGTGGAGCGACCGGCTGTTAACCGGTAGGTTGAAGGTTCGAGTCCTTCAGGGCGAGCCATTAAAAACAGGCCCCGATATTTCGGGGTCTGTTTTTTTGCCCTGAGCAAGCAAACTGCTTTGCTTGCGTAAGGACGAGAATGCCGGAGCCTTATACGAGTTTGAGTGCGAGCCGCACAGGCGAGAACGAAAGGCGAGTATGGCGAGGCGGGGCCGCGAGCGGCGCACGTCAGTAAGCCGACTTGTGGCCGAGGTCTGAAGGGCGAGCCATTAAAAACAGGCCCCGATATTTCGGGGCCTGTTTTTTTGGGAAATATGGAGCACACAAACTATTTCACATGTACCTATTAGTGGCATGGGGTGTCGTCCTTGCACAGGCAATAGTGAATTAGTAACGCGCGGGAATTTTGGTCGTTCACGCCCTCGTCGCCATAGTCAAACGGTACCATGCACGCGCTAGCGTTGCTTGTTTGCAATCTCGTGCAACCGTTGGCGCACGGTATGCTCATCCATAAGGCTAACACGAGCCATAATCTTGTTCGCACGGGCCTGTTCCTCCGCCTGTTTTTTAATTTCTGCTTTTAATGCCGCCAACTGGGCGGATTTGGAACCGTTTTTGCTGGCTAAATAAATAACCACCCCCAACACGCCAAACCCTCCCATAATTGCGGCCAGATAAAAGTACGTCATTATTTACCCGCTTTGCCAATCATAGACCCGTCCGGGTTGAATAACCCCAACGCCGCTAACACTTTAATAATCTTGGCCAGTACGCTATCGTCCTTCTGTGTGGGCGTTAGTTTTACGATAATAGAACATACCGTTACTACCCCCCCGATAACCGCTAAAATATCTTTCCAATGTGCCATCATCCAGTCAATCATAATTACTCCTTTATAACCGGGTATATTTCTTCCCGTCGTATTTTAATTTCTCCTGCTTGGACCCAATAGATACATGTACCCATTGGGCGTTTCCAACTCGCTCTAAAATCAGTTGGTTGTATTTCAAATCACTGGCCGCCAGTATTTGGTACAACTCACCGGCTGTCTTACCGTTTACTCGTATATCCAGGGCCTCGGCAAGCAAATGTTGGGAGGTCAAACTTCCCCCCACCGCATTATTTAATTTCACA
>JAZUSQ010000040.1:0-2349 GCA_045606825.1 Elusimicrobiaceae bacterium
AAATTATAATTTTTATTTTAAAACAATAGTTTTGAAAAGTTATTATAAACAATATTTTAATTGTAAATTTTAAAAATATTTATTTTATAAGTATTTTTATTTTTTAATATAATTTTATTTTTACATTTTCTACAACAAAAATTAACTTTTAGATAAAGGAAACATTTTATATCTGTTTTTCCTAGGCCAGCATCTGATTTTAAGAATTTTACGTATTACATCCCCATTTTCCTCATTTTTAAAACAATTAGACCACTTCCCTGCGGTTAAAAACGGCTCAAAACCCCTCATTTGGGGCAAAAACACGGTTATTTTCCGTTTTTTTACATCACACGCTACCCAAATATCCCCGTTTTTGTTATATCGTTTCCAAAACAGATGCCGCCCTTCCAACAAACGGCACCTGTGCGCTGGGGGAAGTTGCAAAATAGGAAGGCCCCCGTTTGCTACCTGTTGGCTGGTTAGCGCAGTTCGGCTACATCCGCCACAAAGCAGGAAATGGCCCCTGCCGTAACCGTACCTGTTACGGTGTAATACATCCGCAGGTAGCGTTTCATCCCCGCGGGGATGCCTAAGGCAAACAGATTTTTTTCCGTATCAGCCAGTTCCGTGGCCCCCAGGGTAACACTAGCCAAGGTAACTACCCCGGCAGAAAAGTCTCCCTTGTCTGAAGTTTGCAACGCACACACCACTTGGGTAGCCCCCGCAAAGGCGGTATCGGCATGGGCAATCAGTACCAGCCGGCCCGGGCCCGCGTTGCCAGCAGCGGACAAGTCAACGGTATTGGTACTGGCCCCGGTTGCACGCAGGGCCTGTGCATCAGAAAACATAACAGTTTTATCAATCAACATAATTTTCTCCTAATTTTTATATAGATGGGGCGGCTGGGTGCACCGCCCCGGTGGCTTAGGCCACTACCTCTTCATCATCCCGAATGGCATCACAAATATGCACTGGGATTTCGTTAAACGTCATCAGCGGTCTGGACGTAATTTGGTCCGGCGTGTATTGGATGTTACTGCGGTTTGTGGTCAATTTACGAAGGGCCGCCTTCACGGTACGGTTCATATACCACACCGGTTTGCCCATGGACAAACTTTGGATTTTTTCTTCCAAATCACACATTTTATCTATAAGGTCCGAGGGTATGTTAGTTACATCAATGTTGCAAATACGCCCCGCGTAACGCCAATCTTGCACGGCCAGGCCCAATTTCCACTCAAAGTATTCTTTATAGGCCGGGAATTCGTTTCCACTGCCGTCCACATGGTTGACTAGGCCGTAATCCACCCGTTGAATACCTGCTTTGGAACCTTTAGGGAAGAAGGTAAAGATTTTATCCGTGTCCCATACCACCAAATAAATAGACGAGTTTTGTCCGTCAGTGCTTCCCCCCGCATCTATTACGTTTTTGGAAGATTCAGCCCCTTCTAACGTGTTGTAGCGTGCGGCAAGCCCGGTAAAACGTTCCGGGGTAGCCCCGCTATTTCCATAGATAAGGTTAGATGCCATAGAACTGGACATCCCTGCAATAATAGCGCGGGATTGGCCGGTACGTACAGCCTCCACATGGCCGCCTTTTTCGGCCACCAGTTTATCTACTACAGAGTAGGCCGACAATGTGCCATAACTTTCTACCACCACTTTGGTAGTGGCTTTGGCCGGTTCAATGCCTTGGTATGCACGGCGCCAGGTCCCTTCCGGGATGCCGGTACGCACGGCATATTCATGGCCGGAATCTAACGAACTTTCCTGCACAACCGCGTCGCCAATGATGTCATTGGACTGGCTGAGTACTTCTGCAATGGCCAACTCTTGACCCGACGGGTCAAACTGTTTGGCGTAGTCAATGAGGTTATAATTTTTTTCTGCAATAATTGCCATAATGTCTCCTTAATTTTTTCCGTACAAGGCTTGCGTGAAGGTTTTGTCCGTCTGTGCACTGGGTACACCGCCGGGGGTTATATCTTCACTGATACACTGCGCCACCGCGTGAAAGGTACGGACAATCACCGGGTGGTTACCCAGCCCCGTTTCTTCTAGCAGTTGCCGTAGTTCCGGGCCGCCGAACATGTCGGCGGCGCGGACGGCCTTGGAAACTTCCGCTTGCCAATGTTCCCCCATTTCATCCTGCGTTTGGCGCGCCCAGGTTTCCAGTTGGGTTTGATGGGCTTCGCGCTGGTGTTGGGCCGCCTTGGCCAGGCGGGCTTCTTCTATAGAAAGCCACCGGGTTAGGGCCACAGCCGGCAGATTTATTTCAGCGGCGGCTTGTTTGAAAACCGCCAGCGTTTCTGCCGTGAGGGCGGAATTTTCCGGCAACGTAACCGTTGCATACGGGTCTGGTTGTGG
>JAZUSQ010000041.1:0-62408 GCA_045606825.1 Elusimicrobiaceae bacterium
GGAAGGAGAAAATGCCGAAGTGCCGGCGGTATGTAGTGAAGGGGAAACGCGCAACGTCAGTGGAAGTTGCGGAACGGAGCGCGGAGAAAAATGTGTAGGAAATGCGTGGCAAAGTTATACAACCTCTGTAAGTTGGACAGAAGAGGAAAAACAAAATTGCAGTTGTGATACCGTGCAAGCCCTCACGCAACCCTGCCAAAACGGCGAAGGCCAACAAACGCGCACGAAAACGTGTAATGCTTCTACCGGGCGTTATGAATACAGCGCGTGGGACAACAGTAGTTGCCAAACGGAAGAACCGGATTGTTGTGCGGCCGATTTTACGGGAGATTTTGGGAAATGTCTGTTAGAGAAATACGGATATAGCCAAGACTCTGCGGAATACATTTGCGCCACAGGGGATACGCTGGCGTGTGTGCGTAAATTGGGATTAAACGTAGGAACAGGCCCTACTGTTCCGTCGGGATATATCAATATTGGTTGTGACCCCAAACAAAATACTTATTATTACACAAAAGACGGAACCGCTAAGTGGTTATCTACGGACAGACGTCGCTGGGCGTGTAATCACGAAATTCCGTGTAATGAAGCGGCTAAACCAACCAGTGAATCTCCCTGTAATTATTGTGGTACCCGTTCTGCTGTTTATGAATGTGATACAAAACGCGGAACCTGGAAATGGGTATCTGTAGGTGAATGTAGTAAGACGGAAGAAGAGTGTTTGCGTTGTGACGGTGAGCAGGAAAAAACAAGACGAGATGAAACCTACTGTGAATATTGGTATTACCGAATGACCTGTAAGAAAACTTCCATTGGAGAGATGTGGGATAGTACTTTAGAGAAAGTAGAATTAAAACCTGGTGCTGTTTGTGGTTCTCAAAACCAAGATAGCCGTCCGACAACGGCACCTTCGGAAGGGTATGAATGGTATTGTGATGTCTTGGGCCAGTATGGAGAGAGATGTCAGTGGACTCAACGCAAAAAAGTGACGGGTGGCGGCGGTGGTGGTGGCGGCGGTGGCAGTTCCACTACCTGCAAAAACTGGACAGATATGTATATGGGATGTTTCTGTACTACCTGTGATGATGGTACCGCACATTGTTTCTAGTTGCACAAATTCCCCGGTGTGTATGCACCGGGGAATTTTTAAGTTCATGCGTTATGTGGCGGAGTAAGTTGTGATAAAAAAAGTGGTATTTCATGCGGTGAATTGGGCCATTGCCGGATGTATTGCGGTCAGTCTGTTTATGCGGTGCCGTTTATTTGGTATATCGTATGAATATGACGAGTTATTTACGGCCGTAACCACAGACCCCTTGTTGGATTTCCCGTGGATTTATACCCATTATTTATTAGCCGATGTTCACCCCCCCCTTTACAATTTGTTGTTATGGGGCTGGAACCATTTGGTGCCTTACGGGCCCGAATTTTGGCTACGTGTGCCCAGTTGGTTTTTTGGCATAGGGGCTTTGGTGTGTGCCTGGGTGTTGTTCCCGCGGTATTTAGGTAAAAGTGCCCGTTTGGTATTTACGGCATTGCTAAGTTGTAATATGTATACTATGTTTTATGCACAGCACGCCCGTTCTTACATGTTCGTGTTGTTACTGGCTGTGCCTTATACATTTTTATTTATAGATATTTGCCGCCGGATGCCAAGACTTCCGTGGCGTTTGGGCCGCAGTTGGCTTACGTTTACACTTTTATCTATACTACTATGCTGGAGCCATTACTTTGGTGCGCTACTGGTAAATGTGTGCCTGGGATATTTAGCCTTACAAATGATATGTTACAAGCAAAAAATGCTTGCGTTATGGGTTTCGTGGGGTGTTGTATGGGCCTGTTTTCTGCCCTGGCTAATCCCCAATTTGTTGGCACAGACTACATTTAACCGCTTGGGCGGAAATTGGGTGGGAGATGTACGCTCTCTGACAGAAATCCCCGGTGTATTGGCGGCTTTTTTCTTTGGCAACCTTGTACTGGGATATGTACTGATGGGAACGGTTATGCTGTTGGGCATGTACTGCCTGTGGAAAAAATACCGCCACACAGGGGGATTGCTACACGCCCGTACCTTGTTAGCCTTGGGTAGTATTTGTGTGGGGGCGTTTATAGTAGTATTTCTTCTTTCTTTAAAATCCTATATGTTTTATGAACGGTATTTTATCGTTTTTCTGCCTGCTGTGTATTTAATGATAGCCCTGGTAATACAACAAGCACTACGCCAACACCGGGTACTTGTAGGTATTTTGTTGGTTTGTTTTTGGGGGCTTACATTTATGGCGTTTCAGCGTGAATCTAAAACATTTACAAATTTCCCCCGGTTTCCCATTCGGCTCATTACCCAAGTTTATAAAGATTTTTTCTTGGGGAAAGAAATTATGGTAATTGCTGTTGAGGCTTTTCCGGCGCAAGCCATGCAGGCTATGTTCAATTTTTATCCAAACCGGGTCTACGGGTTAAATGTGCCCGTTACGGAGTTAGTATCTTTGGATGAAGCACAACGTAATGAGATGTTAAAACGTCAGGATGATGCCTTTGTGTTTATGCCTAATTGTGAGGACTCAAAATTGAAATATCTGCTTAGTACATGGCATCGGTCCGTGGGCATACATTCCCGGGTAGCCAATGCCTGCATGTTGAAAATTTTCTAAACCGTATGACTAATAGGAGCATGAGGTATGTTTAAACGGATCTCCAACCAATTTATTATGTGGGCAATGGTAGCCTGTATTGCACTTTCTGTGTATTTGCGGGCTACCTTATTTCACATGGGTTTTGAATTTGATGAGTTATTTACAGCAGTAACTACCAATCCGGATCTGCCGTTTGAATGGATAACCAAACATTGGTTGGTTGTAGATGTTCACCCCCCCCTCTATAATTTGTTAATCTGGGGCTGGAATCATTTTGTGCCCTATGGGCCGGAATTATGGTTGCGTTTACCCAGTTTTATATTGGGGATTTCTGTACTAGGGATAGCGTGGGCAGAATTTCCGAAGCGGTTTGGTAAAACAGTCCGGCTTGTGTTTACCAGTTTATTGGGGTGTAATTTATTTGTAATGGGTTACTCCCAGCATGCACGGGCCTATATGCTGGTATTGTTATTTGCAGTTCCGTTTACATTTATGTTATTGCAGTTTGCCCATTCTATGTGTAAACAACGGGCTATTTCCAGGCGGGAGTGGATAGATTACGGACTAGTGGCCCTATTACTATGCTGGAGCCATTACTTTGGAGCCCTGTTATTTGGGGTGTGTTCTGTAGTACTCTTCATACAGGCTTTGCGTTATAAACAATCTGTAAAACCATTGCTGATTGTCAGCATAGGGGTGGTAGTATTATTTTTACCGTGGCTAGTGCCCAATTTGCAGGCCCAATTTGCCTACCACCGGTTTACCGGGAATTGGTGGGCCAACGCTACACCGTACGGGTATGGATTTTTGATATTTGGTTTGGCCTGGATGGGCAGTTGGCAAGGTGCAGTGCTTATGGGCCTGGTATTGGCCGGATGTGTGGCAGACCGGTACTTTCTGCACCACGGGCCCCGTTTGTTTTACTGGCCCCGGGAGTGTGCTGTATTGGGGGCAACTGCTATTATCTTCTTATTGTGTATCAGTGTGGCCAGTCTGAAAATGTTTCTATTTATCAACCGTTATTTTATTTGTCTGATGCCGGTATTAGATTTTATGTTGGCTTTATTTGTTGCTCCCCGGTTGCGTAACAATGGTTGGCTAGGGGCAATACTGGTGTTATTTTTATTGTCAAATATGCTAAATTTTTGGCAACAGCGTACAAAATTGTTGGAAAAAACAACGCTTAAAATGCCGGCCCGTACAGTTAGCCGTATGTTCCAAAATGAATTTGCAGGCAAGGAAATGTTCGTCGTGGCCATAGAAGCATTTCCACCGGCTGTTATGCCTTATTTGTATGGATTTTACGTAAACAAAGTTTACCACTTAAACATTCCCGTTACAGAGTTATTTGCATTGGATGAACAGGCACGCAATAAAGCCTTGCAACGGCAATCCGCAGCCGTTATATGGATGCCCAATTGTACTTCCAAAAAATTGGAAAAACTGGCTTCCGATTGGCAACGGGATATTTATGTAACCAAACGTTTTGGAACTGTTTGTTTTTTGCAAACAGGACCGTCTAAACAAACCCCGTAATCCGGTAATTACTAACCCGTTGTATGTACCATGTGGTACGAGGACAAGCATATTAACGGTGTGCGCGGAGTACACGTTTTAAGTAATCGTAATAATTGTTGGTAGGGGCTTTTGCTAACCGGGCTTGCAGTTGGGCAGGGGTAATAAAACCCTTTTGCAGAGCAATTTCTTCCGGACAGGCAATTTCTACCCCTTGGTTAATTTGCATGCTATATACGAAGTTACTGGCTTGCAATACGCTTTCGTGTGTACCTGTATCCAGCCAGGCAAATCCGCGGCCCAAACGGGCTACGTGTAAATTACCTTGTGTTAGATAAAGTTTGTTTAAGTCGGTAATTTCTAATTCTCCCCGGGCAGAGGGTTGTAAGGTTTTGGCTAACTGTACAACCTGGTTATCGTAAAAATACAAACCGGTAACCGCAAAATTACTCTTGGGCGTGTGGGGCTTTTCCTCTAAAGAAATGGCTTTGCCGGTTTTATCAAATTCCACCACGCCAAAGCGTTCCGGGTCGTTTACTTCGTACGCAAAAACAGTGGCCCCCGGGCGGGGTGTGGCTGCGTTGGCTAAAATATCTTCAAAGCCGTTGCCATAATAGATGTTATCACCTAAAATGAGGGCACATGAATCTGTTCCAATAAATTGTTCTCCCAAGAGGAATGCATCCGCAATACCGCGTTTTACATGTTGGATCACATAAGACAGATTTAGCCCCCACTGGCTTCCGTTTCCCAAGACCCGCTTAAAGTTGGCATCATCCTCAGGGTTGGTAATAATTAAAATTTCCCGTATGCCGGCTTGCATCAGCACACACAGCGGATAATAAATCATGGGTTTGTTATAAATGGGCAGCAAAATTTTAGAAATGGGTAATGAAGCCGGATAGAGCCTGGTTCCTGCCCCCCCCGCCAAAATAATTCCTTTCATGCTAGATTTCCTCCTGCATGTGAAGCCAAAATACGGTTAGCAGCCTTTTCTACCAGGCAGTAAAGACGGTCCGCCTGTTTAGCAAATGCTTTGTCTGGTAGCGCAATAGGGTCTGCAATAGAAATGGGCTTTTCGCCTGCAAATTCTGTTAACAACCATATTTTATCGGTATGTTGGGCATACCGGTCTAATAAAAAATTTTCGTGTTCGGTTTGCATACAAAAAATCAGGTCTGCCCGTTGTAAATCAGTGGGGGTCAGTAAGGTTGGGGTATGGTGCGTATAGGCCAATTGGTGCGCCGCCAAGGCTTGTTTGACCTTTTGGGGTACATGGTAAGAAGGGTCTGCGTAGAAACCACGGGAATAAATGGTTGCCTGCGGCAGGAATTTTTTAAAAAATTCTTGGGCTAAAAAACTGCGGCAGATGTTGGCATGGCAGAGACATAAAATCTTCATCTCTTTTACTATAGCAAATTTTGTAAAATAACATTATGAATTTATTTATTAAAATCCTGGTGGCACTGCTAATGCTGTTTACCCCCTTTAGTTTTGCGGCCACCGAGCCGTGGGCTTTTTCTATCGTACAGGGACTGGTACTTGTGGCGTGGATATTGTTACTATTTTCCCGGAAACAATGGCTTTTTCCGTCCGTTGCAAAATGGGTAGGGTTCGTATTTATGGTGTTAATTGGGCTGGCCTTGATACAAAGCCTGTTTCCACGCACGTTACTGGATATACCGGTAGCACATCCCATTACTTTGATGCGTCTTTATACACTGGAACATGCCTCTGTATGTATTACGTATGGGGCAGTAGTTGTAACTATTATGCAGGTATTTACCTCTTTACATGATGTAAAACAATTGCTTGGTATATTAGCACTGGCTGCGGCGGCTGTGGGGATTTGTGCCATGGTGTGTCCTAAAGGGGAATATATTTCTCTGTTTACGGGAACACGACACTATTGGGGTGCCATCGGACCGTTTATCAACCGTAATCATGCCGGATTATTCTTTGCCATGAACGGGTTGTTATTTTTAGGGTTTTTCTTTACCAACCAGTTGGATAAAAAACAGGTAATGGGGCGGGAACAATATCAGGCGTGGTATATCCGGCAAGGGTGTATGGCCTTGGTGGCCATACTGATGATGGTAGGAGCCGTATTGACACGTTCACGCGGGGCAATGTTATCTTTATGGTTGGCATCTTTTGCGTACGCATTCTTATGTTTTTGGGCGGTACCGAAAACCTCTAAAAAGAAGTTAAAGGCATTTTTTTATACGGTTACATTGCTATGTCTGTCTTCCGTATGGATTTATTCCCATATTCCGGATATTAACGAATTTGCCCACCGTAGTCCCACTGCTACCGAGGAGGTTCGCCGTATGTTGTACCACTCGGCCGGGAAGATATTAACCGATTATCCACTTTGGGGTATTGGTATTGGGGCACTACCGGTAGTAATTCCTTCTTACGTAGAATGGAGACTACCCCAATACGTAGAACGTTTGCACAATGATTGGCTGGAAATACTGGTAGGTGTTGGATATGGTGGGGCGATTTTACTTGCCATAGGTTTGTTAGGGTTTACCGTACATATACTTCGCAGATTGAAACACTTGGAACCCAATAAGCAGTTATTGTTTGCAGCCCTTTTGTGTACTTTGTTGGCCATGGCAATTGGCAGTACGGTGGATTTTCATTTTTTTGTTCCGGCCTGTGCGTTGTTATTTTTTGTAATATTGGGAGCCGTGTTATCTCCCACTTTTTATAAAGGACATATACATACTGTTTCTGTAGGCTGGGTGTCTAAATTTTTGTTGGGGGTGTTAGTGGGGATTGCGCTTTGGATTCCCTTGCAAAAAACAAGGTGTTGGCGCAGTTTTGAATTTGGTAAGGGACTTAAAACTGAGGGAAAATTGCAGGCTTATCAACGCGGATTATCCTACTATCCCAGCCCGCGTTACGCAGTACGTTTAGGGAATGCCTATTACAATGCCGGCCGCCGTGCTAAAGATCCGTTGAAAAAAGAATATTATTGGGCTCTGTCTAAACAGATGGCACAAACCTATTTGGAACATTATCCCAAAGACAAAGAACTTTCTAAACTATACATGCGTGTATACATGTTGGATCCGTGGAAGAATATTTAATAATTTAGTATAATATATCCAATATGAAACTAACTACTTTTTATGTTACCACCCTGGGAACTAGCCTGTTGATGTGTGCTTGTTCCTCTTCATCCGTTAAAACGGATGCTTCTTCGCGGGAACTTGTAGCCCGCCAAGATGTATCTGCCGCCCTTCAACAGGTGCGGTCATCCCAGTCCTATGTATTACAACCCGGGGATTTAGTGGATATTCAAATTTACATGGAAGATGATATGAACCGGGTGCTGCGTTTAAACGGCAACGGCACATTAACGTTCCCTTTAGTGGGAAATATCAAACTGGCGGGGCTTACATTGGAGCAGGCCGAACAGCGTTTGGCACGCCGTCTGACGGCCTATATCAAACAACCGCAGGTATCTATGCTGGTAAAAGAGTACGGGAATAAAACCGTATATGTTTTGGGACAAGTGGCCAAACCGGCCGCTATTCAAATACCACCCGAAAAACAAATGACGGTGCTAGAGGCTGTTACCTCCGTGGGTGGATTTACGGATATTGCAAATACCTCTAAAGTGCGTGTGTTGCGCGTAACGAACGGAAAACAAAAGACGATTGACGTGGACGTTACCCAAATTACCAAGCAAGGCAACAAGAGCATGGATATTGCGTTGCAACCGGGCGATGTAATTTATGTACCGCAAAGTATGTTTTAAGGAATAAGTATGAATAACGAAGAACTGGATATAATGACACTGGTCAATTTGGTTTTTAAGAGGTTTTGGCTTATTGCTGGGATGGCCCTGTTGGGATTGACTGCGGCTATTTTGGTAAATACGTTTATGCGGCCGGTTTATGAAGCAACGGCACTTATGATGATTAACCAAGAAAATGCCGGTAAGTTGGAAGAAACCGGGTATGGTTCCTTTGCAAGTATGGAAGATTATTACCGTACGCAATACCAGTTATTGGAAAGCCGCACCCTATTAGAGAGTGTATATAAGCAGTTAGATTTGCGCCAGTATGAAGAATTTGCCTCTGGGCTAGGTGCTTTGCGTAAGGTGATTAAAATTGACCCGGTAACACGTAGCCGTTTGGTGAATGTACGTGTCCGGGCGTATGACCCGCATTTGGCAATGGACATCGCCAATGCGCTGGCCAATAATTTTGTGCAAGAAAACGTAAGTAACCGGATTTCCATGGGGCAAGAAATTATACGGGCATTGGAAAGCACAGAAACCAGCGAGGAAGAACAAGAATTATTAAATTCTATGCCTCAGGTAGTAAATAGCGATTTTATTAAATCGTTAAAACAGCAGGAAGCCGCTTTGGAGCGTAGTTGGGCGCAGTTGTCTTCTAAATATACGCCCCAACATCCGGAGGTTATTTCTGTTAAACGTCAATTAGCGGCTACCAAGTCTCAAATTGCTTTGGAAACACGTCGTTTAGTGCAAAGTATTAAAATTGAACTTTCCGGGCAGTTTTCGGGCAATAATATCCGCATTGTGGACCCGGCCATTTTACCGATTGTACCGGTATTGCCGCGCAAGTTAATTAACCTGGCGGTTGGACTAGCAGGCGGTGCGTTGTTAGGATTTTTGATTGTATTTATTCTGGAATGTTTTGATCAAACCATTAAATCCTCAGAAGATTTAGAAAAGAAACTGCATCTGCCGTTTTTGGGCTTTGTTCCCTATGAAAAAGGAAAGAAAAAAGAGACGGAATATGCCGCTATGCTTAAAGAAGGAAACGTGCTATTGGCGGAAAATGTGCGTAATATACGCACAATGCTGGATTTTACGCTCTCAGATAACCGCAATGCTCCTTTTTTGATAAGCAGTTCCTTACAAGGGGAAGGAAAAAGTAATCTGGCCTCCAATTTGGCAGTGGCTTTAGCCCAAATGGGCAAAAAAATATTGTTAATTGACGGAGATTTCCGGCGCGGACGTTTGCATAAAGTATTTAAAGTATCCCCTGAAAAGGGCCTTAGTAATTTGTGGAATTCTGACCCGGCCGTGGCGGATTATGCCGCTAATATACAACCCGTGCAAGGGGTACCAAATTTGTTTATTATGACGGCTGGTAAACGTCCGCCCAACCCAACAGATTTATTGAATACCCCCAAATTAGCAGATTTTTTAGCCTGGGCCGAAAAAACGTATGACCAGGTAATGGTAGATTGCCCGGCTATTTTGCCGGTGGCCGACACTATGTTATGGGGCAAATATATTGCGCGGACTATCTTCATTATAAAATATGCCAAAACCAATACGCGTTCAGCCCAGTTGGCTCTAGATAAGTTAGCAAAAGCCAATGTGAAGATTTTGGGTGCCGTGGTTGGGCATTACCGCCCGCAAGGATTAGCATATGGTAAATATGGATACTATAAGAGTTACTCATATTATTACTATGCTGATGATGAAAAAAAGAAAAAAGATGCATAGATAAATATGTATTTTTTACATCCCCGGGTACTTGTAGTACCCGGGGATATTTGTCTGTGCAAAAAAAACACCGGTTTTGCCGGGGGTGTAGTTGCACAAAAAAATAAGAACTCGGCCTAATGGTCAAAAAGTATACCTAGATTAGGGATTTTGGAGTATAAATTCAATAAGTTTATCCCTGTGTTTGGCAGTTAGTCCACTATGCACTCTTAGCTTGGTTTTAATGTGGCTAAAATACCCATCGCAACTATTAGTTGTGGTGGGTATTTCTAGGTTCCTCTTGTAAGTGTATAAGTAAGGGGTATTAGTACATAAACTCTTTATAGCCCTTCTTACTCTACGGTGCATATATCTTCCTTCTTCATTACGTTCTTTCAAAAACTCTCTGTATAGCTGTTTGAGTTCGGCAAGCCGTGCTAACAGACTATCTGTATCATAGTGCTTTAAGTGGTTGGCTGTGTTTTTTAGTTCTTGTCCACCGGGTGTTTTAGGGTTATTAGTCAAACACTGTCTAATGGTCTGTTTTTGGTGGAACATACAGTATTGGACAGGTACATCCGGGTAATGGGCCTTTAAGTATGCTAATACGCCTTTACGGCCGTCTATCGTTATGCTCTTATACTTGTATCCCAAACGGTCCAAATGGCTTAAATTAGCTGCTATGGTGTCTATACTTTCGTAGGTTATCTTGCTATAGTGTATAGTTTTGCCATTGGCTCTAAATACTAACCAACCGTATCCGCGCTTTAAGTAAAAGGCATCAAATACCAAATTGATAGATTGTCTAGGAATTTTTGTGCTGGTATCCTTGAATGATATTTGTTCAAGGCCCTTTGTATTGTGCTAATACCTTTGTGGTATTTATGCGCCAATGCTTTGAGTATGTTCATACCTTGGGCATAATCTTTGTAGATACTTGTTGTTAAATCCTTTTTTAATATAAAAACAGCACCACAGTATTTACACTTGTAGTGCTGTTTATTACGTTTTAATCCTTTTTTAACTATTTCAATGCCACCACATTTTGGACAAATTTTTTTATCATAATTACCCTCTTTAATGATATTAAATCATTTTTCAGACGGTATTAGGTATACTTTTTGACCATTAGGCCACTTTTTTCTTGACTTAGAGTTTACTTTAATTGATACAATATTTTTAAAGGAGAAACTATGAAAACGATTCAACTAAACGACGGTAATTTGATCCCGCAATTTGGCACAGGGGTCTTTCAAGTGCCAGACGGCAAAGAAACTCTGGACGTAGTTACAAACGCCCTTCACTTGGGCATCCGGCATATTGATACCGCCCATGCCTACCAAAACGAACGCAGCGTAGGCAAAGCCGTGAAAGAAAGCGGCATCAACAGAAAAGAAATTTGGATTACTACCAAACTTTGGCCCAGCGAATACGGCGAAGGAATTACCTCCCAGGCCATTGATAAAATGCTCACACGCCTGGACACAAATTATATTGATTTACTTTTATTACACCAACAATTTGGCGATTATTTGGGCGCCTGGAAAGATATGGAGCGTGCCGTCAAAGACGGGCGTGTCAAATCCATTGGGCTTAGCAACTTTGAATCCCACCGCTTAGAAGACGTACTGGAACACGCCGCAATTCCCCCCTCCGTACTGCAAGTAGAATGTCACCCCTACTATCAGCAAAACGAACTTAAAAAACGCATTGCCAAATACAGCACCGTCATTGAAAGCTGGTACCCTATTGGCCATGGCGACAAAGGCCTCATCCAAGAGCCGCTTTTTACGCGCCTTGCTAAAAAGTACCACAAAACCAATGTGCAAATCATTTTGCGTTGGCACATACAAGAAGGAACCATTGTTTTCCCGCGCACCCTAAACCCGGTGCACATGAAGGAAAACTTTGACATCTTTGATTTTGAACTAACTAACGAGGAAATGAATGAAATCCGCGCCTTAGATAACGGCAAGCGTTTCTTTACCATGACATTGGAAGAACAAGAGCGCAATTTAGGCGCATGGAAACCGGAAGATTAATATGGAATACCCAAAAGGATATGTGTACGAGCTGATGGACAAAGGCGGCCCGACGGACATTCGTGAGCCGTACTTTAAAGAGGCCGTAGATGAAATGATGCGGGCGCGCACGCTATGCGCCAAAGCCAATGCCAAACTGCCCGACGACCCCACCTATGTGGCTGATTTGGAAGAGTTATTCGGCCGCAAGTTGGAGGATGTGCGTATCCTCACGCCGTTCACGTGCGACTTTGGCAACCGCGTCAAATTTGGCAAAGGCGTGTTTATCAATCACTCGGCTATTTTGTCTGCCTCGGGCGGCATTGAGTTTGAAGACGGTGTGATGGCCGCCCCCGGGCTTAAAATCGCTACCATTAACCACGACATGTACGACCGTCATTTAACCTACACCTACGGTAAAGTGCTTGTTAAGAAAAACGCCTGGCTGGGGTTAGGCGCCACCATTTGCCCCGGAGTTACCATTGGCCAATATGCCGTAGTAGCCGCCGGAGCCGTGGTAACCAAAGACGTGCCCGATTATGCTGTGGTGGGCGGCGTACCTGCCAAAGTCATTAAAATGCTAGACCCCGATAAGATGAAGGATTAACCCTCTCTTCTCTTGCTAAAAAACGCCCCGCAAACACGGGGCTTTCTATTTCCCTACAAATCCCCCCCAAGTCTAGTTAAATTTAGTGAATAAATTTATACAATGTAACCGATGGATTATATATATCACTATCAATCGTTTTTGGGCGGTATTACCATGGCAAGCGACGGGAAGCATTTAATCGGACTGTGGTTTGATGGGCAAAAATACTTTGCTGACTCGTTGAGTGGGCCTGTACAGGAACAATCATTACCTGTTTTTAAGGATACTTGCCGTTGGCTGGACACCTATTTTAGCGGTAAGGATCCGGGTTTTACACCCCCCATTGCCATGCACACTACTCCATTTCGTAAACAAGTATGGGACATTATGCTACAAATTCCCTATGGACGCACGTTGACATACGGAGAAATTGCAGATAAGATTGCCAAAAAAAGGGGAATGAAAAAGATGTCTGCGCAAGCCGTTGGCGGGGCGGTGGGGCATAACTCTATTTCGCTCATTATCCCCTGTCACCGCGTTATAGGTGCCGGTGGCAATTTAACAGGATATGCGGGTGGTATAAAAACAAAAATTAAATTACTTAATCTTGAAGGCATTCAGCTAAAAGATTAAAGTGCGCCCAACATTGCTGTAGCTACGACGGTTGCAGTCCGTAATCCTTCCGATAATTTTCATACAAAAAATACTGAAAATGCTTAAATTTTAATGATTTTTATAAAACAGCAAGAGTATGTAGTGCAGATAATTTTGTTAATTTTTTCCCGCTCGGGAATATTTTAAGAGAAATGGCAGAAATTTGGAAAAATCTTCCCGTTCGGGAATTTTTATCTTAACATTTATGCTTATTTATCGTCTAAGAGAGGTTTTCGCAAATCTTAACATTTTTATTGGCTATTTCTTCATCAAATCCCCAAAATCTAAACCGACTTGTTTGCACGCTTTGTTACCTTCACAGACCGTTTTTTCTTCTACTCTTGCTAACGTCATTCCTCGCTTGGGTAGGTTCATGATCGCTTTG
This sequence comes from Elusimicrobiaceae bacterium, assembly GCA_045606825.1. GTDB lineage: Bacteria > Elusimicrobiota > Elusimicrobia > Elusimicrobiales > Elusimicrobiaceae > Avelusimicrobium. The sequence goes on from JAZUSQ010000041.1 coordinate 13,277, forward strand.
TGTAGAGTGCGCGGGGCTAAATGGGCATAAATCTCAGTCATTTGGATACTACTATGGCCCAATAATTTAGACACCGTATAGAGTTCCACCCCATTTTGCACCAGTTGGCTAGCGAATGTATGGCGCAGTTTGTGCAGGAAACTATCCACTCCTGCCGCTTTGGCTACTTCTTGATAAAAGGTTGTTAAATAATCGGGGTTACAGCGGTTCCCTTTCATGGGCTGGCATACAGTGACCACGTATTCGTGTTTGGCGCGTTTATGGGCCTCTTCTAGGGCATTTCTAAGGTCTTGTGTCATGGGTACAAAGCGGTGATTTTCTGTCTTATTTGGAGCAATGTACAGTTGGTTATTGTCAAAATCAACATCTTCCCACTTTAAATTAGCCATTTCTCCTCTGCGTAGTCCGGCATCTGCCCCCAGTAATACCACAATCTTCCACGCTTCAGAGGGGCAAGCGGCTAATAGTTTGTCTATTTCTTCCGGGGTGTGGAACACAACTCTACCCCGGGCTGTCTTAATCTTTGTGACAGTAGTCCAATCTCGCTTGGGCACATATTGCCATTTCTCACCCCTATGCATAGCGGTTTTAATACATATCACTAAACTGTTGATATGCCTGGCACTGATGTTTTTCTTAATAAGATGCTCTTTATAGGTTTGTAGTAACTCGGGAGTAATATCCTGTAAAAAACGAGGCTTTTTCATTTCTTCTAAATACCGGATAGCCAATTTCATACGGTTACACGTATTGCGGGCCTTATCAATAGACATGTGATAGAGTAATTTGGCCTTAAATGCATCCCAAGTAATATGTACAGGCATCCTCTCTTTAACAGCATTCCGTCGTCGGATAAGTTCCTGATATTTTAGTAGGGCTACTTGTTTATTTTCGGTTTGGAGCGAGAGACGTCTTCTGACTCCATTGAAGTCGTAAAAATCTGCGTAATAGTACGGCCCTTTTTTGATTTTGTGTACACTCATAATCCCCTCCTGTAAGAAGTGCTTTTTACATACACATTCACGCTTCTTATAGGGAGAGAAGTCAAGTCAATTATGATGATTTTTGAGTATCAGGAAAGTATATCCATGCGGGTTAAGTCATCGAGGTTAATGCGCGTGTCATCAGCCAGCACAAGCATGCGTTTGTAGAGGTCCATCTTTTTAACAGGGCCCGTGTAAGTGCGGTACGCACCGCCTGTTTTGTAATCGTCTTCTTCAAAGTATTCCAACGTTACACGCGGCGAGTGCTGGGTGGTAGCAAGCACCTCAGCCAGTTGGGTCAAATGCGCGTTAATGAGGTTCTTTTCACTATCGTCCAGTTCACGTTTATGGGTGGTTTTTCGGGCCGTTTCTTGGATACCCTCTTCAAACCCGCTAAGTGCGGCAAAAGGTGAGAACTGCGCCGCCCTGTTTAAAAGCGACATTTTAGGGTGCCTTTTGGAAACAGGACGGGACAAGTGAATAATATCCTTGTATTCTGTATCACTCATGCTTTGTGGCCCCCTATTTGTTTGTTGCGCTCCATGGCCTTGGCACCCTTTTGCAGGTTCATGCCTTTGACAATAGCGTTTTTGCCAAACTGCTCTTTAATGTCTAAAATCGTCTCTTGCAGGTCATGCTCGCGTTGGAGTTCTTCCTGCTCCTGGGCTTTTTGTTTTTCAAGTGCTTCGTAATCGGTAAATAGATCCAACTGCTCCAGGACAGGTTGCTCTTCAGCTTGGCTGGCCGGGATGACTCTACCTGCCGTCACATAGATCTTACGCATAAGGAGGTGCTCATCCACCACTTCCTCATACAACTGGCTCATAGCGTCCATGATGATTTTGGTAGATGAGGTGAATGCGTCCAGCGTAACGCTCCCATGCGCAGGCTTTGGCATTTTGCGTCCGTAGCGGTCCACAACATAGCCCCCTGTGTAACCCCGTGCGATAGTCGGGTTAGAGAGGTTTTCCACATCATACTCCACCGTTAGCACCAGTTGGTCGGTTACAAGCACTTTTTCTACAAGGTCAAGCACCAATAAATCGGTCATCTCACGCGTGATTAAGTGGCCCTCTTCGTAGTTATAGGGCCTATCTAACACCTGACCAGAACCCAAGCTATGGCCCGAGGGTTTGTAGGCTTTGATTTCTTTCATGGTGCAGGGCTCAATGCCCCAGGCATGGTCTATTAAAAGCTCGGCATTTATGCCAAATGTTTTATAGAGTAGTTCCTCGTTATAATATTCTTCATCTTTGCCCAGTGAACACCGCGCAATATCGCCCATGGTGTAGAGTCCCAGTTTTTCCAGTCTCTCTGCAATGCCACCGCCTACGCGCCAAAAGTCCGTAATGGGCGAGTGAGACCAAAGGGTTTCTTTATAGGTCTGTTCGTTTAGCTCGGCAATGCGCACGCCGTCCTTGTCAGCAGGGATGTGTTTAGCCACAATGTCCATGGCTACTTTGGCAAGGGACAGATTCGTGCCTATCCCGGCGGTAGCGGTGATGCCGGTAGTTTGCAGGACCTCGCGGATGAGTTTCATGGCAAAGTCGTGTGCGGAGAGTTTATAGAGCTTTAAATAATCCGAAGCATCAATAAACACCTCGTCTACGGAATAGTTATGGATGTCCTCCGGGGCTACGTATTTGAGGTAAATATCGTAAATTTGGTTGCTAATCTCCATGTACTTGGCCATTTGGGGCGGAGCGGCCACGTAATCCACCGCTAGACTGGGGTTTTGGGCTAGTTCAGGGGCGTGGATGGATTTGCCCGTTAGACGGCGATTTGGGGCCTTGGCTTGGCGTTTGCGGTTGACCTCTTTTACGCGCTGGACCACCTCAAACAAACGGGCACGGCCACCGATACCATAGGTCTTAAGGGATGGAGACACGGCCAGGCAGATGGTTTTTTCGGTACGGCTGGCATCGGCCACCACTAGGTTGGTGGTAAGCGGGTTTAAGCCTCTTTGCGCGCACTCCACAGACGCATAAAAGGACTTGAGATCAATTGCCAGGTAGGTCTTTTGCTTTGCCATATGTCTATTTTATCAAATGCGGAAAAGAGGCGTTTTGTTCATGTTTATGAGTTTTTGAAATCATGATTATTTATAAATATCTCTTCTGAGAAAGTATAAAACTATTGACAAATACACATAATATGTGTATAATACCTAATATACGTGTTATACATGTATATATTACTTAAACAATTAGGAGAAAACAGATGAAAAGACTAAAAGAATTACGTGAAAGCATGAACGTAACTCAACAAGAGCTTGCAAAAGCTTTAAAAACAACCCAACAGACTATTGCACGCTGGGAAAGCGATCAAAGTCAGCCGGATATAACGGCCTTAAAAGACTTAGCAGTTTTTTTCCAGACTAGTGTAGATGATCTGTTGGAATATAGCAAAACCGGGAAACATATCCGTTCCTCACTATATGCAATCGGAAAAGCCGAGAATGATGGCTTTTGGGGCCATGTAGGCATTAGAGTGGCGGATAATCCCTCAATATGGTTCCCTGTAACAGCTAGCACAGCAGACCGCTTGGAGGAAGTGTTAGCAAACATAGAAAATGTAAATGAATGGGTTTCGTTCCCTACATTAGCCAATCAGTATGTTTCGGTGCACCCGTCCGAAGTGAGCTCAATAAGAATTTTGGACGATGCCATGGATCATCCGCAAGATGATTGGGAATTGACCTATCCGTACGAAGGACTTTCTTTGGAATTATACAAAGGGTTTGAGGACCTGGCTGTCTCCGAATTTAGCGAAGAAAAGATGAAAAAGGTTGTTCGTTTGCACACAAAGAAACAATCACATTCCTTAACTTCAGATGAAAGTAAATTCTATAACGAAGCAATGAAAACGTTAAAAAAGGTACTAAGAGATAATCCTAGTGAGCAATTTATAATCATTTTGTTGACTTGTTTCTTAGAAGAGAAATTGACTAATAAAGATCGCTATGCTGATGCCCTTTATAACGTTAATGCATATTACACCGATGGCCACATACAAAAATTTGCAGATAATGCAGATTTGACTATAGAAAATATGGATAACTTGTCAGATGAAGAGCCGACATTGATGCTTTCTTTTCAATCTTTTGAAGAAGATACGGTTATGGTCCCGTCTACAAAGTTGGCCATGATTACCGTGCCTTACCTAAGTCTGTTAGAAAAAGAAAAAGAAATTATGGAGGAAATGAAAAAAACGAAATAGACTGTTAATCTAATCTGACAATTTGAGTAGTAAACTAATATTATATCCCCCAAGGTTAACTCCCGGGGATATTTTGCTTCGAACTATATTTCCTGATGATTTGCAATGTCTGAACTCTATTTAGTATAGTAAAAGAAGATAAATTTATTGACGAAAAGGTAGTTACTAAGGATTATAAAATTGCGATCATTTACCCAAGCACGCTATTTAGCTCACTTGCTTACATTGCAAAACCCAGCAAATTCAGTAAGCAAACTCGGTCGGTCTGTACTCAATTCCACCATTGATTTGACCCCACACCAAATAGACGCGGCCTTATTTGCGTTCCAGAACCCACTTTCCAAAGGTGCAATTTTAGCTGATGAAGTAGGTCTTGGCAAAACAATTGAGGCGGGGCTTGTCATTAGTCAACTATGGGCCGAGAATAAACGAAAAATTCTTTGCATTACTCCTGCGTCTATTCGTAAACAATGGCAAAGTGAGTTGAAAGACAAATTTTTTATTGACTCCGTTATTTTAGATACCAAAACCTACAAGCAACTTCAAAAAGAAGGGCAGGAATATCCTTTTGACCAAAAAGACAAAGTAGTGATTTGTTCTTACCAATACGCACGTCGCATGGAGCGAGAGTTGGAATACATTTCATGGGACCTTGTGGTTATTGATGAAGCCCACCGTTTGCGCAATGTATATCGTTCGGACAATAAAATCGCTCGTTCCATCCAGGAATCTACGGGATTAGCAAAAAAGAAACTACTTCTTACGGCTACCCCTTTGCAAAACTCATTACTGGAACTTTATGGGCTTGTTAGTTTTGTGGATGACCGTATTTTTGGCAACTTAGAATCTTTCAAATCACAATTTATTCAACGATCAGATGCTTTCGACCAAGATATTTCTTTAGCAAATTTTGCAGGGAATACTGAGGCCGAACGTCGTGCCGAGCGTTTATTTAAGGAAATCAAAAAACGTATTACCCCCATTGCTCATCGTACTTTACGTAGGCAAGTCCAGCAATATGTTAAATACACTAAACGACAATCATTTACAATTGATTTTACTCCTTCCAAAGAAGAGTTAGACTTGTACGAAAAAGTATCGGAGTATTTACGTTCAGATTCTTCCATCGGGGTTTCTAGTCGCAATAACCAACTTTTGGTATTAGTAATTCGCAAGATTTTAGCATCTTCGTCTTTTGCTATTTCTGATACACTAGGCAAATTAATTGAACGTCTGAAAAGAATACAAGAAACCGAGTATCCGGAACCCGATATTGATGTAACTGCCGATTATGAAGACTACGATGATATGGAAGATGATTGGGCTGAATCTGGTGATCCACAGGCGGGATTTGTATATCCTACTTTCAAACCTAAAGAATGGACCTTACGAGAACGGAATGATTTCCACCAAAAATTAACTGCAGAAATCAAAATGTTAGAAGATTACCGCAAATTGGCTCAAAGTATTACGGAAAACGCCAAAGGAAATGCTTTGCTACAAGGTATTCAAAAGGCGTTTGAAGAAGCCAAACGTTTGGGTAGTCCCCGTAAAGTTTTGGTATTTACGGAAAGTAAACGCACTCAACAGTATTTAAAAGAATTACTCGATAAAAATGGTCTGGGAGACAAAACGCTTACACTCAATGGTACTAATACAGACCCTGCTAGCAAAGCCGTTCTAAAAAAATGGCGAGAAGCCCATAAAACAGATGGAAAAGTAACAGGCATTATATCAGCTGATACACGTGCCGCTATTATAGAAGAATTTCAGGAACGGGCAGAGATCTTATTGGCTACAGAGTCTGGCGCAGAAGGTCTCAACATGCAATTTTGCAACGTAGTAATCAATTATGATTTGCCATGGAACCCCCAACGAGTGGAACAGCGTATTGGGCGTTGCCATCGTTACGGGCAAAAATATGATGTGGTGGTAATCAATTTCTTAAATACCGTCAATGCCGCCGATCGGCGCGTATTAGAACTTTTACGCGACAAATTAAACCTTTTTGACGGCGTTTTTGGCTCTTCGGACCCTGTATTAGGGGCATTAGAATCCGGTGTAGATATAGAAAAATCCATTGGTACTATTTTCCAAAAATGCCGTTCCAAAGATGAAATTGAAAAAGCATTTGATGAATTGCAAACTCAACTAAGCGATACTATTTCAAAAGCCACTAACCAAGCCAAAAGCAAACTATTTGATAACTTTGACGAGGATGTGCAAAAGCGTATCAAAGGTATCTCCATGGATACGCTTACGGAGTACGATGGTTATTTGTTATCCTTCTTGCGCTCTGCTCTTGGAAAAGGCTTTTCCTACGATAAATCTACCCAAACAGTACGTTTGTCTTCTACAGCATCGTTTTGGGATAAAGAATGGGATGGTATTTACAGTCTAAAGGGCTCTTTAGTTAGCACTCGTCCCCTGCACCTTAACTTGCCGGCTATGCAGTCCCTACTAACTTATGTTAAACAACGTCCTTCAGCGGAAGAACAACTAACCTTTGACTATACCCATAGCGGTAAAAATGTGGCTATGGTAAAGAGTTTATTGGGAAAAAGTGGGTATATACGGGTTAGCAAGATGTCTGTTACAGCGTTAGACACTACTGAGTATTTGATTTATTCCATGTGTACAGATGATGGAAAGCCACTAAGCGAAGAATATGCCGAAAAACTACTTCAAATTCCTTCCATAGAAGCCGAACCTATTCAAATTGGCGATAAGACCCGTCATACGCTAAAAGATAGTGGTGAAGGCCGCAAAAAACAGATTTTAGACACTCTGTCCAAAGAAAATAACGACTACTACGACCAAGAAATGGATAAGTTAGACCAATGGGCCGATGACCTCAAAAACGATTTAGAGCGTGAAATCAAAGACCTAGACCGCGAGATTAAGGCTCTTAAAAAGGAGTCCCGCGAGGCTACGATACTGGAAAAGAAACTGGAACTGGGGCGTCAACAAAAAGAAAAAGAGGACTTACGTAGAAAGAAACGGGCCCGCTTGTTTGACGAACAAGACGAAATTTCCAATAAAAAAGACCAAATTTTAGATGAACTGCAACAACGCTTACACAACAACGTAGAAGAAACCGAACTTTTCACTATTGGGTGGAAAGTGATATAGTATTTTATGAGGAAATGTATGAGAAAAATTTTGTATGTAGCAGTTATTGTAGTATTTTTAATAAGTATTTTAACTTTTGCTTTACAACAAAAAGGAGAAGTGGTTGTATCTCTGAGCGGTTTATTGGTAGCATTACTAGCGTTGCCGTATTTTACATTTGATATTGAACTACGAAAACATAAGCAGCAGTTGCTATTTGAAGAAAGGTTGCGTGAGATCAGAAGGCTATTAGCTTCTTTGTACAATGTATCTTTGCCGTTATACGATATGTTGCGTCTATATGGTAAAAATTCCACATCAACAAACTCAGATAACTTTGATTTTCAAAAAGAACTTTTGCAAAAAGCATCTATAGAACTAGATGCATTACAAGAGAATATGTATTTTTATCGCATGCTCTTTCCCCAAAATATAATAAAAGCCATTACCCTTTGTTCTGAACATAGAAGAGATATAATACATGCTTTAAAAAAAGTCGTAGGAACGGATAAAAAAGTACCCGAAAATTTAATAGACCAATGTGAAGAACTTTATGCAGATTTATTGAATGCAATCGGTCAAATGTTTAAAGGAACATATTATGACAAGTAAACAAAAGTTGGAACTCACGTGGATTGGGAAGGATAAAACTATTAAGGTGGAGCCGCGGATTTTAATACATGATCCGTCCAAGGATTATGGGGATAAAAACACCGATAATATGCTTATTTATGGGGATAACTTGTTGGCCCTTAAAGCGTTGGAACAGGAATATGCAGGCAAAGTAAAATGCATTTACATTGATCCGCCGTACAATACAGGTTCCGCTTTTGAACATTACGACGATAATTTGGAACACTCTACATGGCTTTCGCTGATGAAAGAAAGAATTGTTATCTTAAGGAATTTGCTGGCAGATACGGGCTCAATATGGATACAAATTGATGACGAGGAGCAAGCATACTTAAAAGTATTATGCGATGAAATATTCGGAAGAGGGAATTTCATAAATATGATTTCCGTTAATATGAAGAATATTGCGGGGGCTTCTGGCGGGGGCGAAGATAAAAGGATTAAAAAAAATGTGGAGTATATTTTAATATATGCTAAAGATTATAATCAGATCCGCCCATTTGTACCCGCATATTCATATACCCCCATTATTAAGATGGTAGAAGACTATAGGTTGGAAGGAAAAAGTTGGAAATATACTACAGCATTATTGGATCCCGGTGAAAAGATATATGTGGGCTCTACATTAGATGGGGATGGAAATGAAATTAAAATATATAAACGAATAAATTATATTATTAAGCCGATTAGTGCTCTTATGCGTGAGCACAATTTATCTGAAGAGCAAGTCTATGCACAATTTGCAAAATATTGTTTTCAGACTGCTATGCCACAGAGCTCCATTAGACCCAGAATAATGGCAAAGGTTCAAGAGATAGGGATTGAAAGTGATTTGTATTCTGTAGAGTACGTTCCCAAAACTGGTAGAAATAAAGGACAACATTATGAACAATTCTACAAAGGAGAATCATTCAGATTATTTGCTTGGTTAAAAGATGTTTCAGAAGAAATAGATGGAAAAATATATAAACGTAATCTGCAAGGTACATACTGGGATTTCGTAGGAGAAACTAAAAATTTAACAAAGGAAGGAGATGTTGAATTCCCAAATGGTAAAAAAGCGGAAGCGTTAATTAGTAGAATTGTCTCTATGGCTACACAACCGGGGGAGCTTATATTGGACTCCTTCCTCGGCTCGGGTACAACAGCAGCTGTGGCGCATAAAATGGGCCGTAAATACATTGGTATTGAGCTGGGAGAGCATTGCCACACCCATTGTATCCCGCGCTTACAAAAAGTAATTGACGGCACGGACCAAGGTGGTATTTCCAAAACCGTCGGTTGGACAGGCGGCGGCGGTTTCAAATACTACTACTTAGCCCCTAGCTTACTCAACAAAGACAAATACGGCCAATATGTAATTTCCAAAGAATATAATGCCGATATGTTAGCCGCCGCTATGGCCAAGCACGAAGGGTTTTTATACGCCCCGGACCAAGACCAATTTTGGAAACAAGGCAAAAGCAGTGAAAATGACTATATCTACACTACCACCAACCACGTGGGAGCGGATGTATTAGCCGCTATTTCCGGAGAAATGAAGGACGACGAAAGTTTGCTCATCTGCTGCAAAAGTTTTGATGCGGGTGTAGCCAATGGGTACAGCAACATTACGGTTAAAAAGATTCCGGGTGCCATTTTAGGCAGTTGTGAGTTTGACAAAGCCAACTACAATCTAAACATCATCAACCCACCCGTCATTGAAGATGAGGAAGAATAAGGAGTAAGATATGGGAAAATTTCTGATAGATGAGAAAATTGAAGCATGTACGATTACCACAGATGCCATAAAGAGGATAGATGCCGAATTAAAAGATATTCTTCAACAATATAACAAAGGTCAAGAAGAAGCTAGCGCACGGCTTTTGTATTTAATTCGCTTCGATAGAAAAGGATACATCGTTGACGATATAGATTCTTTATTAAAATATTTTTCGGATGCCCAGCAAGTAGAAAGAATTTTATTTGACATTGCAGAAGTAACCGACACAAAAAATGAAAAAATTGTTTCTATCTATTTGAATAATGACTTTCAAAATCCTTCCATATTTTCTGTTACTAATGATAACAAAGAGTGGACAGAGGGTACCTTTTACCGTCTTAAAGGAATATTAAGCAAATATCAAAATTCTTATTTATGGGTTAGAGATTGGAAAGTAGAAGCAACCATTCAAATAACTGCGGTTCTGCTAATGTTTTTTGGTGCACTGTATTTGGCGATGAAAACTGCTTCTATATTCAATGTAGAACATCCTTTTTTAATAGCGTTTATTGGTTGGTTGTTATTATTTTCAAATTGTTGGACATATACCATGTTAAATTTGAGAACATTAATGACTAAGCTATTCCCCGTAGTTGCTTTTAAAGAAAATAAATTAAAAAAATATGTGATAAATGCCTTATTAACGGTAATTGTAGTTCCGTTTGTTGTTTGGATATTGGCAAATATTGGGCAGTATCTCCAAACAATTGGGGCGACAATTTTTAGGTAATATTATGAACCAAAATACTTCATACATTAAACAACGTCTGTCTCTGCGTAAACCGCAAGAAGAAGCATTGAACATCTTAGCGGATATAACTGCTTTATTGCCGCTTACTAAACAGAACGATTTGGAGAAAGAAATTGCCGCTATCCGTGAGAAATACCCTATTTTTAAGGAATTTGAGCGAAATTTCCCCAATATCTGCTTTGCATTGGCTACCGGAGTGGGTAAAACACGCCTTATGGGGGCTTTTGTAACCTATTTGTACAAAGCCTACCACATTACCGATTTTTTTGTTCTAGCGCCCAATTTGACCATTTACAATAAACTCATTGAGGACTTTTCCAAACCCACTAGCCCTAAATACGTATTTAAGGGGATTGCTGACTTTGTAACCAATCCACCTCTTGTCATTACCGGGGATAACTACCGTGAAATGAGCGAAAATCAGTTATACCAAGAAAGCATCCGCATTAATGTTTTTAACATTTCCAAAATCAATACGGGTGAACGTAAGGGAGAACTGCCCCTTATCAAGCGTTTGTCTGAATACCTAGGGCAAAGTTACTTTGATTATTTGGCCAATCGGGAGCGTTTAGTCCTTTTAATGGATGAAAGTCATCACTATCGTGCCGAACGTGCCATGCAGGTAATTAACGAGCTAAACCCTGTTTTGGGCATTGAAGTGACGGCTACCCCGCAAGTACAAAAAGGCAGTAAGGCTGTCCCTTTCAAAAATGTAGTGTATGAATACTCTTTAGCCAAAGCCATAAAAGACGGGTTTGTTAAAAAGCCCTATGTGGCAACGCGTAAAAATTGGCAACCCGGTAACTATACGCCCGAAGAAATTGACCGCATTAAAGTGTTAGACGGAATCCGGCTACATCAAAACACGCGTGTGGAATTGGAAAAATTTGCCCACAATAATGATTTAACGATTATCAAACCGTTTGTTTTGATTGTTACCAAAGATACGGACCATGCCGAGCAGATTAAACAGATGATCCAAGCCGATAATTTTTATAACGGTTACTATAAAGACAAGGTGATTGAAGTCCACTCTGCCCAAAAAGGGAGTGAAAAAGAAGAAAATATTGGGCAGCTATTGTCTTTGGAAGACCCACATAACAAAATAGAAATTGTAATCCACGTGAATATGCTCAAGGAAGGGTGGGACGTCACCAATTTGTATACGATTGTGCCGCTTCGCGCTTCGGCTTCCGATACACTTACAGAACAGACCATCGGGCGCGGTTTACGTTTGCCTTATGGCAAAATTATGCATGAGGAAGCGGTGGACCGCCTGACTATTGTAGCCCACGACAAATTCCAAGCTATTATTGATGAAGCTAACAAAGCGGGTAGTATCATCCGCAAAGAAAATATTATTGAACTAGATGATGATTTTGATCGTGCTCCACGTAAAGAAGTGATTGTTTCTAACACTACGTTGGCAACTAAACGGGAAGAAAACACGCAAACACAAACCGCTCAGCAATGGATTCCGCCTACCCCAGAGGTAAAAGAAGCAGTAGCCATTTTCCAAGATACCGTATTACCGGAAATGGGACGAGAAGTTAAAAAGATTGGCGATTTGTCTAATACGCAAGTACAAGAAGTGGCTTTTAAGCGATTGGAAGAGCATTTAGCCCAAAAAGGGGACTTGTTTGCTGCCCAACATGCCGAAGAAATTAAACAGCATGCTCCGCAACTTGTACAAGAATTTATAACTGCAACAATTGCTATCCCGCGTGTAACCATTCAACCCGGTAAAGACGGACACTTGAACTTTAAACCTTTTGAATTGGATACAACCAACATTACCTATCAACCTGCTTCCGAAGAAATTTTCTTAAAGTCACTTACGGATGGTGGGTATTCTTTCTTACAAGGGCAAGTATCGGGGGATATTAATCAGGAAACCCATGAAAATATCCTATTAGGGGCTTTGTTTGATGTACCGGAAATTCCTTATGATGATTATGCGGATTTGTTACATTCGTTAGCACAAGCTGTAATTGCTAAATTAAAGACCTATTTAGATGATAAAGGGGTTAAAAATGTAGTTATTACCTATAGACGTCAGTTGGCGGACTTTATCTTTGCTCAAATGAAACAGCATGCTGAATATGTGCCTGCTGATTTAATGGCCTCCAAAGTCCGTCCATTTGAGAAGATCTATCCGCATAATTATGAGAAAATCTCTTCTGATAAGATTAGACATTACACCGATACAATAGAACCCACTAGCGACATACCAAGCAAAGTATTCTCTGGATTCAAAAAAGCATGTCATAACTTGTATAAGTTTGATTCAAAAGCAGAAAAAGACTTTGCCCAGGTACTAGAACAATGCTCCGAAGTGCAAAAATGGCTTCGTCCTCATATTAAACAATTTAATATTTATTGGAGTAATGGGAAGTACGAACCTGATTTTGTAGTGGAAACGGCTGATAAAATGTTTCTAGTAGAAATTAAGAGTACAAAAGATATTGATACTAGAGACGTAGAAGAAAAAGCCAAAGCAGCCCTACTTTGGATTAGGCGTGTAAATCAATACGCTCGAGAAGAAGGCGAAAAAACATGGGAGTATTTGCTAATTCCACACACAGCAGTACAACTAAATAACGACTTTAGTTATTTTAAACAGTTTAAGAAGTAAGAAATAAGCCCCGCAAGATGCGGGGCTTTTAGATTTACTTTTGAGAAAGTTTATAAGGAGGAAAGGGACTATGATGTCCTTCCTCTTCTAAAAATACTTTCTTAAAAATTTCTAACTTTGAGGCCGGATCTAGCACAACTTGATTATCATATTCTATACGAGCTACATACATATTCCAGTCTTCTAAATGAATTTTTTCCTGATTATCTAACAGTAAATGAGCCAGTTCCAATTCTTCCGGCTGAGCTTTTAACAAATCAGCCCATTTATTAAAACCAACCATGTTCGCGATTAGATGCTGCGCTTTCATCAGAGAAAAATTTTCCTCATCCCAATCATAATCCACAAATAATTGATCAATATCAAAATATTTTGGACTATATTGGTAATAAGTTTGACCATCTACATCGTCAATATAGGGTTGTTTTGTTTGATAATCTCGGTAGAGATTCTTAGCCTGCAATTTGAAGTAATTTACGTCTTTGTTTTTCATAATATTCTCCTTATGTTTCCAAGTTTCTTATCTGTAAATATGCGTTCGTAATCTTTGACCAGACAATCAACTTGGTAAGGTTATATTATCTATACGTTGGCTGATAAAATCTTTGCACGAACGAGCAGGCTTGCCAATAAGCACATTTCCATTTTAGTAAATTAAATTCAGTGTGTCTATATTTCTAATGTGATACAATGGAAGATATTAGAATATTAGGAGTGCGAGAAAATGGCAAATTTAGGGAAAATTCACAAAATAGCAGATTTAAGAGAAATTTGGCCCAATGAAGAGAAAGATTTTTCTAAATGGCTAGCAAAAACAGAAAATTTAAAAGACCTAAGTGCTACACTCGGGATTGGGGATATTATCTTGGAAGAGCGAGAATCTCGAGTGGGCCCCTATGAAATTGATTTATATGCTAAAGAAGAAGGAACAGGGCGAAAAATTATTATAGAAAATCAATTGGAGCCAACGAACCATACTCATTTGGGACAAATTATTACCTATGCCGCAGGCAAAGACGCGAAAATTATAATTTGGATCGTCAAAAAAGCAGGGGATCAGCATAGACAAGCTATAGAGTGGCTAAATCGTACCACGGAAGAGAACGTAGGCTTTTTCTTGTTGGAAATTGAACTGTGGCAAATTGGAGACTCCTTGCCTGCTCCTAAATTTAATATTGTGGAAGCTCCTAACGATTGGGCCAAAAGCTTACAGACAATCGATGGATTAAGTGAAGTTAAAGCATTACAATTAGACTTTTGGCAACACTTTAAGGAATATGCTTCTGAACAGGAAGCTTTTATGCAAGAATTTACAATGCAGAAGCCTCAACCGCAGCATTGGTATTCCATGTCACTAGGAACAGCTCTATTTCATTTATCTTTAACTGTTAACACGAGGGATAAGGTCATAGGAGCTGAAATTTATATTCCACATAACAAAGAGCTTTTTAATAAGTTTTGTGAAAAGAAAGAGAAAATAGCGGGTATTCTAGGAAATGAAGTGGAATGTATAGAAGCCACCAAAGATTGCCGGATCCTAACAAAACACAAGCTAGATATTAAAAATAAGCAAGACTGGGATAAAGCATATACATGGTTTTGTGACATGGCCCTAAAGTTCAGAGAAGTATCTAATATGTTTATCTAATCCAGTTTTGCATCATCTTTCTTTATCCAAAGCACGGGTTGCTCTTGTTCATTTGTTGTAAGCAAGACGTGATATTTTTTATTCCAAAAGGATTTTAATTTCTTTTGAAATTCTACGGGAGATTGAAATTTCCCTATTGATAAAATATTGTTTTTAAATGTGGTCAAATCATTGATGAATTTTTTTCGTTTTTCTTTTCCTTTTTCAAACCATGGTTCTGTTTTTTCCGCCAAGTGTAATATTTCGTCATAATATTTGTTCGTAATTTCTTTTCCCTCTTGATTAGTAAATGTTTGAGCGGGATTCCATTGTAAGATTAGATTAACGATTTCACCTATGTACTGCTTCCTTTCACTTATATCCTCAGAATTAGTGTGTTTGCAATTTAGATATAATGCCACCATTTTAATAGTTTGTTGCATCTCCTCCGCCGCCGCTAACATTTGTATCTGAAATCCAAAGTCGTCATTATAAAGATCTTTTTCCAAGAGATCTAATTGCTTACGTGCGAATGAGCTATTATCTCGTTTTAGTGGAGCATTAAAACGTCTTACTTCATTGATATAATATCTGATTAGTTTGCCAATCTCAGCATCTAATTGGTGTTCTAAAACTAGATGTTCAACTTGAGGATGTTGTATTTTGGAAAGCTTTTGAATTTGTAATTGGATATTTTCCAACTCAGCTAATTTGTCATGTTTAGCGAATCGTTTTAGATCATCCAATCGGCCAAATACATTGTCCAGTTTCCCTTGGATAATATTAAAATAATATTGTCCAGTTACAAAAGAAGTCATTTGAAATACAAATAGAGGGGTAAGTAATTTAGGCGTTGCAGAAGCAAATCCAGCGTGTTGAATGATTTGCCCTTGAGAGTTTTGAACCATTGTACTAGTGAGCCCATTTTGGAAATCGGTCAATAATGAAGGGTTTATTGTTGCCTCAAAAATGCCATGAGTCGCATGTTGTATTGCTAGAGGCGCCAATTGCCCAATGGCTCCTGTTGTTTCGGATGTTGCAACAAACAAAGGGACATAATTTGTCGTGTCCACAGATTGATCCAAGAGCTTCGCAAATATAATCTCATTATCGTTCTGCTTGTAGAATATGTTTTGTATATCCGATGTCTTATATCTTTGGCCATGTTCGCCAGATTCTGCTTCTGGGATTACAGTGTTTTCAGAAGGACGTAAAACAAGTTGTTTTTTTATGTCTTGTGTGTTTTTTTCGGCAGAAGATATGAATTCTTGCAAAACGATCTGATTCTTTTTTTGAATGATTATGACAAAAAGCAACAATATGATTGTAACAGCAGAAATTAGATATATTATATGCATAAAGGATCCTTTTTTCATAGTTTAACAAAAATAAGGGGCTAATTTAATGAAATTTCTTCTTTTTTGTGTCTAGCCCCAAAGTGTATAAGTCGTTATCGAAATTCAGTTCGAAAAATATTTAGCATCGAATCATCGGACATTAGTGTCCAAACTCTGTCCATTCTCCGTATAGTTTATTTGCTTAATCTTGCTTATTTGGCCTAAGGATATGGCAGAAAATACGGCAGAAAGTTTTTCTGCCATTTTTCTGCCGAGCGTTTGTATAGCTTATGATACATAATGTTGCTTATGTTGCTTAAATTATAGTGTCCACAAGTATGTAGGTTGGCATAATAAAAGCGCGAAATTTAACCGCATGACAACTGGAAAAATCACGCGGATATAGTGTCCAAACTGTGCCTATTCTTATTTTGGCTCCACTTCTAGGATCTTTGTCTTGACTTAAAGTGCACTCCAGCTGTTAAAATATATGTGTATGGAAACTATCAAATTACATAATGGCGTTTTGCTTCCTAAAATGGGATATGGAGTATATCAAATTCCGCCTGCTATTACGCAACGTTGTGTGCGGGAGGCATTAGATGTGGGATACCGAAGTATTGATACCGCACAGTGTTACGGTAACGAAGCAGAAGTAGGCAAAGCTATTCGGGCAAGTAAAATACAGCGCGAAGATATTTTTGTTACTACCAAATTATGGGGTGGACAGGGCTACGATGATACTGTTTTGTCTATTGAGCGTTCCTTGCGGACATTGGATCTAGGATACATTGATTTACTTTTAATCCACGAGCCGACCGGAGATTACCATGAAATTTACCGGGCCATGGAAGATGCATATCAAGCAGGTAAATTAAAGGCAATCGGAGTAGCCAATTTCTTGGAAAGAGATTATAAATCTCTACTGACAACCGCTAAAATCGTTCCCATGGTCAACCAAGTTGAAACGCATGTATTTCGCCAACAAACAGCCTTACGACCGTTGTTAAAGGCCCATGGAACCATTCACGAAGCATGGTCCCCCTTAGCCTGTGGTCAAAACGGTTTTTTTACAAATCCCGTATTAAAACAAATAGGGCAAAAATACGGTAAGACCAATGCACAGGTCGGGCTACGGTTTTTATATCAACAAGATATCGTGGTTATTCCAAAATCTACTCATAAAGATCGCATGCAGGAAAATTGGGATATTTTAGACTTCTCGCTTTCTCCAAATGACATGGAAGAACTTAAAAAATTAGATTTAAATAAAAGTATGTTTAACTGGTGGTGAAATGTATGAATAAAAAAACAATTGTAATAGTTGGGGCTGGGAAAGGATGTGGCAATCACGTTGCGTGGAAATTTGGGAAAGAAGGATTTCGCGTAATTTTAATGTCACGCAATTTGGAACACCTTAAGCAATATGAAGAAGAGTTTAAAGCACAAAATATAGAAGTAGATACACAAACCGTGGACGCAAGCAACTTGAACAGTATTACACAGGCTTTTAACAGCGTAAAGGCAAAATGGGGTGTGCCGGATGTGCTGTTTTACAATGTAGGTGTTACTACAGCAGATGCGGATTTGACGGAACCAAAAGATGCCGCTCTATTACTCCAGCGTTATCAAGTAGATGTGGCTGGGGCCTACCATGCCATTCAACAGGTAGTAGGGCCTGAATTTAGCCAAAAGAAAGGTGCTATTTTGGTAACAGGCGGTGGATTAGGGCTTTATCCCATGGAAGAATATCTACCCTTATCTATGGATAAGGCCGCCCTGCGTGCCATGTGCATTGCCTTGCATAATAAGTTAAAGGAGCAGAACGTATATGTAGGAATTTTGACCGTAACGGATAGTATTAAGCAAGGTGGCAAGTGCGCCCCAACGCTGTTGGCGGAAGATTTCTGGAAGCTGTATACGCTTCGAGAAACTTGTGAATTGGTTCGTTAATATCCTGTCAAAATGTCCTGTTTCTAGGTAAAAAATATAACCGCCTCTTAATGGGGGCGGTTTTCTTTTGGGTTATAGTGTCCAAAAGTATGTAGATTGGCATAATAAAAAGTCGATTTTACCCTATAATTGCTACAATAACAATAAAGGAGGCATTATGAAAAAATTTATTTTATGCTTGTTTTTATTATCAGTAGGGGCATCTGCCTTTGCACATGATACCCATTATTTTATGCAGGGCGAAAAGGATATTGTAAGTGCTACACCGTATGGCAACAACCCTGCTGCAGGAAAATACGTGAGTGTAGGCGATACCAAGATTTATTATGAGGTTTATGGAAAAGGCGAACCGTTACTGGTTTTACATGGTGGCGGAGTAGGATGCACCTATGAAATGGGACGGTTTATAGACGAACTTTCCAAAGATTATATGGTCATTGCTCCCTCTACACGCGGACAAGGTAAGTCCGGTATTGGGACAAAAGAAATTACTTATGAGCAGAAAGCCAAAGATATCATGGCGGCTGTAAATAAAGTAACGAAAAAACCTATGATTATTTTAGGGTTTTCTGACGGAGCATTTACGGCCTATAAAATTGCCTCTATGTATCCTAAACGTGTCAAAAAGATAGTGGCTATCGGGGCCGGAGAGTTGGACCCCGCCACCCACCAGTTCCCTGTTTTAACCCTAGATGCGCTTGCCCAGTACGATAAACGCTTCATAGAGGAAAAGAAAGCACTAAGCCCCGAGCCCGAAAAACTACCGGACTTTCTAAACCGTTATTATGCATTCTTTAATAGCGTAAAAGTGGGGAAGGAATTATTTAGTAGTATTAAATGCCCTGTACTGTTAATTGCCGGAGAGTTAGATGCCAATGCGCCGCTAGACACGGTTATTTCCGCGTATAAGATGCTACCCAACGCGCAACTTGCCATTATCGCCAATGCACCGCACCAAGCGTTTATTGTGAACTATGATGCGGTATGGGCCAATATTAAACCGTTCTTAAATAGCAAGTAATATATCCATTAGACCACAAGCCCCTTACTTAAGTGTAGGGGGTTTTTTAGTGTCCAAACTCTGTCCATTCTCCGTACAGCTTATTTGCTTAATCTTGCTTATTTACTGTGACCAAAAAGCGCACATGGCATAATAAAAGCGCAAGAAATCGTTTCCTAGTAATCGGAAAAACCACGCGGATATAGTGTCCAAACTGTGCCCAGTATATTCATAGTTTTCGGAAATTTTTTTAGTAGTTTTTATACTTCTTCGACGAGGAGTAATAATTATAGCATGACAAAAATTTTCGGGAATTTTGGCGTTGCGGATAGTAGTGCCACATTTTGGACGTATAATTTAGATTTTGTCGACGAGAAAAGTAAAGAATTGTAGCGTTTACTGTACACCATAGAGGGTCCACTAACAATATACAAGATTTGCGTAATTTTGCTCATTTTGCTCAAAAAACACCGTCGAGGAAGTATAAGAAAAAACCCGCTCTCGACGGAGAACGGGTATATTTTAAGACGTGCGCCCAACAGGAATCGAACTTGTATCTTCAGCTCCGCAGGCTGACACTCTATCCATTGAGCTATGGGCGCGGAAAACGTTTCTATTATGAGGAAAATCGTTTGCATCCTTACTACACATATAGTGTACCATTTTTTTGCTTCAACTGCAAACGTTATTTTATAAATTTAACAACTAAACAAACTTTTCCCCTTTACGAAAGAACTGACAAGTTACGTGGGCTACCTTTGAAATTGATTTTTTAAAATCTAACCCCCAAACGAATTTGCAAGGCAGTATCTACTTTAGAGCCTGTTTGATGGAACTTACCTAGGTTACGTCCCCGGTTGTAAAATAAATTTCCCTCTACTGCGGCAAACAAGCCTTGCCAAACATTTATTTCCATACCTAACCCAGTCATCCAGTACATATAAGATGTATTGACAGGTTGCCAATGTATACCAGGCAACGGAAGAAACTCCAGTTTATGCCGGGTGCGACCGTATCCGGCCAATACATATACCCGAGGCAATGTATCAGGGGCCAATGTCAATTTCAATATTCCCCCCACCCGGCTTACTTGATACGAGTCCACCAATGTTTGGGGTAAGTCCGTTTTGGCAAAACGGCTATACTCGGCTCCTACTGACAACCAGGTTAAAGGACTCCACAAGGCACGGCCGTTAAAACCGTGCAATCTAGAAGAAGAATTTTCTTCCATGGTATCCTGTAATTTAAGAGAATCCAGCACATATCCAGCAGATACTTCTCCATGTAACCACGTTGATAAAGAGGAGTTTTCTCCGGCCCGGTAAACTGGCCCTGCAACAGCACCTCCCGTAAAACCCAAAATAATCAGTAACGCCAAAGCAAGATGTTTCATATCTTTATTTTACTAAAGCAAACGCAGGCACTTAAATAATCTATATAGACTATTTTTCACATAGAAAGTCCCATCCTACATATAAAAAAGGCCCACCAACGGGCGGGCCTGTAAAGATGACATATCCCTTCTTAATGTTTTACATATTTGCGGATCAGACGTTTGATTTCTGCTTGTGTACTTTTTTGTAATAATTCGCGTGCTTTATCATCCAAGGATGGTTTTTTCTTGGGTTCTTTTTCCAATTCGGCCAATACAACGGCATTTGCCGGATCTTGGGCAGCCAATTCGGCGGCACGTTTTTCTACGCGTACTTGTTCTCTAATATAATACATAGAACTTTCCAACCGCCAAATATGAATTTGCTTTTCATCATCAGGGTTCAATTTGTCTTGGCGTTCCAATTCTAACATCTTTTTTGCGTATTCAGCCATCACATGCCACGTACTGAATGAATCTCCCTTGCCAATGCGAGAGACACGAAGCAAATCTTTAATGTTATTATTAAATTCGCCCATACGTACCGCGCGGATTTTAAAGAACGTGTACATATCTTCAAACAGTTTAGCGATTTTGGGCTCCACTTCTACCAATTTATTATAGGTCTCTTCATCCACTGCTAAGAGTAAAAAGGGATTTTCCTTCTCAATAACCATGGTCCAACCCACCACCGATAATTTAGACATAGCAGCAAACGAATGCCCAAGCGCGGCTTGTGCTAACGCATCCACTCCGGTATTTGTTGCTTTTTGAATGGTTTGGTCCAGTTCGTCGCTGGCAAGGCCCAAGTTCATGCGGAAAGGCTTGCTAAGTTGATTGATGCCAGAACACGCCATTTTCAGACGGCGCCATACACTAAAATCCCGGAAAGTAATATACATACCGGTTTTCCAGTTTACATCCCGCACAAAGGTAATAAAAGAGTCTTGGCGTTCTTCAAAACTGACAGCATCCAACATATCTTCCGCCTGCTCAGAAATACCATATCTATTTTGGGAGGCAGAAGGATCGTTATCATCACTGAGCAACATATCCGCCCCCATTTGAATACCCTTTACAACTAAGGGATTTACCTTTTTGGCAGATTGTTCCGTATTATCAGTGGGATTCGTGTCATCCGTAGAAATATCTTGAGGTTCTTCTTGCAGGCCAGACGGATTCTCATTTTCCGGTGGGTCATCCGGCAACCCAACCAATCCGCTAACGCGGGCAACATCATAACATGTAGTGGCTTCCAGCACTAATTGTCCATCATCCGCCCTATATAAATTTACAGCGGCCTTGGTGGGCAAGGTGGCCCCAGCCAACAGAAATGCTACTATCAAACCTACCCATTTTTTCATTAGGCACCTCTTTCTCCAGTAAGATATTTTTATTATAGCGGTTTTCATGTTAAAAAAAATGGGTCCAAAGGCCCAATCCATTCACAAAAAGGGCCTAGGTCTAATGCAATTTAAGAGATAATTCGTGCAAATCTGACACTTCACACAACGCTAGGCAGGTCAAATTGTTTTTTTCTTGTTTTGTAACCGGAGCACAGTAGGCTTTTAGAAAGCCCAGACGTTGTGCTTCTTCCAAGCGGCGGTCTATAAGGGGCACCTTAGCAGCCTGCCCTAAGATACCTACCTCGGCCATAAATACATGGTTATAGGGCAAGGAAATGTCTTTGCAGGAGGAAATCACAGCCGCGCAGATAGCCAAATCCAGTGCGGGGTCTTTGAGTTTTACCCCCCCTGCCAGGCTGACATAAATATCTTTATTTTCCAACGGCAAACCTATGTGTTTTTCCAGCGCGGCAAATAAGACCAAACAACGGTTCAAATCTACCCCGGTAGCTACCCGGCGCGGATACGGATAATGCGTAGGCGAAACCAGGGCTTGAATTTCCGTAAGCAAAGGGCGGGATCCTTCCAACGCTAAACTGTACGCACGGCCTTTAAGGGCTTTTTGGCGCGAAGAACTGGCAAAATATTCGCTAGGGTCATCTACGGATTGTAAACCGTTACCTGTCATTTTAAAAAGACCAATTTCTCCGGTAGAACCAAAACGGTTTTTGTGCGGTCTGAGCAGGCGTAAGACATTGTCTTTTTCCGTATCAAAGTATAACACGCAATCCACCATGTGTTCTAAAATTTTAGGTCCGGCCAGTTCGCCGTCTTTGGTTACGTGTCCTAGCACAAAGGTAATAATACCCAGTGGCTTACACAGACGTACCAGTTCACTGGTACATTCGCGTACCTGTGCCACTGTGCCGGCTGACGAAGTAAACTCCGGGTGATAGACGGTTTGAATAGAATCCAAAATCAACACATCCGGTTTTACATTTTGAACGGACTGGACAATTTTTTGGATGTCCGTTTCACAATGCAGGAAGATATTTTCTCCGTTTACACCCAGGCGTTGGGCACGCCCGGCAATTTGGTTAATACTTTCTTCACCGGAAATATAGAGCACTTTTTTGGTGTTAGAAAGTTGGGCCGCAACCTGCAACATGAGTGTACTTTTTCCAATACCGGGGGCTCCGGCCAACAGGGTCAACTGCCCCTTTACCAGGCCGCCGCCCAGCAAACGGTCAAACTCACTGATATGGGTAGGAATGCGTTCTTCCTGAACGGATTTACTTTCAGATAGTTTTACAACATCAGAGGAAAAATCCGTAAAACTGCGCGTACGGGTACCGGCAGGCTTTTTACCCTCTTGCGCTTTAACCTCTTCGTTTAGGCTATTCCATGCACCGCAATCGGGACATTTACCTACCCATTTGGGGGTTTCAAAGCCACATTGGTTGCAAACAAATACCGTTTTAAACTTCATTATTTCGTTCCTGCCACAGCAGCCAGGCCAAAGAAGGAGGAAATGTCCTGATCATTAAAGGCCACGTTAGCCCGCACAGCCACGTTGTTGGTTTCTAGCACATCCCGCGCCCATACCCCTACCGAGAAATATTTATTTAGGCGGAAATCTGTCCCGTAACTAATGTTGGGTTTATTAAATAACCGTCCGTTAATGACGCGATCGCGCCCCCAGTCGGAGAATTCACCGGTAAAAGTAAAACGTTCCAAAAATTCCTTATCATGGAAGGGGCGCAGTTCCAACGCCACGCCACCCGCCCCGCGGATAAGCCCCGCCGATACTTTGGCCCATTTGTTATACAGGCCCAAGCGCACGTCAAATTTGTTTTTCTCAATATAATCATGGTTGTCCAGACGGTCGTCCTCGTTGCCGATATTGGCCATACCCACGTGATAGAACGTAAATCCGCTGGGGGTATAGATATCTACCCCTAAATCACTGGTAGCCAGTTTGGGTTTGGGCATATAGAAGAAATCATAATCCCAATATACTTGAAATTTACCCATTTTGCCTACGACCGTTTTTACTTCGCTCATAGTAGTGCGTAAATCAGCCACGGTTTGTTTGACTTCATCCTTCATTTCCGGGTCTTTTACCAAACTACCCAGTACCCCCTCTCCGTTATCAATGCTTGTTAAGAGGGCGGAGAGTTTCTCGGTAGCCACATCCAAGTTTTGCACGGAACTGGTTAAATAGGGCCGCATGGCGGCAATCATTTGGTTTAAGTTAGTGGAAAGTTGACGCAATTCAACCATGGTTTGGTTGAGTTGACTGCCCAACATTCCGTTATTATTCACGCTATCTACAAATTCTTTGACGCTGGACATAGTTTGGGTAATCATTACATCCATAGGGATATCGTTTACCCCATCCACATATGCCCCCTGGGTTAAGAGAGGGGCCCCAGGCATACCCTGCACTATTTTTAAGTATTTAGAGCCAATAATACCCGTCATTACCACGCTAAACTGCGCCCCTTTACGGATAGAAACGCCATCCTTGATTTCGGCCACTACCACTACATCTTCCCCTTCAATTTTAATTTTTTTGACTTTTCCTACCTCCACACCTGCCAATTTAACAGGGGCTTTGACAGGCAAGCCGGAGACGTCATTAAATTTAATGTTTAACTCGTACGTACGTGTAACGGATAACCCCCCCAAGAAATAAAGGGAAAACCCAAATAATACAAGGCCTACAATGGTAAAAATACCGACTTTTGTTTCTGCTTTCATAATTTTTTCCTAATTTATGCTGTAACTTTTTACTGTTTATATATTTTAAATTTTTCTTCCCATTGAAAAACACTACTCCGCGGCCAATAATTTCATGTGTATCGGCCCTTGGCTGGACCCCGTTACAAATTGCTTCACATACGGGTTGTCGGTTTTTCTAAATTCCTCCGGCGTGCCGTAAAGCAAAATGTTGCCTTCGTATAAAAACGCAATTTTATCGGCTATTTTGAAGGCCGAACGCATATCATGCGTAATTACAACAGACGTAACCCCTAACTTTTGTTTCAAGTCAATAATCAAATCACTGATAATGTCGGACATAATGGGGTCTAACCCGGTGGTAGGTTCGTCGTATAAGATCACTTCCGGTTCCACCGCCAATACACGCGCCAAAGATACCCGTTTTTTCATCCCGCCGGAAAGTTCACTGGGGTTTAATTTGGCTACATCTTCTCTTAGGCCTACCAGGGCCAGTTTTTCTTTAATAATGTTGGGATAATCTTTTTCCGGCACATCTGTCAAATATTTAAGCCCAAACGTTACGTTTTCCCCCACGGTCATGGAGTCAAATAACGCCCCCTCCTGGAACAAATACCCAAACCGCCGGCGGATGGCGGCCAGTTTTACCTCACTTTTAATTTTGGTAATATCGCGCCCATCCACTAAAATTTGCCCGCCGGACGTCTCCAATAATCCAATTAAACATTTAATCAACGTACTTTTACCACTGCCGGAACCGCCCAAAATACAGGTAGTTTGGCCTTTTTCCAGTGTTAAATTCACGTCTTTAAGTACGTGTTTATTGCCAAAAGATTTGCGTAAATGCTTAATTTCTATCATGTTAAATTCCAAACGCCGTTAAAATAGCCGTTAAAAAGTAATCCAACACCAAAATAAGCACAATGGTGGTTACCACGGCCCCGGTGGTGGCCTTCCCCACTCCTTCGGCCCCTCCACGGGTACTGATACCCTTGTAGCAACATACGGTGCCAATCATCAAGGCAAAGGCAAATGTTTTAATAAACCCATGCATAAAATCCCCTACGCCCATAAACGAGGTAATATCAGTCAGATACACCTCCCCCGGGATATGCAACGCATACACAGCCACTAAATAGCCACCCAAAATACCAAATAAGTTAGAGAAAAGTGTAAGTATCGGCAAGGTAAACACAAATGCGCTCATACGTGGGATAACTAAATAACGAATGGGGTTTGTGCCTAGTGTATAAAGCGCATCTAATTGTTCGGTTACGGCCATGGTACCGATTTGTGCCGTTACGGCGGCCCCTGCCCGTCCGGACACCACCACACTGGTTAGTACGGGGCCCAATTCGCGGATCAACGAAAACGTAACAATGGTGCCCACAAAAATAGGATCGCCAAAAATGTTGCCAATGGTATTACCTGCCTGCAAGGCCAGCACCATACCCGTAAACAAACTGGTAAGAGCCGTAACCCCCAACGATTCCACCCCAATGGTTACGCACTGCTGGAACGTTTGGTGCCATTCAAATTTGGACCGCCATAACCAAAACAGGCAAGAACGCAACATTTCGGCCGCGCCGCCCACTTCGTTTAGCAAGTATAAAACATATCTTCCAATAGTTGCAAACATTACTTGTAAATCCTTGGCACCCGGGCATTTAACTGGGTGCAAATTTCATAATCAATGGTGCCCGCCCACCCGGCCAGTTCGGCCAAGGTAATTTCTCCGTCCCCCTGGCGTCCAACGGCAACTACTTCGTCCCCAATTTGTACGCCGGGTACATTAGACACATCTACCATGAGCATATCCATGGTAATGTTGCCCAGCACACGGCAACGTTGCCCGCGGATGAGCACCTGCGCCCGCCCAGACATTACCCGCATATACCCGTCCCCATACCCCAGCGGCAAGGTAGCCACACGCATAGGCGTTTGCGCCCGGAAACTGCGGTTATAACTGATGCTAAACCCGGCAGGAACATCTTTTAAATACACCACGCGGGTTTTTAACGATAAAATAGGCTCGTACCCCGGCTCCAACCCGTACATACTATGGCCCGGACGCACCAACGTGTAATGGGCATCCGGCAGGGTATCAATAGCCGCCGAAGCCGCTATATGCACATGCGGGATAGAAATAGGTTCAAGTTGCAAGGCGGTAAGTGTATCGCGCAGGTAGCCCAGTTGTTGCTGGGTGAAGGTGCTGTCCGTGCCCACACTGGACAAATGAGAATAAAGTCCGTCCAAAACCACATGTGGGTTCTTGTGTAAAAACTGAAGCACTTTTATGGTGCCGCCCCGGCGGGTACCAATACGGCCCATACCCGTATCTTGCTTCACGTGGCAAATGGCTTTTTTACCCAGTTTTTCAGCGGCTATGCATACTTGTTGGGCAGCCTGCAAACTGGCCACTGTTACGGCTAAATCGTGTGCAATGGCATACTCAAAGGCTTCAAACGGATAGATACTACCCAATACCAAAATGGGCAATTTTATACCTGCTTGGCGTAAGGCAATACCTTCTTCTACCGAGGCCACCCCCAACCATTGGGCCAAGGCGTTCTCTTCTATAAACTGCCCCAGTTTTACAGCCCCGTGCCCGTATGCGTTGGCCTTTACAATGGCCAGTAGGTCCACATGGGCCCCTACTTGGGCGCGTACTTTGTGCAAGTTGCGGCTTAATTTCTTCAAGTCAATTTCGGCTACGGTCGGGCGTAAAATGGGCATACTATTCGGGTATCTCCATTTGGGTTTCCATGCCACTGGCACTGGCAGGGGCTTCTTCGGTAGCCTCGGGTGCGGGGTTGGTAAACAAGGCATATTCACCAAAAAAGGCCAAATCAATATCCCCCACCGGGCCGTTGCGCTGTTTTGCAATGATAAGGGTCGCTTTGCGCTTAAGAGATTCGTCATCACGCTTATAATACGCATCGCGGTGGATAAGGGCTACCACATCGGCATCTTGTTCAATAGAGCCCGATTCGCGCAGGTCCGAAAGTTGGGGTTTATTGTCCACACGGGTTTTATCCTCATTCTTACGGCTTAACTGTGAGAGTGCCAACACCGGCACATCTAACGTGCGGGCCAAATCTTTGAGCATGCGGGAAATTTCAGACACTTCTTGCTGGCGGGACTCTACACGCCGTTCCCCCCCGCGGATGAGTTGCAAATAGTCTATCACAATCAGCCCCAGTTCTTTGCCTTGTTTTTTGAGTTCACTGGCCAACCGGCGTGCCCGCATACGCAGTTCGGTAATAGAAATGCCGGATGTATCGTCAATATAAAGCGGGGCAGCGGCCAGGCGGCCCATTTCGCGCGTAAGGTCGCGCCATTTTTCACGCTCAAAGTACCCGGTGCGTAATTTGTGGATTTCCGTCATAGAAGCCGCACCCAACATACGTTCGTAAATAATATGGCGGCCCATTTCCAATGAGAAAAACGCCACCGGGAAATTACACTCCACACAGGCATGGTGGGCAATGTTTAGGGCCAAAGCCGTTTTCCCTTGGCTGGGACGCGCACCTAAAATAATCAGGTCGGATTTTCTTAACCCACCGGTTTTATGGTCAAATTCACTCAGCCCCGTGGGAACGCCTTGAATGGTATTTTTATTTTTGGCGGCCCGTTCCAACATTTCCATCACTTCGGGGGCCAGGTCTTTAGAAGACACAAAACCCGATAATTTTTGCCGTTGGCTGAGTTTATAAATTTGATCTGCGGCTGAATCAATCAGAGTTTGTGGGTCGTCATAATCTTCTTTATAGCAACGCTGGACCAGCCCGGTAGCGGTACGGATTAAATCACGCACGACAAATTTCTTATACACCAGTTCCGCATAGTGTTTGGTATGTGCGGTAATAGATACTTTGCCGCCTAACTGGGCTAAATAGACCTCTCCGCCCACTTTGGTAAGATTTTTTTTACGTTTAAGTTCCTCTACCACCGTTACAATATCTACTGCCTGGCTACGGTCGGCCAAGTCTTTTACGGCGGAAAAAATCAGTTGGTGTGCTTCCTTATAGAAATGTTCCGGACGAAGAATTTCCAATGCATCATCTAGCGCATCCTTGTCCATCATTACGGCCCCCAATACAGCCATTTCAGCATCCAGGGCCTGGGGAGGAATATTCCGTTCTAACTCAGCAGGCATAAATACAAACTCCTAAAACGATATACAATTATTGTAACAATTTATGACGGGTTTGTTTCATAATTTTTTAAATAAATACAGATTGCTCAAGGTAAATATTTCCGCATGAACATTAACTATCCAACATCCGCTGTAAAACAATCAAAACAAAGGCGGCCCAACAAAAGCCGCCTTTGTAGAGTTATTTGTTGTGGTTAATTATTTTGTGTTATCGTCTTGTGTAGACAAAGTTTGTCCTGCCACCGGTTGAACGGCTGGCTCAGTTTCAGATTTAACAGGTTCAGTAACTTGCGTAGTAACCACCACGGAATGTTCTTCCACTACGTGTCCGTTATCTTCCACCACTGTATGGGTAACGGTTTGGGCCACCGTTTCAGTGGCTAAACGCTGGGTATTGCCTTGCATTTCGGTTACTACAGGGGAATCTGCCGTTTGGTTGGCCGGGGTGGCATTTTCCGCTACCGGGGCGGTTTCTTGCGGGATATCCTCGCCAATTACACCGGGCACAAAGTCCGCCGGGGCCACGTTAGCATGGGCTTCGTCCAAGGCTTTTTGTGTGGGACGGAAAGTAACCTTACGCCACTTGCCTTCCCCCTCAGAAGCGGTCTGTACATAGGGGTTACCATCCACCGCGCGGTGAATGTAGCGGCGTTGCTGGGCACTCATGGGGCGGAAACGAAACACACTGGCCCCGCGTTTAATTTGGTTGATGCCGTATTCAATATCGGCATTGATTTTATCTTCGGATTTGCGCCAATAGTTTTGCGTATCAGCCACTACGGAAATGGCTTTGTCAAAATGGCGGGTTACGGCTAACGTGCAGAGATATTGGATAGCCTCTAATGTTTTGCCCTCTTTGCCAATGACAATGGCTGGCTTATCGCAATCAAACGTAACCAAAATGCGTTGTTGACGTTCATCCCACCATACGTTTACATTGGACGGCGTTACCCCCATATGGGTAAGTACTTGGGTAATATGCTCTTTAGCCTGTTGCATGGGGGCTTGCAATTCTTGCGGAATAACAGCATGTTGGATAGCCTCACTAGGCAGTAATTGAGGTTCGTTGGGTTTAGGCGTATAAACACGCGGTTGGCGCGATGTATTTTCTTCGCGTTCAGCCTGTCCTTCCCGGCGGTTGCGGCCCATCATTTTGCGGCCCGTACGGCGGTTATTGTGCTTACCGCGGCGGCCCCGGCGGGCATTATGTTTGGGTACGTCCATGTAAATGTTTTCGTCCCATTCTTCGGTAGCCCAGCGTTTCTTTTCCAATTCCACCACAGCAGGTTTGCTGCCAAAACCCAAAAAACCTTTTTTGGGTTGTTCCAGTACTTTTACATCCACTTGGTCGCGGCGCATATGCAACTCTTTGAGGCCCTTTTTAATAGCCTCGGATACGGTTTTTGCTTGTACTTTTACTTTAGATAACATATAAAATCCTCCTAATTTGCTTTGATAAGTTTTTTGTTGACCAGGGTTTGCACACCATAGGTAATTAAACTGTTGGTCAGCCAGTATAATACCAAGCCTGACGGAAAATTCATAAACATCAGCGTAAATATCAGCGGCATATACTTAAACACCGCCGCTTGCGCCGGGTCCGTACCGGGCGGTATATTACCCCGTTGTTGTAAAAACATAACCCCCCCCATCAAAATGGGCAGGATGTAATACGGGTCTTTAGCCGATAAGTCCGTCAGCCACCACACAAATTTGGCCCCATGCAACGCCCACGACGTACGCAGTGCATTAAACAAAGCCAAGAAAATAGGCAATTGGATAAGCAACGGCAAACAACCCATTAGCGGATTAACGTGGTATTTTTGATACAAGGCCAACGTTTCCCGCTGCAAGGTGGCAGGGTCATTTTTGTAACGTTCTTGAATGCGTTTTACTTCAGGCTGGATTTTTTTCATCTGCGCGGCCGATTTTAACTGCATAATGGTAAAACGGCACAAGATGAGTTGTAACAATACGGTTATCATAATGATAGCCACCCCGTAGTTACCCGTCCATTTGTAAAACAGTTCCAGCACGTTGCGGGCAATTTTACCCAGGGCCCCAAAAAATCCAAACGCTATACTGCGCTCAAAGTGATAGGGCGCAAACTGTGGGGTTTGAAAGAGTTGATAGTCTTTGGGTCCCACATAAAACTGCGCCTGATATGTTTTGCGTTCACCGGCCGCAAGTGTCAGACCGGGTACATCAATTTGTAAGCGCGGCCCTTCTAACTTGCCCTCACTTAGTCCCCAAAACTTCTTTTGCGTACCGATCTCTTCTTTTTGGGTAGATAATTTGCCGGCTTGCCAACCATTTGGAATAAGAACAGCCAAGAAATAGCGGTTTTCTAACCCCGCCCACATCCAGGGCAGTTGGGGTTGTTTTTCGTTCTTAGTAAATGTTTCCAGTGTGGGATTTTTCTTGCCGGGTTCTTGAACCAAATACACGGCCTTACTTTCGCGTTCGTTATCGGAAAGTTCACTTTTTACCGTGGAAAGGCCCGGGCCAAAGTTCCATTGCCAATCCGCTAGGGAAACAGGCATTTTAGCCGTATTTTCCAGCGTAACACTCACGTGTGCCAGGCCGTTTTCTTCAAACGTATAGGCCTTGGTTACATAAATTCCCTTGGCAATTTCCCCCCGTAAAGTAAGGGAATTGGCGGTTTGGTCTGTTACAGCAAAATCCACCTGTGGCCAAGTAGCCAAAAGGCCGGTGCCGGGGTATGGGGTTAAATCCACATTACCTAAGTTATCCTTAAATAAATAGGTTTTAATACCTGCACCCTTTGATGAAATGGTTATTTCGGCATACGGCAAATTGAGTGTGGAAAACACTTCGGGCAGATTTTGGGCTGATACAGGTTGCTGCGTGGAAACAGGTTGCCCATCTGCCGTAGCAACAGCAACGGCATTTTGGGCTTGCTGGCGTTGCAATTGGGCCTCGGCGGCTTGTTGGGCAGCGCGGGCACGGGGCAAAGCAACAAACTGGTTATATCCGGTAATTACCAGCAAAAAGAACATAGCGGTAATTAGGAATTGTCTATTGTTCATGGTACTCCTCTACGGTTAGTTCCTGTCAAGGAACACGAGGAAACACATTTAGGGAACAGGGTCGTACCCGCCGCAACAGCCCGGATGGCAACGGCACACACGCTTCAGTGCCAGCCAACTGCCTTTAAACAGACCATATTTTTCTAATGCCTGCTGGGCATACTGGCTACATGTAGGCGTAAAACGACACACCCCACGAGGCCCCAACAAAGGGCGCACACAACCGTACGCGGCCGAAAACACAACCCTTACCATTTTGCGAAAACGAAGTGAAAATTGGCTCATCCCTATTCCTGGGTTCCCGGCATCAGCAGTGCGGCCTGTTGGCACAATGACATGAGCGCATTCTGCGCTGCTTGCAAACTGCTTACCGTTTCACTTTTCTGCGGGCTGACAATGATATCCGCCCCGGATACAAAATGGGTTCTACTTACCCTAAATGTTTCCCGTAATAAACGTTTGGAACGGTTTCTAATAACCGCCGGGCCTAATTTTTTAGACACCACTACCGCAAAACGCACCGGGCCTGTATGACGGGAAACATCTGTCCACAAAACAAGTCCTTGGTGCTGAAATTTACGGCCGCTTTTAATAATGCGTTTAAAATCTGTTTTTAAATGCAAACGGCAACGGCGCGGTAGCCCGTTTGGTGACATATCTTAGGCAGCGCGGATCAGTTCGTGGCGGCCTTTAGCGCGACGGGCACTAAGTACTTTGCGGCCCCCGGCAGTAGCCATGCGGGCACGAAAGCCGATATGTTTAGCACGTCTTCTTTTGTTAGGTCTGTATGTAGGTAACATAATACTTATTTACGCACAAACGCCCAAATGGGGGCGGTGTGCACTCCTTAATATAATATAAAATGGGCTTAAAACCACAGGTACATTATAACTTTTTTAGAACTGCTTTGCAAGGAAGTTTCTTTTTGGGGTTGCATCCACAACACGTTTGCTTAAGATAAAAGATCCTCTATATCGGCTGGAACTTGTTCCAAAGATGTATAGATTTTGTAGGCATACTCTTTAATAAAAGAATCGGGCTGTTTGAGTTGCGGTACCATACAAGTACGCATACCGGCACGAATAGCAGCCGTGGCTCCGGCTACGGAATCTTCAAACGCTAAACAAGTTGCCGGGTCTGCACCAAAACGGGTAGCACTTTTCAAATAAACCTCCGGGTTGGGTTTAAGGTGGACTACATCCTCGCAAGTTGTAACAGCAGAAAAATAACGGGCTAATCCGGTTTTATCCAAATAAAATTCAGCCCATTTGCGTATGTTGGAAGAACAAAGACCTATCTTTAGCCCGCGTTTATAAAACAATTTCACCGCTTCTTGAGCCCCAGGCATTAGCGGAATTTGTTCCCCACGCGCTAGATATTTCTCTACATATTGATAAGTACGCCGTTCCAAGTGTGCTACATCCGTACCCGGCCCAAAATACTGGAGCATAAATTTATTGGCCTCCTCCCGGGGGATTCCCACACACTGGGCAAACAGCTCCGGCGGGAAAGTAAGCCCCATCTCTGCGGCAGCCAGTTGGTAGCAGCGCAAGTAGATGAGTTCCGTGTTAAACAATAACCCGTCCATATCAAAAAACACACATGAAATCATAGGCGGCTCTCCTGTAGTGCTGAAACAGGATATTTTTCTTCTAACCCTAATGGTTTTAATGTGTGCAAGGGATAGGTTAAATAAGTGTCTAAAAACCGCCGCACTACGGTATTGCAACGCGCCAAAAAAAGCAATTCTTGCGGATCTTCAAATACCAGGTTTTCAAAACGATCTTCGTGCATACGTTGCCAAAACGTTGGCGAGATACGAAGAACCGGATGATCTAACCCAAAGCCGGCCAACATCATCAGCCGCAACGTAAATGCCGGTGCAAATGCCTGGGTAGGAGATTGAGCATCCAATGCCCGCAAGGCAGATAAAAGAAGTTCAAATTTTTGCGGGCTGGGCTGATGCAAAGGGGTCAAGCGTTGCATGAGTTCAATACAATGCAAAGCCAAGGCCGTACGGCCCAAATTACTGCGGATATGTGAAAATACCGATAGCACCTTTCCACCTGTAACAGTACTAATCACCCCCCCGCGCTTGGTATAAAGACGGTACTCAGCACAGGTAAGCGGTTCGGCCAGGGCTTTTAGTTTACCCGCACCCCACTTTACCCCCGGTACACGTGCATGCAAACGCCCGTGTTGACGGGTATACAGAGAAACAATTTCGTCCGCTTCACGCATATCCTGGCGCAGTAACAAAATGGCCGTATCGGTAAAAATCATACTTTATTATAGCAAAAATACGTTATGGCAAACACCTAAGTAGGCCCAAAGGCCCAACATAAAATGGGCCTTTTATCCCTTGCAAAACCCAAACAGGTTATCTACAATGGTAAAAGGAAATTATTCTCAAGGAGAATCTATGAAAAGAACACAGACAGTCTTTTTGCTTACGGCTTTGACCCTATGTGCTACTCCTACATTTGCCCAGTTTAGACAAGTAGCCAAACAAGCCAAAAATTTAACTCAATTGGAACAGGCCGTTCAACGCGCCGCGTTACGCCGGGTACATGGAAAAAATGTAGTGCGCGCGTGGGTGCCGTCCAGTTTTGTGCCTGGCCAACAAATCGGTGTTACCGGGGCGTTGTACCCATCCAAAATTACGGCCGCTAACGTGTCGTTTGCCTATCAAGTGCAAAATAATCCCCAGTTGACAGCCTTGGAAATAGGTACCCGTTTTTTGACAGGGGGCAACGGCGTTCCCCCCACAGGCAAAGCCTATTATACGGACCAATCCTCCCTGGCGCAGGATTTAAATACGTTTTACCAAGGACAAGGGGTGGCCCGTCTGGAAGGAAACCGTACGGTAAAGTTGTATGCACTACCGGTGGATGGCATTTTATATAAGCCGGACGGTTACAAAGAAGCGGTTGTCCTAAACTCAAATGACTACTTTGTAGTGTATGATATAGACTCTCATAGTGGAAAACTGGTGGAAAACACACCGGAAAATTTGGCTTTCTACAGCCGCCCGGGCCAACCCCGTGCATTTGAAGACGTGGTAGATTTTGGAAATCAAACCTATCATATTGCACAGGGAGAGCCGGAATTTCCGGCTACCGAAACCTCCCAGGTACAACCCCAAACGGGCCGTTTACCTCAGACTGCAACCCAAGCACATAAACCTAACATATTTATGGGCGAAAGAGAACCCGCCCCGTTATCCCCGGAAGAATTTGCCGGACACTCGCAAACCAGTTGGGCAGGCCCCGAAGATGAATACGATCATGTACCGGCACTTAGACACCGTGCCCGTGTAGCCGGGGAGAATGATCTGGAAAAAATCACAGGCCAGTATAGCGGGTATGTTAGCCCAATCTTTCAAGCAGAACCTACCACCCAGATTCAGCCTGCCGAACAAACAGATGCCCGTAAGGTAACGCAAGCGTTAGAATCAAACCGTGTGGCTATGGCACGGATGCGTAAACAAGGGGCGTATGAGGACGTATGGAGCGCCATGGACGGTGCCAAATTATATACCAGCCAACGCCGTTTAGGACGTGATTTGTCGGATTTTTATAATGAAAACGCTCCGCGCGTGTATCACAAAATCAACCATCAGGAAGGGTTTATATATGAAATTCCCGTGAACGGCATTGTGTACCAACCCGAAGGGAGCCACCCTGTAGAAATAAACCCCGATACTTACGTATTCTTTTATGAAGAACAGACGGGTGGAATGCTACTCAAACGCGAGGAACTTGATAACTGGTTTGATCTTATACAGCCACAGTAAATAATTTAGAATTGAATACCCCCCGGTTATCCCGGGGGGTTATTATTGTGCAAGCCACCCTGTGGATTTTCCCAATAGGCACTTTTTATGCAACTCCCTGCCAAAATAGACGAACTGCTAGGGTAACTAAATTTATTTTAATTTGTAATGGTTGTGTCCCGCATACTGGAAGGAATATTCACCTAGTGTTTTACAAACTTTTTCCCATATTTCACTATCTGAAGGAGAATAACAGAAAATATCATCTCCATCAATGTCTAAATCTACGTCATCCGTGTACCACACCACGGCTCGTCTATTTTGATATAATCTCAAATTTCCGTCGTTTACTCCTCCATAAGTAGTATGGGGACGCCAACTTCCAAAAGGTTCTGAATTTCCTTCTATCGTTTCAGATGTCGTATATGAAACATCCATGTCCAAATCATTAATATCATCCGTATATATTCCATTCGCAAAATAATAAACATCTTGCGCCTGTAAAATGCTACGTAAAATAGGTAGTACGCGCATCACACGTGCTTTTGCTACGGCTTTTTGGTACTGCGGCACCGCTATTGCTGATAACACACCTATAATCAACACGACTACTAACATCTCAATAAGCGTAAACGCTTGTTTATTTGGATACTTCATACTTATCTCCTGTTTGTCTAATTTACAATCCACCTGTTTGGAGATAGCACATAAAAACGGCTACCACTATATGGGCTTCTGATCATTCCCAATTAGTAACAGCCGTAGTCCGCCGCTACATGGCGGCAAACATTCGGCACAAAACAACGGGTTTCGAAGGTCCGTCATTTTGTGCCTCATTCGGCTGTTTTTGGCGATCAGAAGTCTGCACACCGGCAGAAATCCGTTTCTTAAACGGTTCCAAAAACAGATTAAATTGTATAGTTAGTATAACAAAATAAAGTTTTACGTGCAAGATACATTACATTTTCCCCTCTTATAAGAAGGAAATTTCCCGTTACGTATAGCGAAAAATTGTATAATATAACTGTTATGAAAAAAGCACTGAACTTTCAAGATTTAATTGCCGCCTTAAACAACTATTGGACGGCACAAGGTTGCATCCTGGTCCAACCCTATGATTTGGAAAAAGGAGCCGGTACCTATAACCCCGAAACCTTTTTCGGCTCTCTTACTAAAAAACCCGTCAACCGGGCCTATGTAGAACCCTGCCGCAGGCCAGCCGACGGCCGTTATGGTGAAAACCCCAACCGCCTGGGCAAATACTACCAGTACCAGGTAATTATGAAGCCCGCCCCGGCTAATATCCAACAGATTTATCTTAACTCGTTAAAAGCCATTGGCCTGGACCCGCAAGAACACGACGTACGTTGGATTGAGGACGATTGGCAGTCCCCCACCCTGGGTGCCAGCGGGGTAGGTTGGGAAATTTGGCTGGATGGCATGGAAATTACCCAGTTTACGTATTTCCAAAATATGGCCGGTTATAGTTTAAACCCTATCA
The DNA here is from genome assembly GCA_045606825.1 of Elusimicrobiaceae bacterium. GTDB lineage: Bacteria > Elusimicrobiota > Elusimicrobia > Elusimicrobiales > Elusimicrobiaceae > Avelusimicrobium. The sequence goes on from JAZUSQ010000041.1 coordinate 50,233, forward strand.
CGGCCGAAATTACCTACGGGCTGGAACGTATTGCCATGTATTGCCAAAAGGTAGATAATGTGTTTGACTTGCGCTGGAATGACCAAATTACCTACCGGGACGTGCACCACGAGCAGGAAAGACAATTTTCCCATTACTATTTTGAAGAAACGAACGTACCCCGCTTGCGCCGTTATATAGACGAGTGTGAAGAGGAATGTTACGCTTTATGTAAAAAAGGGCTGTACTTGCCCGCGTATGATGACACCATGAAACTTTCGCAATACTTTAATATGTTAGAAGCGCGCGGGGCCATCAGCGTGCAGGACCGCACCCGCAACATTACCCGCATCCGCAATTTAGCCAAGGCCTGCGCCAAAGCCTATGTGGAAAGTGTGGAGGGAAAAACAAAATGACAACTTTAAAAAACGCTTTACTTGAAATTGGAGTGGAACATTTGCCGGCCCGTTTTGTAACCCCGGCATTAACCCAACTTAACACCTTGGCGCAGACACTGCTGGATGAAGCGCATTTGCCTTATGAGCAGGTGGAAACTTTTGGCACCTACCGCCGCTTAGTAGTATTTGTACACGGATTAGCGGAAAAGGCAGCCGATATTCAAAAAGAAGTAAAAGGTCCGCCTGCTAAACTGTTAAAAGATGATCAGGGCCATTTTACCCCCCAAGCCGCCGGTTTTGCCCAGCGCAACGGGCTTACGCCGGAAAAATTAGTCATTAAGCAAACAGACAAAGGGCCCTTTCTCTATGCCCAGGTACACCTAAAAGGTGCTAAAACGGCTACTTTATTGCCTGATTTGTTTACCCGCCTGGTTACCGGGCTGGAATTTGCCAAAAATATGGTATGGGAAGATTCCGGCCTGCATTATGGACGGCCCATACGCTCTCTGATTGGCCTGTATGGCACCAAAGTAATTAAATTTACAGTAGCCGGGGTAACGGCCGGACGGACCACGCACGGTATGCTTTCCTATGGAAACAAACCGCTCAAAGTAGCCTGTGCCGATAAAGATGCTTATGTATCCCTCTTACGTAACCAAAATCCACCTATTTTAGTCCTGCCTGCCGAACGGCGCGAGGCCCTTTTATCTAGCATAAAAGCCGAGGCTAACGCCCGCGGCTACCAGGCAGATTTAGACGAGGCACTTATTGAACAAAGTGTAGCGTTTACCGAGCATCCTGTAGCCGTATGCGGGGATATGGACTTACAAGCCCTTACGTTGCCGCGCTTACTGATTACCACCGTACTCAAGGAACAATTAAAAATGTTCCCCGTAGTTGACAAAAACAACACGCTTCAACCCTACTTTATTGCTGTGCGAGACGGGTCCTCGGAAAACCAAACCGAAGTATGCACCGGGTTTAAAAAAGTCATGTCGGCCCGGTTATCTGATGCCGTATTTTTCTTTGAAAACGACAAAAAAGAAGGCTTAGCATCCTTCCACGAAAAACTAAAGGACCGCCAATTTTTAGAAGGGGTGGGCTCTCAGTACGATAAAGCCCTGCGCGTGCAAGCCCTGGCCAACGGTTTAGTAAACAAACTAGGCCTTGCGGCTCAGGCACAGGCCGTTTCATATGCGGCTTTGCACTGCTATGACGATCTGGCCAGCCATGTTGTGTATGAATTCCCGGAATTGCAAGGCTATATGGGTGGGCAATATGCCGCTCTTACTGCCCGGGAACCCTGGCAAAAACAGGCCGCTAAGGCCATGGAACAGTGTTACTGGCCGCTTACCTCCGCGGCCCCGTTACCATCCACAGTAGAAGGAAATATCGTTTCCTTAGCGGGTAAATTAGATACATTGGCCGGCAACTTTTTAATTGGGCAAGTGCCCACCGGCAGTGAAGACCCCTTTGCCTTGCGCCGTCAAGCCTTTGCCGTAGTACGTATTTTGCTGGAAAATAACTGGAACCTCTGCGTGGCCGATTTATTGGTTTCCGTAAACCATGCTTACCAGGACCGCTTGCCAGGCAAAACACTCGCACAACTGGAAGATTTCTTACGTCAACGTTTGGCCGTAGTCTTGCAAGAACGTGGCCTAAATAGTGCGTTACTAAATGCCGTTACCACTTGGAATAAACTGCCCCTTGCAGTTGTGGCTAAACGGGTACAGGCACTACAAACCGTGCAAGAACGCCCTGCCTTTGCCGCCGTGCGAGAAGCCGCCAAACGCGTACAAAATATTTTAAAGAAATCTCAAAACACATCTGTAGAGGTACACCCTGAACTATTTAAGGACCCGGCCGAAAAAGCCTTATACGAAAAGGCCCAAACCTTCGCTGTACCGGCCCATGCTACAGATGAGCAGGCCCTGGAGGCATTAGAAGTATTCAAAGCCCCGCTGGAGGATTTTTTCAACCAAGTGATGGTAAACGTACCGGAAGATGCCATACGCAACAACCGGCTGGCCTTATTGGCCTTTGTGCGAACGCGCTTAACGGCACTGGCAGACATTACGGTTCTATAATTCTTCAATATGCTATTTGGGCCTACCCTCCAAGTAGGCCCAAGGGCTCTTGCGTGTTTGAATACAAAACACTATAGTATAGAAGTACCCTAGGAGAAAAACATGAAAAAACTACTGTTATTATGTACCCTTTGTGTGGGAATATGTGGCGCACAGGCACAAGATTTGGGTGTGTGGGAAGCCACGCATGATACCCACGCTAGCATGAGCAAAATTACCCATTTGCTTCGTCAAAAGGTAGCCGGTATTTTTACTAAGGCCGAACCCCTGCCATGGGTAAAAGCCGTGCAGCACCAACTGCACCAAGCCACTCCGCATGGCGGTGTAATAGGGGGCGTACGCCTTAATTTTAATCCTTCCCGTCCAGCCAAACTTTCTGCTGCTGTGCGGCGTTATACGGACCGTTGGCAACGCGCATTTCAAGATAACCGCCAATTACCGCTTTTCTTTGTAAAGCAATTCAATCCAAGCGTGCCCAACCAATGGACTGAAAAGCAAATTGCACAAGTGGAAACTTTTTTAAAAACATCCAGTGTTCAAGAGTCTCCCACCGTAATTCCCCTTAAAGTGCAGGAGTATAAGCGTTATATGGTATCGGTTGTTTTACCGGCTTTACCCGGTCAAGATGACATATACCTGTTATTTAATTGCTACACGAAAGAAATATTTGTGGGCGGTCAGGAAATACTCAATACCCCACAGAGCATATTGGAACCGCTACCCGGCACACACCACTAATATAATATTTGTAATGCAAGTTAGACCAAACTCGTATCCCCCGGCTAAACCGGGGGATACCTTGTTATCATGGAACATTGGAAAATTCCCCCCCCTTTTTGGTTTACGTGCACGTGAAACTCCCCGAGTTTCCGCTCGGGGTTTCTTTTGCTCCAAAATCTCTGCTTTGCTTGATTTTGCCTAGCGCACAACTTATAAGAAAACTCCGTTTTATTGCACTAGGATTTTCATTTGTTCCCGGGTTGAAACCCGGGGTATTCTGTAATGCTGTTAATAACAATCCCCCTGTCTAGCAGGGGGTTTCGTTACACAAAAGAAGCCCCCGTGGTAACAAGGGCTTCTTGTATGTAAAGAAACAACTAAATTTTAGCGGACAGAACTGCTTAGTATTGTTTCCGATTCTTTTACGTCTTGGGTGGCTTGCTCAGAGGCCGCTTCAGACATTTCCGATTCTGCAACAAAATCAGGCACATCTTCTGTAACAGCCGCTTCTAATGCCGCTTCAGCGGCAGCGGCGGCTTGTAGTTGCGGAGCCGTAACCGAGGTAACCCTGGCATCTGTAGTTGAGGCGGCTTGCCCGGGGTAAATAGTAGCCGTAGTACCCATGGCATCCAGCACGGTTAAATCGGTTCCTCTATTTAAGAAGATAACCTGACTTTGCGGTTGATAAGACAACACGCTGTACCCATTAGAAGACAAAGACGCATCATCTATTCTAACATTTTGTAAATTATTCCCGCGTATAACTATCATGCCATCACTGCGTAGCCCCAGAAGTACCGTTTGTCCTTTGGGCACGAATATTTTCACACCCTCATAATCTTCCGTAACGTCTTGGCTCACTGCTTGCACAATACGCGTATTGGTAATTGTGAGTTTTTTGGGGGTTGTGGCGGCATACGACACAACTGTTCCCAATAATAGTCCGGCTATCAACACACCTAATTTCTTCATTAACTCTACACTCCTTTTGCCAAACCACGCAATAACTAAACGTGGAAATTGGCTTAAAACTATCCGTACCTGTTTACCCCCAGCAATATACTGGCATCTATAACAGGCCAATAAACTAAAATCCATCGGAGAGGGAGGGATTCGAACCCTCGATACGGTGTTACCCGTATAACGGTTTAGCAAACCGCCGCTTTCGGCCTCTCAGCCACCTCTCCAACTACAAGTTTCATTATAACAATTTTAAAAACTTTGCTCAAGCCCTTTTTGCAAAGATGTGAATTTTTGCCCTGTCAGGGTGCGCCATTTTTTACTGGAACATATCCAATGCCCCGCAATGACGGCCTCCGCCACTTTATCATAATTTAAGGCAGGTGTAATACCGGTTACGCGGGCTACCAGTTCGTATGAGCAAGCTGCTAGACGCATCAGCCAAATGGGGGCTTTAGGCATAAACGGTTTACGTACGTGCATGGCCAAGGCCATGTGGGTAATAAAATAATCCCACGTGTAGATATTTTCTTCACAGACAAAGTATGTTTGGCCTTTGGTATCCGGGCGAGTAAAAGCCTGCCACAAGGCCTCTACCAAATCCCCCACATATACAAAACTAAAATAGCCGTTTCCTGATGTATTTACCATAAAACCCCGTTTTACCCAAGAGGCTATTTTGGACACTCCGGAATCATTTTTCCCATACACAATAGGAGGACGGATAATCGTACGTTTGATATGCGGTTTTAGTTGACGTACTGCTTTTTCCCCTAGTAGTTTGGTGCGGCCATAATCCGATACCGGTAAGGGAGCATAAGATTCTATACGAGGACGCCTGGGTGTTTTGGCATAACCGCTGGCAGCCAAACTGGAAACATGCACAAATGTATGGATTGTTTTTGTAGCATTTACGGCCTGTACTACATTTTTGACGGCAGTTACGTTTCCTTTTTCAAAATCTTTGTACGAAAAACCAAATAACGTTCCGGCTAAATTAAATACCCCCACACATCCCTGCATGGCTTTTTGTAAAGAACACGGATCATTATAATTGGCCTGTACTAATTCTACCGCAGGATTAGTAGGATGTTGCTTAGGTGTACGGCGGGTTACAACACGCACTATATACCCTTGCTGTAACAGTTTATCGGTTAAGGCGCGGCCAATAAAACCGTTACCTCCTGTAATTAAAATGGTTTGTTTCATGCCGTTAATCTTCCACAACGATATCCAATGTTTCTAAGGCTTTTTGGGCCGCCTTACGGGCTTTCTCTTTAGCCGCTTTTTGTGCCTGTTTTTTAGCCTCTTCACGGGGATCTTGTTGATTTATAAAATTGGCATCATCGCGGGCATTACGGCGGTCAAATGCAAAATTAAATGTGAACTTGTTAATTCCCCGTTTGATATCTGCCCCGGTTGGTAATTGCCCGTGTTTAATCTTATTGATAGGAGACACTTTGTCATCCTGCGGCAGTAACCACAATACAGATCCCAACGCTCCCAGCAGTAATACCCAACTCAAAAAACGGTTTATGCCTTCAAACCGGTACAAGGCAAATAAACTGCCGATAATAGACATAATGACAATAATGCCCGTCCAAACCAGCAGTAACGTACCGGCAAATGTCCAGCCGGCCGTCCCAAAATCGGGAAAACAAATCATCACAATCCCAATACAAAGTACAACCATTATAAAACGCTGAATTCCTGTCATATCATTTCTCCTGTTTAAATTCTACCGTAACGGTCAATTCATCTTTTTCAAATAGCATGGGTAACGGCGCAAAAGGCCCTGCATTGATTACGGCCGAAGTAGCCGCAAAATCATATGAATCATCCCCCGAAGTACGCTCTACCCGCAAGTTTTTTATTTTTCCGTCCCGCGCAATGGCAAAAGATACCAGGGTAGCCAGTTCACTGCCAACAGGGCGGCGTTTTTCCCACTCACTCCACAGAGAATTACGCACTTGGGTAATATACCACGGATAGGGGAAATTGGCAAAATCCGTAAAAATATTACTACCTGCAAATTCATCTTCCTCTGTACCGGGTTGTGCCGCTTCTTCTTCCAAAATAGTAGGGGCTTGCAAAGGGGCCGTGGACACTTGCTTTTTTGCAGGTTGTTTTTTTACAGCAATTTCTGTTTTAGACGTATATGCTTTCTTTGTCTCTTGCGGGGCAGAAGGCTTGGCAATAGCCTGCGAAGCCGGAGCAGGTGCGCTAACAGCCGGTTTCGGAGACGAGACAGGTGCAGTAACGGCTTGCACTTTGCCGGTTCCTATAAAATCAATGGTATAGGTAGCCTGCGTTGGTTTTGTTCCTTGGGCCAACAAAATCATAAGCCCCAGTGCAGCCAACGCATGTAATCCACCGGAATAAACTAAATACCAGTTCATTCTTGTTTTGCTAATACGCCAATGCCTAATTTGGCGGCCCCCAATTTTTTGGCAACATCAAACACATTCACTACCTGTTGGATTGGAACATTCTTATCCGCCTCTACTAAAATAGTCTTTTTGTTGGCGTTGCCTAAACGCAAAATCAACTCCTGTTCCAAATTTTTTTGCGTTACAGTTTTACCTAACACCCGAATGGTTCCGTTTTTTTGAATTTCAATACGCACTACATCATCATCCGACTGTGTATTGATGGCATTAGATTTAGGTAAGTCCACATTAAGTTGCATTTGTACCAAAAGAGGACTCATAACCATAAAAATAATCAACAAAATTAAGGTGATATCAATAAAGGGCACCATATTGATATCTGCCATTAGGCGGCGCTGTCTTTTAATAGGCATACTTAAAACTCATTGGAAGAAGATTTGGCATAAATGAAATCCTGTGCCATACTGTCTAACTCTTGGGCAAAATATGTTGTTTTAGACAGGAAATAGTTATAAAAAATAACGGCCGGAATAGCCACAAACAACCCGGCGGCCGTATTAACCAAGGCTTCCGCAATACCGGCGGCTACAACAGAAGCACCTCCTGCTACTTGCGTATTGGCGGCTAAATCTTTAAATGCGTGCATAACGCCGATAACGGTACCAAACAACCCGATAAACGGGGTAATGCTACCCAACGTACCCAAAATGGAAAGCCGTTTTTGCAAACGCGAAATTTCAAAATCAATCACACTTTGGGAAATTTTTTCCAAATCCGCATGGGAACGGTTGCGTTCTTTGCATAGACGCCACAATAACACCCCGGCAGGTGTGTTTTTAACTACTTCCTTACGGCAAGCCTCTTCTATTTTGCTATAGGTGCCCAACGGCAGTTGCTTGCGCGCATAAGCGATAAGTTGCCGAGAATAGTTGATAGCCCGGCGCAAACGGAAATACCGTTCTAAAATAACAGAAATAGAATAAACGGAAAGCAAGATAAGAATAATTAAAACAGGCCCCCCGGCGGCCAATAATTCGCGAATGTTTGTCATGTTAGAAAAATCCATAATTTACCCCTTATATATAAAAATAATACAAATCTGAATTAAAATGTTGGCCAGTAGTCCGGCCGATACGTCATCAAACACAACCCCAAAGGCATTTTCCATTTTATCAAAAGTTTTTACCGGCCCTATTTTGACCGTGTCAAAAAAACGAAACAATACAAATGCGGCTACCAGATACAGCCAACGCTGTGGCAAAAATGCCATAGCCGTTACATAGCCGGCTATTTCGTCAATCACAATTTTAGGGTTGTCATGCCCGGTGTACCCCTTAAATTGTACTTTTTTGCATACCCACACGGCAAGTACCCATATCCCTAACATACATATTAAATATAGAATTGGGTCTTGCGGTAACACACAGACTAAGGGGATCCCCCACAAAGTTCCTAAAAAACCTGCCCCGGTATTTTTTTTAAATTTGATAATTTTAGACGGCAAATAACTAATAAATAGCCCCGTCGCCAATGCTTTATAGATTAGTTGCAAGGTGCACTCCAAGATTTTTTGAGCAGTTCCCAATTATTGCGTAGATAAGAAATAGCACTAATCCACGTAATAACGGCGGCAATAGCCGTTACGGCATAGGGGAAGTGATACAAGAAAATAAATAGAAAGCAACACATCCGCTGGACCGGGCCGTGTAATAAGAAACATAGGTGCATTACCACAATAACAAAGAAAATAATGCCAATGGCAGACATTTGTACCACTGTTTTAAATTTGCCCCAACGTTCCGCCGCCATTACTTTGCCGTCCAAAGCCGCAATGGCACGCAAGTTAGAAACCATCAATTCCCGCAATAGAATTAAAAATACGGCCCATATTGGCACGTTGAGCGGGCGGATAGATACAAATGCAAAAAATGCCGCAATGACCAAAATTTTATCTACAAACGGGTCCACAATTGCCCCAAAGGAGGTAATGGTGTGCGTCTGGCGGGCGATTTTCCCGTCCACCCAATCTGTACTGGCGGCCAAAATAAATATAGCCGTAGCAATAAAGCGGGCCCACCAAAACGGCAGTAAAATAAAGCCGAACATAACTAACGATAAGGCGGCCCGTAAGAGTGTAATTTTATTCGCAAGTGTCATCATTTAAACATTCCTCCTTGACGGAAGGTATCAAAAGCAAGCGGTTCGTTTTTTTGAATGTTTGACAAAATAGCCGTTGTTTGCGTCAAGTCTGATACAATTTTAATTTCTTGTGGGAAATAATCCTCTTTAGACAGCGTTAAAGAAAGCGTGTAGTTTTCCCCTTCTTTAGGGGTTAATTCCAACACATAAGGTTCTTTAAGCGTGGCATTGTGCCGTGCCAGCAAGGCCGTATAGTTACCAAAATCAAACAAGGCTTGGTTGGGCTGGCCCTGTTGCCATTCCTGCCAGGAAAGGGTAGTAATTTCACGTCCTTGGCCGTCTAAAATTAAAATTTGTTTTTTGTCCGTCACAGCAGATTGGTCTATTTTCCCATCCCCGTCATCCGTATCCAAACGCAAGAGGTTTTTGTCTTTGTCATAATATAATATACCCGTGGAACTGCTGATTACCACCCCGTCGTAGGATGTGGTTTGCGTAAAGGAGGTTTTTAAAAATTTGAGTTTACTATCCCATGCTTTTAGATTGAGTAAAACTTCATTGGGATAAAGCGTTTTAGTGGAACGTTTAACCGCCACCTTTGCAACAGGTTGTGTTTGTTGTGTTACAGGTGTTGGGGTTTCTACAGGAGCCTGTGTGGGCGGCAGTACGGTTTGTTCAACGGTTACGGTCTGGGTAACTTCAGGCAGTTGGTTTGTTTCTTCTTTAGAAGAACACGCGGCCATACACACAGCCACACTCAGTAGCAAGCATTTATTTATAAATGGTTTCATATTCAGGTTCTTTGTAATTTTTTTCATACGGCGGATTTTTGGCTTCTTCAATTTCCGCATCAATTAAATCGTAGTGAATTTCCCAGCGGTTGGAACCTTCCGGCTTGGTAATAAATCCGCGCATTTCCAATACGCTTAGCATATTGGTCGCGCGGGCTGACGAACCAAAATGGGCTTTGAGTAAATCCTGCGAAACACGGCGCCGTTCTTTAATAAGTTCCAACGCTTGCAAAATTTCTTCCGGCTTGGTACCCAGGCCGTCTTGCGGACGCATACCCGGGGCCTGTTCTTGCACAATTTGTACCGGGTAATCCGGCCCGCCCTGAGCGCGTAAAAAGTCCGCCACGGCCGTGATTTCATCCGGCGATACATACGCCCCCTGGATACGTAAAGGCGTTTGGGTAGAAGAATCTAAGAGTAGCATATCCCCCCGGCCCAGCAGGTTCTCTGCCCCTACAGCGTCCAAAATTACCTTAGAGTCAATGCCCGAGGCTACTTGCAAGGCAATGCGGGAAGGCATATTGGCTTTAATAATCCCGGTTACTACTTTGACAGACGGACGTTGCGTACACAAAATTAGGTGAATGCCCATGGCGCGCCCCATTTGGGCTAAACGCTGCACGGAATCTTCAATAGAGGCTTTGGTTTGTAGCATGAGATCCGCCATTTCGTCAATAATTACAAACACATAAAACATTTTTTCTTCGTTATTGGCAACGGCCCAGTCATTATAGCCTTCTATATTTTTGACCTTCACGGCTTGGCACATATCCAAGCGTTTTTCCATCACTTTTACCAACATTTGCAACGACTTGGCCGCATCATTGGGTTTGGTAATAATATCCGCATCATCACACGAGGTTTTAGGGTCATACAAATACGGAATCCCTTCATACAACGTCAGTTCCACTCGCTTGGGGTCAATCATCAAAAATTTCACTTCGTCCGGCTTGTGTTTAAACAATAAGGACATAATAATAGTGTGCAAACAAATTGACTTACCGCTATTGGTAGCCCCGGCGATTAAAATATGCGGCCATTTTTCGGCCACGGTGCCGGCCGGATCGCCGTTGGCATAGCGGCCCAGCGCAATAGGCAAAATGGCTTTAGAATTGGCATAGACGGGGGATTGTAAAATCTCCTTCATAGTAACCATGACGGATTTATCGTTAGGGATTTCAAACCCCATGGTACTTTTGCCCGGAATAGGGGCTTGTACACGGATAGAACGCGCCTGCATACTAGCCTGAATGTCTTGCGTAAGTGCCGTAATGGAGGACATTTTTACCCCGGCATCCGGCTGGATTTCATAACGTGTTACCACCGGCCCCGGGGAAACGCCAGTAACATGGGCCCCAATTTCAAAACTTTTTAACGTATCTTCCAGGCGTTTTGTGGCTTTGGCAATATCGGCATCAGATGGTCCTACCAAGCCGTCTCCTACCGGGTCATTGAGTAAAGACAATGACGGCAGTTTGAAGGTAGCCGGGTCAAATTTTTTGGGTTCAGCCGTATTAGCACCTGCGTTAATAGGGGCAGATTTTCCATTTTTGGTTGGGCTGTTAGCGGCCGGTTCTTCCGTACGGGGCAGTTCGGTAATGGGTTCGGCCACCGGGCGGCGGATTTCCGGCTTGGCCGGACGGCGGATTTCGGGCAAATCGTGCACTTCTTCGGCTACGGGGCGGTTTTCGGCCGATGATTGCTCCTCTTTCATTTCTTGCTTACTTTGGGCTACTTTTTGTTTCAGTTCCGCGCGCGAGTCCATCCACCCGTTAAAATCATTTTGTATCAATTGGGCCGTTTTGGTAAGCACCACACGCCACGGGATAGCCACCAGCATGTGTAACCCCACTAACGCAAACGCCAACGAAAATAACGCGGCCCCCGCACTGCCTACTACTCCTTTGAGGGCAAAGAACAGTTTTTCCCCCACCACTCCACCGGAAATAAGCGAATCTGTAAAGATTTGTTGCAAACAGGTGCACACACTGGAAAGGCTGGCTAAGGTAATAAACGTACCAAGTAAAAAAAACAGAAAAGAGGCACTTTTATTACGAATAGTTTGCACTAACCAATATAGCAAAAACAGAGGCAATAACCCGGTACTGGCACCTAAAAATTGGTGTAGGGAACGGGCTATTTCCCCCCCAAATCTGCCACTAGAGGCGTGAAACCATAAAATAGCACAAAGCCACACACACAAAGTGCCCATTAAAATATACAAAGCAGTACGTATCCAGGCACGGCTGGACGTTTTGGCGGCGGCTTTTTTCTTGGTTTTTTTATAAGTGTAAGCGTAGCGGTGGCGCATATAGGTTTATTTTACATTTTTTGAAGGCATTTGTGAAAAGAATTTCTACTTGAAAATTGGCCGTTGGTTTATTAGAATAATAGGGTAGTTAAAAATTGAAAGGTTATTTGTTGGAAGCGCTGGGAGAGCCAGCGTTGAGCTGGGCGGAGAATTCCGCAAAGCACATTGCAATCCAATAAATAACCGTCTGCTTTTGTGCCTACCCTTGCGGGTAGGCGGGCGGCGGTTATTACACGGGTTATTGCAATGGCTTAGGTAATAATGGGTCGCCTTTTCTTATACCTAAGCCATTGCAAGGGGCTTAGGTGCTTCCTGCATAGAACAGTGAGGAACGTATGAATAATAAAGCAAAAGCAGGAAAAATAAATCAATGGGTCATGCCAAACTTGATTTGGCATCTT
>JAZUSQ010000042.1:0-13786 GCA_045606825.1 Elusimicrobiaceae bacterium
AACCATGGTGGCGGCGGTAAATTCGGCAAAGTCCCGCCGGTCAATGTTGGCTTCAAAACGCTCACGCAGTTGTTTATGTTGCAAAATTACTTTTAGTTTATCGGCAAACGTGTTAATATCGCTGGGGGGCACCAAAAACCCGGTTTTATTGTTGGTAATTACCTCACTAATACCATCCACATCATAGCAAACGGCCGGCACCCGCATGGACATAGCCTCCAAGAGAGACATAGGCAACCCCTCGCGCAAGGAAACGCTGGCATAGACATCACTAATGGCCAGCAGTTCCAAAGCATCATTACGCCACCCCGGGAAAAGCACCTGTTTTTCTATATTCAGGTTTTTAACCAAAGTAGTTACCTGGTCTTTTAGCGGGCCATCCCCCGTAAAAATGAAATACACATTTTTGAGTTGCTGTAACACTTTATAAGCAGCAAAGACAAAGTGAAGCGGGTTTTTGAGTGGCTTGCAATTAGCCAGTGCCAATACTACTTTGGCATTGGCCGGAATATGCAGCGAGGCTTTTTTGGCTACCGGGTCAAATTTAAGGGGTAAAATGGGGTTAAAATTGACTCCGGCGCGGATAATTTCCGTACGGACTCCTTTGCCAATACCCAGTTCCTTGGCCTCAAGCGCATTTTTGCGTGAAACAAACACCAGCACATCTGTAAACTTAGCACAGGTTTTTTCTACCCACACAAAAAACTTGAAATGTTTTTCCCCCTGTTCTTTGGCAAACCCAAGCCCGTGGAAGGTATGCACCACCTTGGCACGGCGTAAAAAAATACGCGCGGCCAAACGGCCTAAAATGCCGGCCTTGGGGGCATTGGTGTGCACAATATCCGGCTTGACTTTACGAAGGACCAGCCCCATTTGAATCAGTGCTACTAAATCATGCAGGCAGTATTTTGCCTTCACATCATGCTTAAGGGCACGGATAAAAAACAGGTGGGAAGGCTCCCCCTTAAATTTACCGTCCAGCCGTCCGCCGGGGCCTGTAGCCAGGTACGTATCAAACTGTTGTTTGTTAATGGTTTTAAGGGTGCTTAGCACACTGGCCTGTGCACCGCCCTGGTCCAGCCGGGTAATAAAATATAAGATTTTTGTTTTTTCCATTAGTGAATCATTCCTGTAGAAGTATTTAAGATGCGTGCCTCGGGGAAATAATACTTAATAATGCCCACATAATCACGCCCTTGCTGGGCCAAGCCCTGGGCCCCGCGTAAGCAAAGCCCTTCCCCCAGCCCCGTATCATACCCGCGCACAATTACACGTTCAATCGTGCTACCCTTGTACAGGGGAACAATATCAAAGAAATTGGAACGCAATGTTCCTGCCCCCAGCAAAAAGGCAATTTCATGCGGGTTGTCAGATTCATACACGCCCTTACTGCCTTCAAAACGCATGGCTAAAATGCGCCCATTGGGTGAAAACCGGGTGGGTGTAAGCGCACGCAACTTGCCAATGTTTTTGCGGTAGGCAATACGCTGGGCAATATCTTTGCCTTCCAACCAATACATCCACTTAATGCCGGCCCATTGGGTAGGGTCCTGCGGACGGGAAACCAAATCGGCCGGGGGGTTAGAAAGCAGGTATTTGCTAACATTTGCCGGAGAAAATACGTAGTTTGGCTTGTCCGCCGTATTTAAAATTTTATCTGTGCTGACCACCCCGCAGTTATCATACGCCCCGGCTGCCGCGTGTGTCAAGCGAATCAGTTGCGAGGTTTTAGAAGCATCCAGTAAGTTTTTAAAAATCAGGTTAATGCCCTTAAATTGGAATTGCGGGTCATTGTCGGTAATGTGATAGGGTTCATGCCGGCGGGCGTTTACGGTTTCTAGCAGGGCCGAGCGCAACACAACTGCCAATGATTTGAGGGCCTCGGGCTGGGTAATATCTTGCACGCGGGTGGCCAGTAAGGCCGGGAGCAAGTCCTCACTGGGCACTTCGTTAACCAGCAAAAATCCTTCATCACCCGGAATTACCCATAAACCGCCGGTAAGTTCTTTATCGCTCAGATCGGCCGCAAAGATATTTTCTTGGTGGGCATTGCGCACCAGCAAGGTTTTATTTACATTATCGGTAGCCAAACGGAACGGACGTAACGAAGAAAATTCCACTTGTCCTTTGGCACTCATCAAATCCACCCCTTTGGTTTGGGGATTAAACGAAATTGTTTTTTCTATGTACGAAGGAATTTTGAGAATATCCCCGCGTTTTTCATCTGTAACTGTAGCCGTGCCCGAGGTCATTACGCTAATACGTTCCAATTCCTGGGGCAGTTGGTGGCGATCTGCGTACAAGGCCATTTTAACGGGAACGGACTTGGTAGATTTCATTTCATGTACAATGGGTTGCTCCAAACGCAGATAAAATAAATAGTCAATGCTTTTGTTGCCCAAGGCAGTGGCATATTTTTCTACTTTGTTTGCCAGGCGGGGGTTTTGCGGGTCTAAACTATACAAGGTAGCATAATATTGCCAGGCACGTAATTTGTTTTTGTCTTTTTCGGATAATTGGGCCAACAACTCGGCGGCGGCGTAGTTTTTCTCGTCATGCGTAAGGGCTTGTTGCAGGAAAACCGGGGCCAGTTTTTTAGCCGCTTTGGTTTGCGAAGCAATACGCCCCAATAAATAGGATACGAATGAAATACTGTACGGGTTAGACACATACAGATACTGTAACTGCTTAGCGGCGGCCTCTTTTTTGCCGCTAAAATACAACGCCAGAGCCCCCCCTAATTTAGCAGAGGAAACATATTCCAAATCGGCCGTCAGATAGAGCAGGTGTTCAAAACGCTCGTGCGCTTTTTTGTATTTGCCGGCGGATAACAGCAACCACCCGTAGGTTAAATCCGTAAACGGGTCATCCGGGTTTAGTTGGCTGGCTTTTTGGATGTGTTGCAAGGCTTGCTTGACCAGCCCGCGTTGCATGGATAAAACGGCCAATTCCAAATTGGCGGCGGCCGCCAGGCGGGTGTCGGTGGCATTTTCAAAGGTTTTAAAGGTAAAATAGCAATCTTCTTGCGCGTGTGTGCAGGTACGGGCGGCCTCTTCTATTTCGGGCGGCAACGTATAGTCCAGCACGGTTTTGTGTAGCAGGGTTTCGTTCAACTTACTGTCCGCATGTTTGGCCGTAAGCGAGGACTTGCTAACCGTTTGTGCGGGCTCTTGCGGCGTAGGTACTTCCTGCGCCGATAGCGAAACCGCCCCCAATAAGGCCCCTATCAGAAGATATTTCCTCATATATTTATTATAGCAAATAAAGAAAAACCGTAGGCCCCGTTTCCCTAATGCAATTTCCCTGCTAACGCAGGGGAAATTATAAGTAATGAGATTAAAAAGCCCCGAATGGGAACTTGAAACTGTTCTATTGTATAAATGCTATCTTCTAATAAAGCATGTCTTCTTTGGTGTACCACAACCCGTACCACAACAATGTGAATCACACGCAAACGTCGGAACATCCCGAAATTCACAAGTCAACACATCGCTACATTTCCTGCCATGATTCCCGGACTCTTCGTTACATTCCATTTCCACTAATTTTCCGCTGTCCCAGTCGGCACGCACAACCAAACCCGCCGGATTTGAATAAAACTGAGCTGGGATCTTACTGACATTAGAACAACCTATTTGGATAAATGAACCAGAAGTTTGACCAGTACCACCACCCAGATTGTCATATTTCCAATATTTTAATACAGGTAAATCTATATCAAAGGAGTCATGATGCAAGATATATATATAGTCTTTTGATCTGTCCACATATTCTCCATGTGTCAAATACCAGGAAGACAAAGCCGTATCCATGGCATCAACTGCGTTTAAAAGTTCGGTCCCTTGCGCTTTTTTGACCGCTTTGTTATACTGCGGCAAGGCTACCGCCGCCAAAATGCCGATAATCAGCACCACTACTAACAACTCTATGAGGGTAAACCCCCGTTTACAACACGTTTTCACTGCATTATTTTTCATTTTCATATCTCCTCCGGGCAAATAACCCTTCATTTGAAGATATCAAAAAAAAAAAACGTGTCAAGCCCTTTTGGCGGGCACAAACCTATACACCAAAAAGGCTGGCAATAGCCAGCCTTTTTCTATAGTTGATGTGAGAACAACTTACGCCCACGTGTTTAGTTTGGTTACTTTATCGGCCCGGCGGACTTTGGGGTCCCCTACTAATTCTTGGATGTAGGCCTCGCACACAAAGATTTTAGTTCCCGCCATTAAGCGGCCACCTACCACATTGTGTTCATTATCGGCCAGGGTTACATGGGCATACACCATGGGGCGGTTATCCTGAATGCTGATGTTACCGGTTAAATTAACCAGTTCCAACTCTTCATCAAACAGGCTTTTTTCAAATTTCTTTTTGCTCTGGTCATAATACCCAATGGTAGCATTGGAAACCGACCCCACCACCGAAACAATTCCGCATTTTACCTGGTTATCGTGGCAAAAATCAATGAGGGTTTCCAACAAGTCTTTTCCTTTCGGAAGTTTGAACAAATAGGTTCTTCCGGTTAAATAAGGTTTTTCTTCTGCCATTTTTCTCTCCTGTTTGGCTAACGCCACGGCGTTGCCTGTTTTAGATCTTGCGCGTACGCGCGGAGTTTGGCAAGTATAGACGGTCCGTCTAATCCTGCCTCTTCATACACTTTAGGCCCGGCCGCACTGCCTAAGTAGCGGCCGTTTTGGTGCGGATACATACAATGCTTCCGCCCCGCCCGGCTGTGAATCCACCCATCTAACGTGGGTAGTGTAAAATCGGTAATACCCATGGCCCGTTGCATCAGTTGCGGCGGCACCAGTTTATCTTGCTCTTGCGGTGGTAGCAGTTCAAAAAGTTCCCGGCTGGTAACGTAAATCAAATTGACATCCGGCGCACGGCCCGCCACTATTTCCGGCAAAACTTTTTCTACTATAATACGAGCCACCCCCGCCCCTTGTACAAACACGGTACCGCTTTGCGCCTGTTTGGCCCGGTGCAAATAGTACACCCCGTTTATAGCATAGCAGGCTGGGTCTATACCCAGTTTGGCCCGGTCCATAAATACGGCGGACGGACGAATCACAAACGGAGCCAAAATAGCCGGCCGTTTGCTTAGTGCCGTGGTAACCAACGGCCAGATTTCATCTACCTCAAAGGGGGTCAACGTAATGCACGCCCCGCGCGGAAAGTTATCCTGCACCAATTGCAAACTTTGCGGGTCTGCATGGGTGGGGCCATCCTCCCCGGTGGGCAAACTGGCATGTCCGTTAAATAAAATAAGCGTATTGGGTTGCAAACCTGCCTCGCGCGCGGCTTGCGTACCAATGGCGTGTAAACGGGCGGCTACATGTGCAAACGCCAAAAATGCCCCGTATGAAGAATACACCCCTATATGGTGCCCAAAAGCCGAAATACCGCTACATACGGCGGCCATACCGTCTTCACAAATGCCCCCCGCACTGATGCGGCGGCTTTGCGGGTTGGAAAGGGCATTAAAATACCCGGGTACAAACCCGTCTGATGTTGCACCTGCGCCGGTAGAACCATATAAATCGGCCGAACCCACCAATAAACCGCCTTGCGTGATTTTGTTTAAGTAGGCCAGTGTCTTACCCAAAATTCCCCGCGTGGTATAGGCCGTTCCCACTTCAAACGTAAACGGACTGGGCAACGTATGGGCCTGGTAAACGGGTTGCACAGAACCTAAACCCGGCCGCAGGGTGCGGTGTTTGGCGGCTAATTCTTGGGCACTGCGGCGCACTTGCGCCACCACAAAGGGGCTGATTTGTCCGTCTTTTTCCAGCACCCGGCGGATGACTTGCAAACAATCCCAGTAGTTTTGTTCTATACGCTCGGGTGTTTTTTCCCCTTCAAAACGGGGGAACGATTCATTGAATGTTTTTTCAAATTCAGCCAGCGTTTGATAAAATTCGTCCGAGCAAAATTTATGCCCGCTACCGTGCGAGGCCTTCCCCTCTAAACCGTATTTCCACCCTTTTACCGTGCGGTAAATGATAGCCGTAGGTTGGTGGTTGGGCATTTGCTGTGCCAGTTTTTGGGCCGCATAAATTTGCGTAAAATCATGCCCGTTGGGAACCTCGATCACGTTGCAATCGTGCACGTAAAACAGTTCCGCCGGGGTCCACTGTACGTATTCGCCGGGCCGGTTGTCGGCGGCGGTTACTTGTTCGGACTCAATAGACGCCTGGTTCCAGTCTATATGAAAAATAGCATTTTTGAGTTGTGCCGTAGCCGCTATAGAAACGGCCTCACTGACGCGCCCGGCCGTCAGACCGCCTTCCCCTTCAATAATATGTACTTGGGGGCAATTAGGCCCGTATGCATCTGCCGCGGCCAACGCCAAGCCTACGCAACTGCCCACGCCTACCCCGCTGGCCCCCGTACATACCCGCACAAACGGGGTACCGGGTTCCGGGTGGCCACCCAGGGATTTGGCATGAAATTTGGTAAATAGCGGTGTATGCTGGGCTTTGTTGCGGCGGAACCCCAGCAAATCTTCCAAACGAAGTTGCTGGGTTTCACTGGCGGGCAACAATTCCGGGGCCCCAATACGCACACATTCATTGCGTAGTGCCCACAAGGCATACATACCCAGGGCTTTGTGCCCGGCCGCGTAGGAAACAATATCGGCACTATCCTCATTTGGATTAGAAAACTGGTACACCAGGTTTTTAAAAATCAAATGTGAAACCAGCCGCCCGCTGGAAATACTCCCCCCCGGATGCCCGGACGACGGCACAAAATTATACAAAAGGGCACACAAACAACGATATACCACATCCAACCGTTCCAGTACAGCCGCTTCATTGAGGGCTATTTTATAGGAAGGATTATCCACATAATCCGCCACATCAATATACACAGAACGTTTTTGGTTTAACGTAAACGGTTTCATATCATCCCCTAAAAGCAAATTTCTTCCTGGGCACAACTTAATGTAAGCCGGGCCATAGCCTCAATATCTTGCTTGGCACAAATTTCCACATTACTATGAATATTGCGCGTAGGCAGTGAAAGCGCACAACACGCTACCCCTGTTTTGGACAGGTGCACCGCCCCGGCATCATTCCCGCCCCGTTGGGCAATACGTACCTGGTGCGGGATGCTCTGTTCTTCACAGCGTTGCAACAACGCCTTAAAAAGCGGTTCCGGCGTAATGGTGCGGGCATCCAGCGCGGTAATGCCTACCCCGCCGCCCACTTGCACTAATTGGTCTTGGCGGGCTACCCCCGGGATATCGGCCGCACCCGTAGTATCCAGGCACAAACTGACATCCGGCGTAAACCCATACGCGGCCGTAGTGGCCCCGCGTACACCTACTTCTTCTTGCACCGTAAATACAGCATCTATATGATAAAACGGATTGTGCAAGTGGCGTAAGACCTCGGCCTGGATGAACACCCCGGCGCGGTTATCTAACGCTTTGGCTGAAATAAGGCCCTGGCCAAATTCTTCGTAACTGCGGTCCAGCACGGCGTAGTCGCCGGGGCGGACAAGCGTTTTAACCGTTTCGGCGGGCAGGCCCACGTCTATAAATAAATCTTTCAGCGGCACGGCTTTGCCGCGTTCGGCCTCGGTGGTGATATGGGCCGGTTTGGTGCCAATCACACCTAAAATCGGGCCGTTTTTGGTTTGCACGCGCACCCGCTGGGCCAGGAGCGTGCGCGGGTCAATCCCGCCCACGGTTACAAAGCGCAAAAAACCGCGTTCGTCCACAAAATGAACCATCAGGCCCACTTCGTCCATGTGGGCACACAACAAGAGGTGCTTATCCGACGTTCCCTTCTTAGACACAATTAAATTGCCCAAGGTATCGGTGCGGATATGATCTGCGTGCGGGGTTAAAAGTTGGGTTAAATAGGTGCGTACTTGGCTTTCCCGCCCGGAAATACCGGGCAGTTGGGTGAGCGTATTAAGAATAGAAAAATCGAGTTTTAGGGTCATAAATTTCCTTATGCGTACGTAAGGCAGATACATTATAACCCAAAACCCAATTTTTTGCAAGTGTTTTTCTACATCATGTACTCTACTTCGTTCCTATGAGTTTTCTGCGTAATTGTAGGGAATTTTACGTTTTTAACAGGTTAAGCACCCCAAATCGCCCAAAAAATTGTAAAATAATTTCATAGCAGTTAATTTTTTTAGGAGGCCTCACATGACCGTTTCTTACAAAGAACTTGGCTTGGTAAACACCCGCCAAATGTTCAAAGATGCCATGGCCGGCGGCTATGCCATTCCGGCTTATAACTTCAACAATATGGAACAACTCCATGCGATTGTTACCGCTTGTGTGCAAACCGGTTCCCCGGTAATTTTGCAAGTGTCCAAAGGTGCGCGCCAATATGCCAACTCCACCTTGTTGCGCTGGATGGCCCGCGGTGCCGTGGAAATGATGAACGAACTGGGCAAACCCGTTCCGCTGTGCTTGCACTTGGACCACGGCGATAGTTTTGAACTGTGCAAAGACTGCATTGACAATGGGTTTTCGTCCGTGATGATTGACGGCTCTCACTTGCCGTACGAAGAAAACGTGGCCTTAACCAAAAAAGTAGTGGAATATGCCCACGCGCATGACGTAACCGTAGAAGGCGAACTGGGCGTTTTGGCCGGTATTGAAGATGAAGTTTCCGCCGAACACCACACCTATACAGACCCGGCCCAAGTAGAAGACTTTGTAAAACGCACCGGGGTAGATTCCTTGGCTATTTCTATCGGCACCAGCCACGGGGCTTACAAATTTAAAGTAAAACCCGGCGAAAAACTGCCCGAACTGCGCTTTGATATTTTGGAAGAAGTATCCAAACGCTTGCCCGGTTTCCCGATTGTATTACACGGTTCTTCTTCCGTACCGCAATGGGCCGTTAAACAAATTAACGAATACGGCGGCAAATTAGACAACACCGCCGGTATCCCGGAAGAACAACTGCGCAAAGCCGCAAAATCGGCCGTGTGCAAAATCAACGTGGACTCGGACGGCCGCTTAGTAATGACCGCCACCATCCGCAAAATCTTTGCCACCAAACCCGGCGAATTTGACCCGCGCAAATACCTGGGCCCGGCCCGCGAGGAACTGATTAAAATGTATGCCGAAAAGAACGAAAACGTATTCGGTTCCGCCGGCAGAGTAAAGTAAGTTGTAAAATTTATGATTGTGCAAACGTCCCCGGGTTCATCCGGGGGCGTTTTTATTGGTGTCATTCCCGAAAGTCTTGATGAGCCTCCCTCCCCGATTTTGCCGTCCGCACGACGCGGGAATAACGCCTGTTTTACTGATAGCACTTTGCCTCCGCCAACCGTTTGAAATAGTCCTGCGGAGCGCAATTTCCGCGCGAATCAATAAATAAAAAACCCCAGTTCCTCTGGGGCTTTACTACAATCTGGCACTTCAGTGAACTAGTACTTTTCTTAGGGGCGGCTACAGTAGGAAGCAGAGCCAGTTGTGTCTATTGGAAACCCTAAATCCGAGCAGGAAAAACCCCCTGCTTCCGCAGCAACATCACAACGAGTTCCATATGCCAATTTGCAATAAAATCCACTCAGTGTGATGTTGTTTATCATGGTGGGTTCATATACATAAGTAAACAAGGAGGCCACCCCCATGACTGCTGGCACGGTAGCAACTTTTACTTCTGAACCGTTAATAGAGTATTCACAACTAGTTGACACCCGAGTCATATATCCACCTTTTGCCATTTTTGCGTTGAATTTACATTCCGGCACCTCAATATCTAATTCATCTATGGTGCATGGTGCTCCCTTTGCTAACTTGCAAGCCGCGGCGGCTTTCCCCAATGCGGTTAAGTGGGTTTCATACTCTACCACTTGGGCTTTAGCAACGGCCTTTTGGTACTTTGGCAACGCCACCGCGGCCAAGATGCCAATAATAAGAACCACCACTAACAGTTCAATGAGTGTAAACCCACCTTTTGAGCAAAAACAACCTTTCTTTCTATTTTTATTCATACCGCGTACACCTCTATTTATATAAGATTTCTGTTTACTACACCTCAAATTTACCAAAAAAAAAAAACGCGTCAAGCGTTTTTTGCTGACGCGTTTTAATAAATAAAAACCCCAACTATCCTTTCAATTTGTGCCACCAACTTGTTTTAGGAGCCGGCGCGGTAAAAGCGGCACTTTTTTCCAGTACCCCCAACACCAAATTGGCTTCATCCACCACGGGCAACACCGTCAGTTGCGCTTGGGCAAACGCGGCACGGGCCGCTGGTACATCCTGCTGTGGGTGCAGGGGAGTTACGTCTTTGTGCATCACACTGCCGCACACGGCAGCCGGGTTAAAAAAGGCCAGTTCCACCGTGCGGATGATGCCCTTAAAATCGTCATTTTTCCCGGTTACTACGCACACATCAGGCAGTTTGGTGCGCGGCAAATTTTTTAACTTAGCCACCAGTTCGGCCACTTTTTGTTCCGTGTGCACAGATACCACATCCGTCTGCATCATTTTGCCCACGCTTTGCGGGGCAAACGTACCGGCCGATTGCAATAATTTTACAAACGCGGGGGATAAATTTTCTTTTAAACTCTCCCGGTATGGGGTAGCAAATTCTTTCCACAAGTTGGTGGCTTGGGGCACCTCTAAACGCGCCAGCACATAGGCCGCCTGTTTTAACGGCAACCGGCGCAAAACGGCCGCCCCTTTTGCATTAGCCATACAGTTAAACAGCGCAATCAGCCGCTGGGCTTTAAGGCCTTTTACCAGCAGTAAAATTTCGTGCGTGGCCAACGGGGCCAATACATCTGCCGCCGCTTGCGGGGCGGTTTCAATCAGTTTGTCAGTCATCCGGTGCGCCAGCACCTGCATGGGGGTTGGGTTCATACGGCTTTTTTCTTCCCCGGTTTAAGCAACCGT
Source organism: Elusimicrobiaceae bacterium (assembly GCA_045606825.1). Lineage (GTDB taxonomy): Bacteria > Elusimicrobiota > Elusimicrobia > Elusimicrobiales > Elusimicrobiaceae > Avelusimicrobium. The sequence goes on from JAZUSQ010000042.1 coordinate 10,886, forward strand.
TTGCCCACCACGTCGGTGGCTTTGTTTTCCAGTTCACGCAAGGTTTCTTTAAACTCGTTACTTTGCGGGATAAAGGAATTGCTTAAACTCTTGTCGTTTATCACGGTTAAATTCCACCCGCCCGGTACGCGTAGCCATACATAGGTCAGGCCGTCAATTTGGTACGTAAGCGTTTGGTTAAAAGATAAATTGTAAATGGTTTTCTTCATAACACACCTTGATAAACAAGTTTAAAACATTATAATAAATATAAGAGATTTTTTACAGGGGGACGTATGCTTTTTCATAAACCGGTGCACGAACTGACTTTTGCAGATGTGGTGGCATTTTGTAAACGGGGGCTGCCTGAAAACAAACAGTTAGACTACAAATATATGCTCCCTAAAAACCACGAAAAATTCGCCAAGACCATTGCCTCGTTTGCCAACGCTATGGGCGGCACCATTTTGGTGGGCGTACAGGACGATAAAAACGACAAACCCGCCCCCCCTTTTAACGGCATTGCCTATCATGAAAAAGTACGCAACAGCATTGAAGACATCATTCAAACCTACATTGACCCGGTGGTATTTGTGGATGTAAACATCTGCCTAAACAAACGCGGGGACCGTATGTTTGTAGTGATTGACATTCCCCAAAGTAATTTAACCCCGCACCTGGTGGGCAAATCCAAGCGGGCGTATGTACGCACGGGGCAGTCCTCCCGGCCGGAGGCTATCGTCCACCCGGATAAACTCCCCTGGCTGTTAGACCACCGCCAAAAGTCCGAACGGTTACGCCATATTTTGTATGACAAGGCCGAAAGCCACTTTGAAAATTACCTCAAAACGTGTACCGTTTCCGCCCAGGGCGAAAGCGTAAGCACGCTTTCCGTATTGCCGCTTTACCCGCAGGAGGCCCTCATTGCATACACCCAACTGCCTTCTGTAATAGAAACCTGTGCCACCCGCGCGCCGTACGGCGTAATGGCCAACCCGGATTATCCCTTAAAACCCGTGCAAGACGGCATTGCCGTTATTTCTAACGAGCGCGGGCTATACAAAATGACGGAGTTTAACGCGTATGGATTACTGATGAACAAGCAAATTATCTCACGGGATGAATTGGTAAACGGGCATGTCTCGCAAAGTGTACACATAGAAACGCTGGGGCAAAATTTAGTATTATTCTTTTTAACGGCCCGGCGGTTTTTGGATAAAATTTCCTTTGCCGGCTTGTTGCAATTCCGTTTCAAAATTTCCAACACGCGCGGCAAGCGGGCCTTGTGTGGGGCCAAGCAAGCCACCGTATTGGAAGATTACCTGCGCCTGGACCGCAATATCTTTCATACAGATTTACAAACCGGCCTGACGCAATTGGTAAGCGATATTTTGCACGAGGCCGCGTGGTCCTTGGGGTTGCCACTAAAACCCGAGGAAATCCGCGCCCTAGTGGCCCGCTATATAGAGGAAACAAACCCATGAAATACGGATATACCCTTATTGAACTGCTAGTAGTAGTACTAATTATCGGCGTGCTAACGGCCATAGCCGTGCCGCAATATTTTAACGTGGTGGAAAGTGCGCGCATGGTGGAATTAAAAGTGTTTTGGGGGTCGCAAAAGAACTTTGCCATTGGCAAAAAATTTACGGACGAAGAACTGGCCACCCACAACGCGCGTTTGCAAAACGCGGGGCTTAAAAATTTTACCGGTCAAATTATCTGCCGCACGGGCGGGGCCGAAGATGTGCCTTGCTACGAGATAGAATTTACCCGCAACGCAAACGCCGCCGCACAATACAAGATTGTAACGGTAAATAACTTTAGAGAGTTGGCCTGTGTACCCCAAAATATACTCGGCACGCGCGTTTGTAAAAGCCGTGCCAAACCCAACGGAGAAATAACCCTTGGCGAAGACACGGCGTATGTGATGAATTAACGTAATTTTTCCAGTTAAACTAGCACACAGTTAATATTCAGATTCGAGCGAACCATCCTCTAGCCACAAGTTTATCGCATGGCGAGGTTCACCCGGATAGTCGGGGTCATCTTCTACACTCTCTGCACTCAGAAATCCGTCAAAACCATCAGACATATAATAATACCAATGTTTTGTAACAAAACACCCTCTCTCTGTCCAACCATTATCGCGACATTTTTCTTCCTTAAATGTACCAGGCCCCCAGTCAATATCTGTGTGGGCGGCAAGCCCGGTACTTCCATGAAGCAAACATTCTTCTGCATCCTGCCCATACTGTAACGCACATGCTTGATAACTTTTGAGAATAGTGTTCAGCATCATCCGCGCCTCGGCTTTGCGGGCCTTTACCACCGCCTTATTGTATTGCGGCAACGCTACTGCGGCCAATATACCAATAATCAGCACAACAACCAATAATTCAATAAGCGTAAACCCACCTTTTAAGCAAAAACAGCCTTTCTTTCTATTTTTATTCATACTACGTACACCTCCATTTATATAAGATTTTCGTTTACTACACCTCAAATTTACCAAAAAAAAAAAACGCGTCAAGGCTTTTAAAAATGAAAGGCAATAATGACTTATTTTTGCAAAATAACAATTTAATTTTCAAAACAGATATGCTATAATAAGAAAGTAGTAATTTGAACCGTTTTATCGGGCGTGTAGCTCAGCTGGGAGAGCGCCTCGTTCGCAACGAGGAGGTCGTCGGTTCGATCCCGATCACGTCCAAAATTTTAAAACCCTACGTCAGTAGGGTTTTTGAATTTTATACTTGTTTACAAACCGAACGACCGACGAAGTTGCGACCCGTAGGCGCTTTTTGGCTTACGTAGTTCGCAAGGAGGAGGTCGTCGGTTCGATCCCGATCACGTCCAAAATTTTAAAACCCTACGTCAGTAGGGTTTTTGAATTTTATACTTGTTTATGAACCGAACGAC
>JAZUSQ010000043.1:0-88557 GCA_045606825.1 Elusimicrobiaceae bacterium
AGGATGCAAAACTACCGTTTAGTAAGTAATAGAAGAAACGCATTTGATGCGTAAGCAGTATTAGTAGGGACTATGTCCCTCCTGTTCAAGGCCCCCAGTTCCACTGGGGGTTCTTGACTCGTTCGCGTATTTTTTACATACACGCCATACCTCTTGTATGGCTTCAAAAACAGCAAAAACGATTGTAGTTTGTGCGCCTCTTGGCGCGGGCAAAAAGCCTCCTATCTTAAAAATATACTTTATTATAACAAATTGCTACAATAAAAGTATGACTTACATCCTTAGCCCGCTGGACGGGCGTTACGCCAGCCAAGTGGCCGTTTTATCCGCTGTAATGGGCGAAGATACCCTGCTTTCTTCCCGCGTACGGGTGGAACTTACGTGGCTAAGCGTTTTGTGCGGGCTCAAACTACCCGGCGTTAAAAAATTAACTGCGGCCGAGCAAAAAATTTTAACTAATTTGTGCAATTTATCCGCGCAAGACGTTTCTCTTATTCGCCAAATTGAAACACAAGGTTATAAACACCTCCCCGCTACCCGGCACGATGTGAAAGCCGTGGAGTATTTCCTGCGCCTCAAACTAGAAAAAACCACGCTCAAAGACCGTTTGCCGCTCATTCATTTTGCACTGACGAGCGAAGATATCAATAGCGTTTCTTATGCCCTTTTACTGAGTGAGGGCGTGGAAAAAGCGTTACTCCCGGTGCTTGAAAAATTGCAAAAAGCCTTACGCAAATTAGCCCAAAAAGAGGCCCGCTCCGTTTTACTGGCCCGCACCCATGGCCAACCCGCCGTTCCTACTACATTTGGCAAGGAAATCCGCGTATATGAAACCCGCCTTACGCGCCAAATCCGTGCGCTTAAACAGCGGCAAATTTCGTGCAAGTTTTCGGGCGCGGTAGGAAATTTTAACGCTCACATGGCAGCATATCCGGCCGTAAATTGGCCGCGCGCCGCGCGCCAAGTAATCAACATGCTTAACAAAGGGCGCAAACTAAAACTTTTCTTAAGCCCGCTTACTACCCAAGTAGATAACCGTGACTCGTACGCCGAACTGTTTGATAACTTGCGCCGCATTCACGTGATTTTAACCGATTTTAGCCGCGATATGTGGCACTATATTTCTGCCGGGCTGGTTAAACAACAGGCAGTTAAAGGCGAGGTAGGCTCATCCACCATGCCGCAAAAAGTGAATCCCATTGATTTTGAAAATGCCGAAGGAAACTTGCAACTGGCTAGTGCACTGCTGGATTTTTTATCTAACAAATTGCCCGTTTCGCGCTTACAGCGGGACCTGTCGGACTCTACCGTTCTTCGCAATATGCCGGTGGCGTTTGGGCATGCGCTGGTGGCGTATGAGTCGCTACTGAAAGGACTGGGCAAAATTGCGTTTGACCGGCAAGCGGCCCGCGGCGAATTGCTGGCACACCCCGAAATATTGGCCGAGGCCATTCAAACTATTTTGCGTGCACAGGGGTGTGAAAACGCCTACGAACTTTTGCGTGATTTTACCCGCGGCCGCACCCTAACTGCCGCCGCATTAACCGATTTTATAGACGGACTAAATGTGCCTGCACCTGTTAAAATGCAACTGCACATGTTAGATGTAACAACTTACGTGGGCCTTGCGCCCCAACTTGCGGAGGATAACCATGATTGATTTAGTATGTGGCGGACAAGCCGGCGATGAAGGCAAAGGCAAAATTGCGGCCTATCTTTCTTATAAAGGCAATTACGACTATTGCGTGCGTGTGGGCGGTCCCAATGCGGGCCACACCGTGGTGCAAAACGGTGTTTCCTACACACTCAAAAATATCCCTTCCGGGTTTTTGAACCCAAAAACCAAACTGGTGCTGGGCGCAGGAGCCTACACAAAAACCGAATGGTTGCTGGATGAAGTAAAAAAAACAGGTACGCAGAACCGCCTGATTATTGACCCTTATGCTGTGCTCATTACCGACGAGCAAACCGCCGCCGAACGCGGAGCCGCACACTTTATGAATAAAATTGGCAGTGTAGGCACGGGGCTGGGTCAAGCCGTCAAAGAACGCATTGAACGGCGCGATATTAAATTTGCCAAGGATGAACCGCTCCTCAAAGAGTTTATCCAAGACGTGCCCGAACTGTTAAACAGCTGCCTTGATAAAGGCGGGCATATTTTACTGGAAGGTACGCAAGGGATTAAACTTTCCCTGTTGCACGGGGAATATCCGTTTGTAACCTCGCGCGATACCACAGCCAGCACTTTCTTGGGTGAGGCCGGGCTCGGTCCCAAGTCCGTACGGGACGTGTACGTAGTGTTTAAACCTTACATCACGCGTGTAGGCCCCGGCCCGTTGGAAAAAGAACTCTTTGACGAAAAAGAATTGGAAATTTACCACACCAAAGGGCACGAAATTGGCAGTGTCAGTAAACGTTTGCGCCGCGTGGGCGAGTTTGAGTGGAAGTCTGCCGCGCGTGCGATTATGATTAACAACTGCACCAAAATTGCCATTACGCATATAGATATGTTTGAAGGCAACGATTGCGTGAAAAACGCACGCGATTTTACTGCCCAGGCCAAAGCCTTTTTGGCAGACCTGCAAAAACTCAGTGATACTACCTATCCGCACCCGAAGATTGCGTTAATCTCCACGGGTCCGGACATGGAAGATACGCTGGTACTATAACAACACCCTTGTAATGTTGCAGTTTTAACGGTAGGGCGGGAAACACGTAAAGTATTTACCGCCCTACTCGTTTCCCGGGCAACAATTTGTCATATTTAGCCGTCTTTGCGGTCCCTTGCCACTCGCAGTACCTATCAGTACAACTTCGGGCAACTAGCCCCGCAAATACGGCTTAAATCTGCCAAATCAGCCTACCGACAATTTTACCCGGTGATGTTGCGGACGACAACAATTTTACGCCACGGGTCCACATCCGGCGGCTTATCATCTCAAATTTGAAAACTCACCCGTCTCCCAACTTTTCCTCGCAAACTAAATACGAATCTGACAAATCAGGGTACTGGCTATTCTACCCCGTGCTTGCACTAAATTATTTTGAAATTGCCCTGCGCTTTTTTATTGTGCGGATTCCTTTTGGTCAAATTTTAAAAATATTCCCCGGGCTTGTATCCGGGGATTTTAGTTGGAACAAATATGATATTTGTTTTCTTGTATTATTCAAAAAAACAATAAGTATTATCCCCCACAATTTTACACAAAAAATCACATGAACCAGAATTATAAGTTGAAGGACTGCAACTTAAATTACCATTAGGAAGATTAAATCCAATTTGATATTTGGGATTTATGGCCATGAAAGCACCTCCATCAAAATCAAATAGCCAATTTTGAGTTTGAAAACATCCTTCTACAGAATCGCAATCTTCGGTATTTTTTTCTCCCGGCATATCAATAGAAATATGTGAGAAGAAACCATTTTCATTATTTCCACATTCATCAGCATTTTCCCCATATTCTAATACACATAATTGATAGGCCTTTTTAAGGCTATTTAATACTGTAATTGCTTCAGTAATCCTGCTCTTTTCTACGGCTTTTTGATATTGTGGTACGGCAACGGCCGCTAAAATGCCAATGATAAGGACCACAACTAGTAGCTCAATAAGGGTAAAACCAAGGGCCGTTTGGTCTATATTGTCATCCTGAACTTGATTCAGGATCTTCAACGTTTGTTGTTTCATAACGGCATGCGTAGAAGATGCCAAATCAAGTTTGGCATGACAACTATTTTTTATTGCTTTGTTTCCATTTCTATTTTTCATAATTATTCCTTCTTTTTTATTTCCCGGGCCCGGCATAAAAAAACGGCTTATTATACCGAGCCTCCAAGACGTTGACTTAATATAACAGCCGTAATCTGCCGTTTTTTCAAACGGCAAACATTCAGCACAAAACAACGGGGTTATAAGGCCCATTATCTTGTGCTTATTATGGCTATTTTTGACGTCTTGGAAAGTTGATTTTTCAACTAACCTGTACCCCTAACAGTACAGTTTCAAAAACAGTTAAATTGTTATATGTACGCTTGGCGCGGGGGTACTACCCTTCCTCCTGTGGTGTATATGTCTACATTTTAATAATGTGTTATTTCCGGCGAATCATCTGCCAAAGGTTCAATGGCACTGAGCCGCCGCCAAAATTCTTCTACCGATTGGATACGCTCTTTGGGGTCCTCTTTTAAAGCATCTTCCAAGATGCTATCCACCGCCGGTGGTACATGCGGGGCCAGTTTAGAGGCCGGCACTATTTTCTTTTTAGCAATATCAAAGCCTTTTACCGTCCAGGGTACTTGCCCCACCAGTGCCTCGTACAAGCAAAGTGCCAGGGAATACACGTCAGACTGTTTACGCATAAAACCGCGTTGTTGTTCGGGAGCCATATAAGCGGGCGTTCCTGCCACGGTACGTGCCCCGGTTTGGTTGTCTATTTTTTTGGCCACGCCAAAATCCATGACCTTGGCCGTGTTGTTATCCAAAATCATGATGTTGCCGGGTTTTAAATCGCAATGGATAATATCTTGTGCGTGGGCATATTTTAACCCTTCGCACACACATTTAAATAAAGCCTTAGCCTGCGAGAACGGTATCCGTCCGTCAATATCCAACCGTGTTTCCAGGGATTGGCCGTCCACGTATTCAAATACTAAATATAATGAATTTTCAGACTCAATAACCGTATAAATTTCCACGATATACGGGTGGCGCAACAAGGCCACCATACGTGCTTCTGACAAAAACTGCTCGCGCACGTAGGCACTGCGTACCAGTTCAGGGCGCACGCGTTTAATGGCCACTTTGCGTTTGAGGGTTTTGTCGTACGCTTCATATACTTTGCCCATACCGCCTTCGCCAATTTGGCGGATGAAGTCATACTGGTCTCTAATTTCAGACTCTTTGCGCGAAAAAGATGTTTTTTTACGGCGGAATAAATCTTCGTATCTAAAATAAATAAACAAGAAGATACCCAGCACAAGAACCCCGCTGTAAATAATTAGCCAACTGGGAATGGACCTGGCCGGGGCCGGTTTGGGTGTTTTTACACCGCGTTCTTTGGCCAATTTCTCATCTAATTCTTTTTTAATTTTATGGGCCAGGCGCGACGATGAATTTAGTTTCAAGGCCGTATCTATATCCAGTTGGGCACGCTCGTAATTTTTTTGGTTGAGGTATGCCCCCGCGCGTAAGATATAAGCGCGTGCATCTTGCGGGGCCACTACAATGGCCTGCCCGGCAGTGTAGATGACATCTTCGTAATTTTTCAAGCCGTCAAAAGCAATGGCCAAAAGTAAATAAAACCGGTCGTCCACCCAGTTGTGGGCCATTAAATAATTGATGCGTTTTACCACATCTTCATATTGTTCCCCGCGTAATTTCTCTTGCAGGGTGGCCACTTCATTATCCCGGGTGGCCTGGTCAAACGCGTGTACGTTGCCAGTTGCAGTGGCTTGGGTAGAAAAATTTCCACCTACCAGTAAGGGGGCTTGCGGTGCGGGTGCAGCCTGCAACCCCATACTGCCCAATATTACATATAATACGAGAAAAAATTTCATATTACTATTGTAGCACATAGAAAGCCGTTTGTCCGCCCTTTTGCAAATTACTATAATAATACTATGAACCGAAAACCGATTGGTGTCTTTGATTCCGGTATTGGCGGGCTGACCATTTTAAAAGCCTTGCACCGCACCTTGCCGCACGAAGATTTGATTTATTTTGGTGATACGGCCAACGTTCCTTACGGCGGCAAATCCAAAGAGGCCGTTACGCGCCTTTCCCTGGCTGTGGCCCAATTTTTAGCCGCGCAAGATGTAAAACTGATTGTAGTGGCGTGCAACACGGCGTCTGCACAGGCGTTAACTGCTTTACGCAAAGAGTTGCGTGTGCCGGTTATGGGGGTCATTGAGCCCGGGGCCCGCCGGGCCTTGCAAACCACCCGCAACAACCATATTGCCGTATTGGGTACACAAGGTACTGTGCAAAGCCGGGCGTACGTAAAAGCCATTGCCAAACAAAACGCGCAAGCCCGGGTGTTCCAGCAAGCATGCCCGTTGTTTGTGCCGCTGGCAGAAGAAGGCTTTGCGGATAAACCTGCCGCTGCCTTAATTGCCCGGGAATATTTGGTCCCCGTCAAGCAAAGCGGGGCTGACACCGTTATTTTGGGGTGCACGCATTACCCCATTTTAAAGGACGTAATCGGGCGTGTGTTGGGCCCGCGGGTGGCCCTGGTGGATTCGGCCGATACACTGGCCGCCGCCGCCCAAGCATTCTTACATGCACGCGGCTTAGCCGCCGGTAGTGGGCGGGGCCGCATTACCCTGTATGCCAGTGATGCCCCCCAAAAGTTTACTGCTTCGGCCTGTAGGTTGCTGGGTACCCCTACCAAACGTGCCATTTTAAAAAAATTAAATTCATGAAAATCTATACCGATAAACGCTTACTCAGGTGTGGCCTGATTGGCGGTACGGTTTCCCGCCATAGCGGTAACATGCGCGATCCTGCCAACCAAACGGCTGTGTTTGAAGAACTGGGCTTGCCGCCGAAACACATGTTGCATTTGCACCAGGTACATGGAGATGAACTGATTAGCATTCACCGGGAATCCGAGGCCCGCAAACAGGCTTCCGCCCCTTTGGCCGATGCCGATGGTTGGTTGTTGGCCCCCTTCCCGGCCGGGTGGGGGTGTACGGTGGTAACGGCGGATTGTGTACCTGTTTTTATTTGGAGTGCCGATGGACAACAAGCCGCGTTGGCCCATTGCGGTTGGCGCGGGGTGGTAAAAGGGCTGGCCGCAAAAGCGGCCCGTGCATTGGGAGTATCTGCCCCCGGGGCGCAGATGCAGGCCTGGCTGGGGCCGCATATACAAGCCTGTTGTTTTGAAGTGCAACCAGATGTGGCCGACCAATTTGAGCCGGATTGCGTGCACCTTAGAAACGGCAAATTATTTGTAGATTTAACTGCGGCTATTATTTGCCAGTTACAAACAGCCGGGATAGACAAACGTGCCATTCATGCCCCCTATTATTGCACCTGTGGAGACAGAGAAAACTTTTTTTCCTGGCGGCGCGACCACCAAAAAAACCTGTTACTTTCCTTTTTATACCGGCCCTAATGTTTTTCTGGTATTTAGCGAAAATTTTTATTATACTATCAGTACAATTTAATCTGTTTTTGGAAGCGTACGCAGAATACGCAGAGCACGGAATTTAAGTGCTACCTTAGAAGCCAAAAGCAGTCGTTTTAAGGTACAAAATGATGTTTTTTCGCGAACTCATTATTTTGTACCGAGTGTTTTTCGTCATAGATGAAAAACCGCGGCTGTAGTATTGGGTCTTCTAAGGTACTTAATATGGCGGCCGTTTTTGCATACGTTTTTCCCGGGCGGAGAGAATTGAAATTAACAGAAATGAGGTAAACGTATGACAGTAAAAAATACCCGGCGGGGTTTTACGCTTATTGAGTTGTTAGTTGTCGTGTTAATCATTGGCATATTGGCGGCGGTGGCACTGCCGCAATACCAAAGGGCGGTATATAAGAGCCGTTTGGCAACTCTAAAGCATTTAACAGATGCTTTAGCCAAAGCACAAGAAGTCTATTATTTAGCCAATGGAAATTATGCAAGTAAAATAGAAGATTTAGATATAGATATGCCCAGCGGAAAAGACCCGGACAAAAGCCGCGATAGCGCTTATTTTTACGATTGGGGATATTGTGAAACTGGTTCTGAAGGAAAAGCCCAGTGCAGAAATTTTCAAACGAATATACAGTATCAAGTTAATTTATCTCATAATCCTTCTTATGCAAACCAAAGATACTGCCAAGTTTTTTCACCTGCAATGGACTTAAGTGATACCGCTAGTCAAGTTTGTAAAATTGACACAAACGATACCACCCAAAAATCATATCATAGTGTAGTAAATTGGAAATATCAATAACCAAAAACCCGCCCGGCCTATAAAAAGGCCGGGCGGATTTCATTCCTAACTTGTAGGACAACTATATTTTCAGTAGTCCGCGGCTAAAGGCATAAATGGCCGCTAACGCCACTAATACCAATAACGTTACAGCGGCTTTTTCAGCACCGGCAAACACAGGTTTGCCGTCGTGCTTTTGCTTGCGGGCCCACATAAATACCGGGATTCCCAACGCCAGAAAAATGGCCGCCAGAAACAAGTATTTTAAGCCCGCCGCGTACACCAGCCACAGCGCAAACACCGTGCCCAGCACAGAGGTGGCGAGTGCGGCCGCACGCCCGGTTTTGGAGAGTTTGGCAAAGTCTCCGTCTTCTACCAGTTTCCACAAATACAGTGTGCTTGCCAAATAAGCAGGCAACACCATTACCCCAGTAATAGAAAGCATGGTATTCCATGCATTGTTGGAAAAATACACCATTAAAATGGCTATCTGCATGGCCGCACTGGTTACCCACAAAGACACATCCGGCGCGCCCGCTTTATTTTGGTGCGCAAAGGCTTTGGGGAAGGTTCCGTTTTCGGCCGCGGCGGCGGGAATTTCTGCTGTAATCATGGTCCACGCAAGCCACGAAGATAGCACCGCAATTAACAACCCGCAGTTCATAAATACCGCGCCCCAGGGGCCTACTACTTTTTCAAGTACGCCCGCAGTGGAAGGGTTGGCCACGGCGGCAATTTGTGCCTGCGTTAAAAACCCAAACGGTAGGACCGATAGCCCCATGTAAATGACCAAACACCCCAAGAACCCCAGTAATGTTGCCCGGCTGACGGCTGACTGGCTTTTGGCCCGGTTGGAAAGCACCACGGCCCCTTCAATCCCAATAAACGACCAAAGTGTAACTAGCATGGTGCTTTTTAATTGTGTGCCCAGGCCGCCTAACTTGTGCCCATTTTCCGCCAATTTGCCTAAAAAGTTATAGTCAAATTTATCAGCATGGAAGGAAAAAAGCAAAATCAAACAGAATAGCAAAAGCGGCACTAATTTGCCCACCGTACCAATCAAGTTTAACACAGTGGCTTGCTTTACCCCGCGCAACACAATAAAGTTAAACCCCCAGATGAGAACCGAACCACACACAATGGACAGCAAATTATTTCCCCCGGCAAAGTGTGGCGGGAAAAAATAGTTCAGGGCGTCCATGGTAATCACGGCATAGCCTACGTTACCGAAAATTTGGCATAGCCAATACCCCCATCCAATGGTAAACCCGGCATAAGGCCCAAACCCTTCGCGCGCGTACATATAAATACCGGCGGTTAAATCCGGCTTGACGCGCGAGAGCACACTAAACGTGTTGGCAATAAAATACATGCCAATCCCTGTAATCACCCACGCTAATAAAACAGCGGCGGCAGAGGCACTGGCGGCCATGTTTTGGGGGAGAGAAAAGACCCCTCCCCCTACCATGGAACTAATCACAATACTGGCTAGGCCGATAACGCCCAACTTGGCACTGGTATTATTTCCCATAATAAGTCCTTATTTTTTCAAATTGACCGGAGCGGCAAATTTGAAGTTCAAAAACCCCATCACCGTTAAACAATAGGCAAACGGTTGGGTGATGTTGATGTAGTTGTGCCAAATTTGAAATTCGCTATGTTTTTCTACACCGCGGATTTCCAATTCGTGCTTTAATGATTTATTGAGCCACATGTGCGCGTGTCCCTCGGCAATTTCATCATCAATGGGGGTATCAAAATATTCCACATATTCTGCGGCCCAACCGCCGATTAAATTGCCTTTCTTGTCTTTCCCCCAGCATACACCCACCCCGGTAGCAATGGCTTTGTGGTCTTCAATGCGGGCCCCGTTACCGGCCATAATTACTTCCAGCACGGCCCCGTGTTTAAAGTGTTGGGTTACTCGGTCCACCGGCACAATGTTGCCGTACAATTCTTTAGGCAGTACCGAGGTATAAGGCACAATGTTGAAATTTTCTACCTTGGCTTGCAACAAGGCTGAGTCATAGCAGAATGTTTCAAACGGCTGGGGCGGGATGCCATCGGCCGCTTGGCCGGCCCCGCCGGAAATAAACGCTAACGTAGGGTAGCGTGTACCTAATACAAGTTCGTTATTTTCCATGTGAATCTCCTTGTTTATAATTGTACGGTAGTGCGTAAGCCAACCACCGTTGCAAATTGTTTGTCATTATTAAGCCCGGCACGTGGGTAGAATTGCACGTCCGGCGTGATTGTAACCAGTTTGCCAATGCCCCATACCCAAGCCAATTCCACCGCCATTTCACTGCTACGCATATAGGCGGGATAGCCTTGGCCTTTTTCACTCAAGCGGTTATAGGCCAGCCCCAGAATAATAGCATCTTGGCTATTGCGTTTAAGCGGATTTAACAAGGCACCACCCAGCGCGTATGAATTTTTTACCCCCGTTACACCCCCGGTAGAACCATTGGCACGGGCAAATAAGGCAAAATCTTCTCCCATATTTTGTTGGGCATTTACGCTCCACCCATTGGTATATTCGGGCTGTTTTTCCACGGCGGGTTGGTAATAATACAAGAAACTGTATTGGCCGGCCCCCAGTTCAAACGTAGGGGTCCAGGCCGCATACCCGAATCCGGTATATTTGCCGCTAAAGGCATCGCCCAGTTCAATATGCTCGCCCGTTACATTGGTAGCATCCTGATACCCGGCGGCTAAGGTAAAATCTTTCGTTTGGGCTTGCACATAGCCGCCAAACGAAGCCGTAGGATAGGCCGCACTGGCATTTTGGGAAAGGGCATAATTCATGAGCGCGGTTTGCTGGTTGTCCATATAGGTAGTTCCGTCAAAGTTATAAAGCGGAAATTGCCCCATGGTAACGCTAAGCCAGTGTAAGGAACCCGGCAACGTGTGCGTATAGGAAAATTGGGAGAAAAATTCCTGGTTGGCCGCGTAATCATTAAACGCCACAGCCTGCAAAGAACGGCCTTGCAAAGTGGCGGCCTGTTCCCCCCAATAACGCACCAGCGTGTAGTTTACGTTTAATTGCCCCGAACCCAGGGCCGCATTTTTAAATAAATTCCACGTTAAATACGGGTAATACACACCCTGTACGGCCGTTTGTTTGCCACCCGGGGCCGAGCGTTGGGCCAAATAAGATACGTCTATCCCTATATCTAACCCGATATGATTAGCCAGATGTTTAGCATCAGACCAGGTTCTTTCCAGCGCACACTGCGTGTTTTCCAACGCGGCGGCGCGGCGGTTTTGGATGCGTTGTTCGTGCTTGGCAGGGGTAAAAAAGGTTTCTTCCCCGTCAATCTCAGTGAACAACCACCCTTGTGCGAAGGCCCCCGTGGTTACAAATAAAAGCACGGCCACCAACGCGTGATTGGTTTTTTTCATGTAACTCTCCTACAAGTTGGATTGGAAGCAAAAGCAAGAAGTAATAACTAACCTTAATATACTAAAAAAGCAAAAAAGGTGCAAGCCCTTAAAAACCATCCTCTATGTATGTGGAAAAAGGTCCACCCCCAAAAAACTGGTTTTTACGGCATTTTTTTATTATACTATAGGTACAATTTGATCTGTTTTTGGAAGCGTTTAAGAAACGCAACGCTACAGTAATGTGGCACAATCTCAGTCCAAAAACAACTGCATATAGGCATAACACAAACGGAATTGCAAGCCTGCTGTGTTGTGCCGAACGTTTATCGTTTTGCGATAGGCTACGGCTGTTGTTTATTTGGGTTCACTGAGATTGGCTCAAAAGCAATAGCCGTTTTTGCATACAATTCCAAGACAGATAAATTGTGAAATTAAATGAAGAGGAGAATAAAAATGAAATATATGACTAAAAAGAGTTGTTCCCCGGAACCTTTTGGGGCTCGTTCTAGAAAAGGTTTTACTTTAATAGAACTATTAGTTGTGGTGCTCATCATTGGTATTTTAGCGGCGGTAGCGTTGCCACAATATAATAAGGCTGCGGAAAAAGCAAAGATGCTGGAAGCGATTACGTTGGCAAAATCTCTGGCTACTGCAGTGGATGCATGGGACTTGGAACACGGAACTCCTTCACAAGAATATCTTGAGTTCTCTGCAGATGATTTGGCATTAACCGTACCTACAACAACAAAAAATTGGCAGATTAGTGCAGGATGGGAAAGTTCATCCGGAGGGTATTATGGCATTGTAGTACACAATCCTTCTCATGAGAATGTGTATTTTGATTTTGAGCGTTACTTAACAGGTGCTAATAAATGGGAGTGGAATTGTAGGATAAACGATCAAGACCCATCCGACCTAGATACGGCCTATTGTTCTCTTTTTTACCAACTGGTTGGAAAAAACAAATAAGTTGCCTCTGTGGGCCGAATACAAACCTGACTTCAATAAACTGTCCTTATGGCCTGGATATTACAAAAACCCCCACCTTTCGGCGGGGGTTTTTATACTTGCTTTACAGAAACGCTTATGCGGCTTTTTTGGCAGTTTCTACCAAGGCTTTAAAAGACACGGGGTCTTTGATGGCCATTTCGCTAAGCATCTTGCGGTTAAGCGTGATGTTCGCTTTGGTTAAGCCGTTAATAAACTTAGAGTAAGACAAGCCTTCTTCACGCACCGCGGCGTTAATGCGGGTAATCCATATTTGGCGGTAGGTGGTTTTTTTGTCTTTGCGGTCAACATACGCGTGTACGCCGGATTTACCCAACTGTTGGGTAGCCATGCGTAAGCGGCGGGATTTATCCCCATAGTAACCGCTGGCGGCTTTCAATACTTTTTTCTTACGTGCGTGTCTGGCAACGCTGAATTTAATTCTCATGTTTCAACCTCTTATTTGGCCATGGGCAAATACTTGGCTAAGATTTTGCCTTTGTTGGATTCAGGCGTGATGACGCCGGTTTGGCGCATATCATGCTTGCGGGAGGCAGAAACAGGCGTTAGCAAGTGTTTTCTGCCGGCTTTTCTGTGGGTGAATTTACCCGTAGCGGTTTTGCGGAAACGCTTTTTGCCGCCACTGTGGTTTTTTAATTTTGGCATTTTTATACCTCTTGTTTAATTAGTCCTTATTTATGCTACCTGCGGCAGGAGCCGGTCCGCCCCGAACGCAGTCCCTACAAAAAGGACCTAAAAATTTGTTATTTGGGAATGAATGTTAAAAACATCCGGTTTCCCATAGATTGCATTTTACCGTCCACCGTGGCGATATCGGCCATGCGTTTGGCGGTATTGTTTAAAATATCAATCCCAATGTCTTTGTGTTGGTTTTCACGTCCGTGAAACACCACTACAAAGCGCACTTGATTTTTTTTGCGCAAGAACTCCTCAATCTGGCGCATACGTACTTCTAAATCGTGCTCGGCAATGTGCGATTTGATACGCAACTCTTTCATAGTTACTTTGGCCTGTTTCTTTTTGGCTTCGCTGGCTTTTTTGCCCTGTTCATAGACGTATTTATTATAGTCTAAAATTTTGCACACGGGCGGGTTGGCATTGGGGGAAATTTCCACCAAGTCAAATCCTCTTTCTTTTGCCAGGCCAATGGCCTGCGCTACGGGCAATACGCCAAGCATAGTGCCGTCGTTGTCAATCACGCGCACTTCGCTGGCGCGGATGTTATGGTTGCGTGGGTAGAGATCTTTTTTGTATTCTCTTTTTCTATCAAATCTAGCCATTTAGTTTTTCTTTGCAAAAAATTGTCCCTTTTGGGGACAAGTTATTATACCAATTTGCCAATACAAGTGTCAATTTCTGCTAGTTTTTGTATAATGGTAATACAATTTAGTCTGTTTTTGAACCGTATGCAGAATACGGGTTACTTACAAGTATCCAGAGAGTCAAAAATAGCCGGTAGTAGGCACAATGAACCCGTACAGTTTGTTGTGCTTAATGCTTGTTTCCAAAAGGGAACAGGTTACGGTTATTATGTTGAGGGTACTCTCTGGACCTTCGGGATAGTAGCCGTTTTTTGTAGGGAAAAAGTGGGCCAAATTGACTTTAAACCAGGAGAAAAAAAATGAAGCAAAAAACAGAACAGGGGTTTACCCTGATTGAGTTGTTAGTAGTAGTACTTATTATTGGTATTTTGGCCGCTATAGCGGTGCCTCAATACCAAAAAGCAATAGAAAAATCAAAAGCTAAGGCAGTACTCCCTTTGCTTAAGGCAGTATATCACGCGAACGAAGCTTATTTTTTAGCAAATGGCGAATATGCAACAAAATTTAATCAACTAGATGTAGATATCCCTTGGAATGGATCCACGAGATGGGTAAATACTGGGTCAACAGATGCCCGGTCCAATGGAGAATGGTCTTTACAGTTGTACAATTGGGGGTCCGGCTACAAAACAATGCATCGTGTTTCCATGGGACGGATAAGTGGCCCTTATAAAGGAGGCGGGTTTGTGATTTGGCATAAAAATACATACGATGCCACACCAGACCCTTTGCATCAAATATTGTGCATTGAGAGAGATGGGGATGGCGTTGTATTTAACAAAAATAATGGAGATTATTGTGCTAAGATTTTTGGAGGAACCTCCACGGGGAAAAAAACCGCATTTACGCTTCCAAATTAGTATCCGCACCGTCCATCTTTGAAAAATCAGCCTACTATGAGTTTTGCCCAGTGTTTGGGGAAGAACACTATTTTTATACAGGCTGTACGACTACTGTGCCTTACTGGCATAAACTAACTGCCCGTACTGGGATAACTTCCACCCTTCGTCTGGGTCATAGGTCAGCACCCAGTTGCCGGGGGCAGACCAGGTGGGCACGGAGGCATTTTCCACACGGTTCATTACCAACCCTTGTGCAAAGCCAGGCAAAAATACTTCGGCTTGAGTTCCGTCTTCCCCCTGCACTACGTAGGCCGCTAATGTGGGGCCATCTACCTCTGCGCCTATAGGTTCCAGCGCGGTTCCTTCTTCCCATAAGCGGATACACCCACCGCGCACTTGGCTATAAGTATAGCCCGCAGAGGCAATACAACCGTGCACGTCGCGGTCGGCCCCTACCAAGGGGGCGGGCTCATTAGGCGTAACGGGCAGGTACACCACCACTAAAACGCCGAGCAAAATAACAGCCAATACTAAGAGCAATAATTTTTTCATGCCTTTATTATAGCAAGAAAGGCCCCCGTGCGGGGGCCCGATTTTGGGTTAGATGTAATTAATCGTCAAATGCGGCACGGATTTTTTTAGCGTTTCCCTCGCGGGTAATTACGGGGGCACCGTGGTATTCAATCAGCCCGTGCCCATGGGCGGCGGCGTGCAGATTTTTCATCGCAAATACTTCTATGTCCCCACTGGCGTGGTTTTTGGCGTGCATATCGTTCACGCGGAAATCTTTGGCATCTATATCGCCCGAACCGTTATTGGTGAGAACGGCTTTCTCGGCCGAGCCGGACAGTTCAATATCCGCCTTGTGGAACGCGGCGGCTTCTACGTGTTTGGCTTTGAGATGTTCCAAATCCACTTCTGCTTTATTCATAGCCTGGATACGCACTTGGTTGGCATGGAGCATATCGGCCTCAATAGAACCCTCGTCCATGGCATTTAGCACCAAATCGGCGGCTTTAAATTCACCCAAGATGGCAATACTGCCTTTATTTTTGACGGTTAAGGACGCAATTTCCGGCACAAATACGCTTACTTGCAAGGTTTGCTCTCCGCGCACGTGTAACGGGCGTTTGTAATCCACTTTTAACGTGTGATCCTCCACACGAATGTCTGCCAGTGTGGCCAAGTTAGCAGGTCCGCTTAAGGTAACGCTTTGGGTGGGCATTTGGCGCACCGATACTTTTATGTCCCCATGCACCTCTATGGCATGAAAGGGGGTAAGGGTGGTCAGTTCTTGGCTGACGTAGCGGCCTTCGCCGCGGATAGTTTCTGCCTGGACTGCCGAGGCGCACAACACGCCCAAAAACACAGAGGCCAGGAAAAATGCAAGTTTTTGAATCATACGTACTACCTCCTTTTGAATATGTAGATATAGTAACATAGCGGGTTTCTTTTTCAAAGCCCCAAAATTGATTAGTTTTTTAAAAGTGCAAATTAACAAGCCGCAAGTCCACCGTACAACTCACAGCACGGTAATTTCAAAGCAGTTTCAGGCAAGACGCGACACGAGTTTGCGCAGTATACTTCTGTGAACCGCCCTTTAGCGCGGAGGTATTTAAGCAAACGAGTAACAAAGTATTGCCTGAAACTGAGAAGAAATTATGAATAATAGAGGTGTAGTAAAGAAAAAAATTTAACCTGTTTTTGGAAGCGTTTTAGAAACGTAAGACCTGAGGGTCTTCACCACGCCAAAATACAGTCGTACTTAGGCATGTAAGGGGGCCCCTTTTACATGCCGAACGTTTACCGCCTTGCGCGGTAACTACGGCTGTTATAGTGTGCTTTGGGGTGAGGTCCGGTATATCAGCCGTTTTTGCGTGCGCTTACTTGGCAGGTACAAATAAAGGAGAAAAAATATGCCATATCACCACACCCGGAGGGGTTTCACACTTATTGAGTTGTTGGTAGTAGTACTTATTATTGGGATATTGGCCGCCGTGGCGTTGCCGCAGTATCAAAAAGCCGTCAGGAAAGCACAAGTAACGGAAGTATTAACGGCTATAGATGCATTGGATAAAGGGTTAACTGCATATTACTTAGAACATGGGGATATGGTTTGGCAGTTCAAAACGGAGGGGTTACGGGCCCAGCATTAAATATAGAAATGCCAGTACTTCGCCATTTTCAATATGGAAATGGTACTGGTAAATTGTATTATGAGTTTCAAACCGGAAGTGCTCCCACTGAAGGAAGAGGAGGACATAAATTCTATGCGGTTTATTTTTGGTATGCCCAAGGAGGTCTTTCTTTGTTAGCAAGATGGGAGAACGGTAAGTTGCTAGGAATACAATGCGAGTCCCGTGCCAGCACGGCACGCGGTGTCTCTTGTGCGGATTTCTTTTCAACTTGTCCGCAACCTCAACAATCCGGGAGTGGTTCCGCTCTTTGGAAGTCTTTTTGTACTATTTAATTACATTCCCCCGGGGTAATACCCGGGAGATTTTATAAGAAAGGGAATTATAACAACGTTTTCTTTTGCAACAGTTGTTCAAAAGTAGTTACGGTAACCGGGCGGCTAAAGAAATAACCTTGGGCTAAATCGGCCCCGCATTGGCGTAAAAATTCAGCCTGTTCGCGCGTTTCTACGCCCTCGGTTACTATGTTTACATCCAAGGTTTTAATCATCTGCACGGCCCCTTCAATCACTTTTTTAGCGCGCGGATTTTCTTCAAATCCGGCCAAAAATTCTTTATCCAGTTTAATGCTATCAAATTTCAGTTCCTTGAGTACATTTAACGAAGAATAGCCCGAACCAAAATCATCCATGGCCACTGGAAAGCCATATAGGTGCAGACCGCTAATAACCTCTTGCGCGCGTTCCAAGTTATTAAAGATGACACTTTCGGTAATTTCGGCTTCAATGAGTTGGGTAGGCAAATTGTACTGCGCCATAATGCGCCGCATTTGCGGAATAAACCGTGCATCATTTAAGTGCAGGCGCGAAAAATTCACCGCCAGCGGGACCAGGGGCATTTGCTCCGTGCGCCATTTGGCCAGCAAGCGGGCGGCCTCTTCCATAATAAACATATCCAACTGCAAAATAAAACCATTACGTTCAAACACCGGGATAAATTCATCCGGCCGTACCATGCGTCCGCCCCCACGGTTCCAGCGTACCAGGGCCTCGGCCCCACGGATTTCCCCGGTTGCAAAATCACACTTAGGTTGCAGGTATAACTCAAATTCGCCATTAGAAAGGGCACTTTCCATGGCACTTTCAATTTGTTGTTCGGCCACAATGCGGTTACGGTCGGCAACATCATAAAATTCAAATTTTTCAAACGTATGTTGTTTGGCATGTTCCAGGGCCAGGTGGGCGCGGTCCAACATAATGTAAAATGGTACGTCTTCGGTAATTTCGTAAATACCAAAGGCCATATCCAACATCAGGCACGAATCTTCCACCGTGCAGTTACGTTTAAGTAGGGCGGCTAGGGCTTTTAAGCGGCGGACAAATTCTTTGCGCTCTTCGTATTTGAGTAACAGGATAAAATTATCGGCCGATAAACGGCAGAAACTTTCTTCCGCGGCCACATTTTCGCTCAGTACGCGGGCTACCCGTTTTAACACTTCGTTGCCGCGTTCGTAGCCGTGCAAATCGTTAATGACTTTGAATTTGTTGATGTCCAAAATAACCAAAGCGGCCTGGCGGTTTAGGCCGGCCAGTTTGGCATCAAACTGCTCACACATGCGGTTAAAATTGTCGGCCCCGGTCAAAGTGTCCACAAATGCCGTGGCAAACAAGCGGCGGTTGCTGTCCTCACGTGCGCGCATGACAAAGAAAATCAAAAAATAAAATATGAAAAAGACTACCGCAAATAAAATAAGGGAAAGTTTAGCCACCTGGGTGGCTTGCTCTTCTACATACTTAGCCGGTACAGCGGAAACCAGATACCAGTTGTTTACAGCCAAGGGCACAAATTGCAGAAAATTATGTAAATCATCCGCCGTGCGGTACCCTACCAACATGCTTTTACCGTCTTGCACGTCTTGGCGCAGTTGGGCTAAGGTAACAGGTTCATCCAACGTTACTGTTTCCAACCGGGAGAAAATATTAAAAAACGGTTGCTTTTCATACGTCAGCACCACTTGCCCGGTGCGGTCTATAATAATGGCATGGCCGTCGTCCCCCATGGAGGAAAGGGAAAGCACTTCTTGGTAGTATCCTTCTTTTTGCACGGCAAATAAAGCCCCTACGGGGGTGTCTTCATTGGGGTCCAATGCAATGGCTTGCACCAAAATGGCAGAGGTATATTTTTTCCCTTCCCGCGGGCGGATGCCTACGTAAAAAGGTTTTTTGGCCGTGTGCGTTAAAATGGCGGAAAGGGTGGGTTTGCTTAACGGTTTTACGGTGCGGTTGGAATAAAAGACCTGTCCGTTTGTAAGTACCATACCCAGTAGGGCAAAATGGTCATTCTGGGCAAAATGCGCTAATGTTTCTTCTAACGTGGATTCGTCTTTCCAGGGGTAGGCATCTTCAATGGCCAGGGCGTTAGCGGTCAGAATTTCGCGGTCGGTATCTACCAAACGGTTAAAGTCAGCGGCGGCTTCTTTGCCGGCATCTGCAATATGTGTGCGGACGTCCTTTTCTAAAAGTAGGTTTACTTGCCGCCAGTACAAAATAACTCCCGCCGTTACAATAACGGCGGCAATCAGCACAAAAATAAAAAACGGGCGGAAGGAAACTTTTTGCATAATAAAACCGGGTGCAAATTTTTTATATTATACCATTTCCGTGCCGGGTGTCTGCTACTCTTTTTAGGCTTGTGCGGGCGGCTGGTTTTGCTGTTGCGTTTGAAATAACCCAATGGTCTGCTGGCTATAAGCAAAAAACGGATAAAACGGACATTGCGGGTTGCGGGCCTGGCCCTCAGAAAGTTCGGTAAAAAACAGATTGGTTTTACTAACAGCCCATAACACTATATTGCCAACGGTGGACGGACTGGGCAAGGTGGCCCCGGCTGGCAATTTGGTCATTTGGGTGGTTAGTTTACTGGCGTGGGCCAACATGCGGGCGGCGGCCTCTTGCAAGGGTTCGTTGTTGTGCCCGCCAATTACTCCCCCTAGGCCACTTTTGCTATTGTTTTCAAAATACATACTGCTATCGCCCAGGGAATTAGTTGCCACCATCAGGTGTTTTTGGCGGTTGCCGTCGGCCAAGGCCATTTCTACCCCGGCAGATATAATGTGGTCCGGGCCAATTTCCAATACCCCTTTTTTGGTTTGCACGTTGTTGGCATCTAACCAAAACGCGCGCATCTGTTGGTACGCCTGATTCATATAAAAAGTCCCCCTTTTTGCTTACTATAGCATTTTGTGTGATTTTACAAGTGTATTTTTTTGGGTTATAATAAGAAAAAGGAGTAAAAGTACTATGGCAAAAAAACGGGCCGTTATTTTGATGTTAGATTCGGTAGGTATTGGCGGGGCAGAAGATGCCGCCCAATTTGGTGATGCCGGGGCAGATACCCTGGGCCACCTGGCTAAAGCGCGGGGGGGGATTCAAATCCCAAATTTAATTTCCTTGGGGTTGGCGCAGGCGTACCAAGCCTCTACCGGGCAAATGTTAGTAGCAGGCCCACAACCGGCGGCTACTGTTAATTTGCCTGCCAAATATGGTTTTGCACGGGAAATTAGTCATGGGAAAGATACATCCTCCGGCCATTGGGAAATGGCAGGCGTGCCTGTTTTATTTGAGTGGGGGTATTTCCCGCCTGCGTATCCGTCCTTCCCGGCGCAGTTAATTGAGCAAATTTGCCAGGAGGCTCATTTACCTGGCATTTTGGGCAATAAGGCCGCCAGCGGAACAGTTATTTTAGACGAATTGGGAGAAGAGCACATCCGCACCGGCAAGCCCATTTGTTATACGTCGGCCGATAGTGTGTTTCAAATTGCCGCGCACGAATCGCATTTTGGTTTAGACCGTCTCTATAACCTGTGTGAAATTGCATTTAAGTACGTGGCTCCCTATAAAATTGCCCGTGTGATTGCCCGCCCGTTTGTGGGGGAAAAGGCCGGTCAGTTTACCCGCACCAAAAACCGGCATGATTACTCCGTAAAACCCCCGCAACCCACCGTGCTGGACGCGATTAAAAACGCGGGTGGGCAGGTTATTTCTATAGGGAAAATTGCCGATATTTTTGCCGGGCAGGGCATTACTAAGGCGGTAAAAGCCGCGGGGCTGGAAGAATTGTGGAATGTAACCTTGCGCCAGGCCGCCGCTGCACCTGATTTTAGCGTTGTGTTTACCAATTTTGTAGATTTTGATATGGTTTATGGCCACCGCCGTGATGTGGCCGGCTATGCCAAAGGGTTGGAGTATTTTGATATGCGCTTGGCGCAGCTGGCCGCCCAACTGGAGGAAGAGGATGTTGTGTTTATCACAGCCGACCACGGATGCGACCCTACCTATCAAGGTACCGACCACACCCGTGAACATGTACCTGTCATTTTATTTGGTAAACAGGTAGCCCCGCAATTTATTGGCGGGCGTAATACATACGCAGATATCGGGCAGACTATAGCGGATTATTTTCAATTGCCGCCGTTGTCCGTTGGGAAAAGTTTTCTGGGTACAAATTTATAGTATACCGCGCGCTTGCAACTGGGTGCGTAAGGCTTGTGCAGATGTAAATACAATGGCATCAAACCCCAGCTGGCAGGCGGTGGCCACATTGGCGGGGTTGTCATCTATAAATAAACAATTCTGCGCGTTTAAACGGTAGCGTTCCAGCAAAATTTGATACAGATGCGGATGGGGTTTGGTGCATTTTTCCAGGCCGGATACAACAATCCCGTCAAATTCCTGCAAAAACGGAAATTGGGCTTGTGCCAAAGGGAATGTTTCGCTGGACCAGTTAGTAAGCGCATAAACCGGGTAGTGCTTTTGCTTTAGTTCATGCAGAATTTGTACAGTGCCTGTTATGGCCCCACCCAGCATTTCCTGCCAGCGGGTATAGTAGGCATTGATTTGGGGTGCATACTGCGGGAATAATTTAATACGCTCAGCACAGCCTTGTTCAAAAGGTTTCCCAGCGTCCATTTCCAGGTTCCATTCCATGGGGCATACGTTCGTCAGAAAATCTTCCATTTCCTGCGGGTTTGTAAAAAGTTTTCGGTACAAGTGGCGCGGGTTCCAATCAATAAGAACAGCCCCCAGGTCAAACACCATATTTTTCATAGACAATTAAATTTTTTCTACGGCTTGCAAAACCGGGGCTAATTGCTCTAAACGCAGCCCTTCCACACCGCCCCGGTCCGCAGCGGCGGCAATAGCCGGGTCTAACGGCAAACGGGCCGTGGCCGTGATGCCAAACTTCCGGGCCGTTTCTTCTACGCGGCTTTTGCCAAACAGTTCGTGTTGTTTGCCGCAATCCGGGCAGACAAAGTAACTCATATTTTCCACCAGCGCGGTAAGTGGCAGGCTCATGGTGCGCGCCATGTTGACGGCTTTTTCCACAATCATGCCCACCAGTTCTTGCGGCGTGGTTACAAACACAATGCCGTCCACGGGCAAACTTTGGAAAACGGTGAGTGTGGTGTCCCCGGTGCCGGGCGGCATATCTACAAATAAAATATCTACATTATCCCACACTACTTCGGTCCAAAATTGGGTAACGGTTCCGGTAATCAGAGGCCCGCGCCAAATGACGGGGTCGGTTTCGTTATCCAGCAGCAAATTTAAAGACATCAGTTGCACACCTGACGGACTTAACACGGGGTACACGCCGCTTTGGTCGCCCTGGGCGCGGGTGTGCACCCCAAACATTTTAGGAATAGAAGGGCCTGTAATATCAGCATCCAACACAGCAGCTTGCAGACCGTTTTTCTGGGCGGTAGCGGCTAACAAGGCCGTTACCATAGACTTTCCTACCCCGCCTTTACCGCTACAAACAGCAATTACTTTTTGCACACGGGCGTGCGGGTTTAATTTAGCCAGTAAACTTTTAGGTTCTTTGCGTTCGCCGCAGTTTTGGCTGCACGAACTACAATCATGGGTACATTCGGACATAAACACTCCTTGCAATATTCTTATATATTTTACCAAATCTAACCCATAAAACAGGTGGCCAGACGGCCGGAAAACCCCTATAACTACAGTATGAAACATCCATTTAAAAAAGGCACCCGCATTGTGGTGCACGATAAAATGCAAACGGGTTACACGTATGTGTTGGCTGCCGACCCAGGGAAAAACTTTGCGCCCGATTTTAAGCCGGAACTTACCCCCGCCCAAATGCTGGCACGCGGAGTGTTTGAGGGGCATTACCTGACCGATTGCCAAGCGGAATTCCCGGCAAATTGGTTTTTGCACGCCAAATTGAACCCCGGCGGGCCAGATATTACGCTCAATCAATTTGGCGTAAAATCGCGCCAGCCGCTCTCTGTATGGCGGCGTAACGGGTGGATTTTAGGGCCGGATGTGCGCGGGTGGTTCCAGTGGTATTGCCGGTATTATTTAGGGCGAAGGCTGCCGGAGATAGATAAAATCCAAATCCAACGCTGGCGCAGTTTTTACCGCCATAAAGCGCAAGTTTTAAAAAACTGCCCACCGGGGCACACAGAGTGCCGCCCGCGCCAACGCCAAGCCCTGTTGCAATGGGCGTATAACCCGGATTTCTAAACAGGGTAAAAAATTGCTACAATAAATAAAATATTCTCAGTAAGGGAGGCGTACAGTAAACCCATTACTGGGAAAAATTACAATTTGAAATGAAATCTGTTTTTGGAATCCTATGTGGAATAGGAGGTCATTGAGATAGTTCAATGTCCGGGTAACTCCAAAGCGGTCATTTAGGCAGAAGATGACAACGGGTAGCTCCCGGGGTTGTTTTCTGCCGAATGTTCGCATATTCTTTTAGAATTTTTGCGACTACGACTGCTGTTTGGTGATACCGTTACCCGGAATGACCAACGGCAGTCGTCTTTTTGGGCGTACTGCCTTGTATGGCATGTGTCCATACCAACCTGACTACCGAAAAGGAGTTAAAAATGTATCAATTAAAAACAACAAAGGAAGGAACAAACAGTATGAACCGTAATCAACGAGGTTTTACCCTCATTGAGTTATTAGTGACGGTGTTGATTATTGCCATTTTAGCGGCAGTGGCCCTGCCGCAATACCAAAAAGCCGTGGAAAAAAGCCGTATTACTGAAATGAAAATCAATCTAGCAAATATGGCGAGAGCTTATCAACTTTGTGTTCTACAAAATGGTACGGATTCTACCGATTGTAATGAACACTTGCTTTCCGTGGCAGATGTGCAACTTTCAGGGAACTTTGAAGCAGAATGCAGGCCTGGGGCCACGGAATGTATCATCACAAAAGATTGGGCTTATTACCAAGATCTAGACACTCCCTCGGAACCTTGGGCTGCACGTAAAGATAAAGGTGAGATATTTCCGGCGTTCTACGAGGTTGTTTTACGAAACGGAAAATATATTTGTTCTGATGGCGATTATTGCAAGAAATTGTGTGGAACTCAAGAATGTGAATTGTAACTAAAAATCCGCCCTTGCATTTTTGCAAGGGCGGGTTTAAATTTTCATTTAAGTTGGTTCTTATCTAATCCCGTTCATCCATTTAATCACGTATTTCTTAATGGATAACAAGAGCAGTCCTCCTACTACCGGCATGATAACCAGCGTGCTGAAGAAACGTACATTGGAAATATGCCCAAAGTAGCCGGAATAGAATCCTGCCGTGAAATTGGCCAAGGCATTGGCCAAGAACCAGGTTCCCATTAACAAAGATGCAAAGCGCAAGGGGGCCAATTTGGTTACCAAAGATAACCCCACAGGGCTTAAACACAGTTCCCCGGTGGTGTGGAACATATAGGCAAATACCAACCAGAAAATGCCCACTTTAGCATCCGTTACCTGGATGACGTACGAAGCCGCCACCAGGATTAAGAACCCAAACGCTAACGACATAAATGCCCATACAAATTTAGCCGGGGTGGACGGTTCCATCCCTTTTTTGGCCAAATTGAGCCACATTTTAGAGAATAACGGCGCAAACAGAATGATAAACATGGGGTTTACGCTTTGGAACCACGAGGTAGGCATTTGCCAACCAAAAATGACACGGTTGGTAAATTTCTCGGCAAAGATGGTAAGCGAAGCCCCTGCCTGTTCAAACGCAGACCAGAAGAAAATACTGAAAAACGCCATGATAAAAATAACGGCAATACGTTGTTTTTCGGCCGTGGTAAGCGGGGCGTTGGGGTTGGCGATTTTTTCTGCTTTGGTTAGTTTTTTGGGTTTTTTGCCCTGGCCTTGCAAGTATTTGTTTTTACCCCAAATAAATACCGCTAAGCCAATAATCATACCAAATCCGGCCGCGGCAAAGCCCCAATTAAACCCTACTTTTTCGGCCAGAGTACCGGCTACAAAGTTGCAGATAAACGCACCCAGGTTGATACCCATATAAAAAATGGTAAACCCGGCATCACGGCGGGGGTCATTTTGTTCATAAAGTTCCCCTACAATGGTAGAAATATTGGGTTTAAACAGACCGTTACCTAAAATCAGCAAACACAGCCCGGCGTAGAGGAAAGACAACGTAGCGTTAGACGCAATGGCAAACTGCCCTAAGGCAATTAAAATACCCCCCACGATGATAGCGCGGCGTTGGCCCCAGAATTTGTCGGCAATGTAGCCGCCGATAAGCGGGCTCAAGTAAATTAAACTGGTTACTAAGCCGTATAATTTACTGGCATGGGACTCGGAAAACTGCATTACCTTAATCAAATACAGTACTAAAATACCACGCATCGCGTAGTAACTGAAACGTTCCCACATCTCAGTCAGAAACAAAACATACAACCCCGCGGGCTGTTTGTCCGTTTTTACGGCAACTGCTTGTGAAGTCATTTTATTCTCCTTGTAAAATAAACGGGTATTCCTTATTTTACAAAATTGTAAGAAGATGCGCGCAGAAAATTACAGGGAGCCCAGGTTATTTAAATTGCCTAGGTTGTTTAGATCGCCCGTGAGCATTTGCAGGGAATCACTGAGCAGAGAAAATGCGTGCCATAGCGTAAGCACAATATAAAAACCACAGGCCAATAATACCAGCGTGTAGAGAATTTTGGCCGTCAAACTAATTACTTTGCTTAGCCATACAAACGGCAAGGACAAGGGCCCCAGCACCAGAGCCATTAAAATAATGCCGCCGTGTGTAAACAAAAACCCCCGGCCCGGTTTTAAACTGCGCCCGCAAGCGTGGCAGTAGTTATCCGTTTCTTCAATGTGGGCGTGGCATCGTGGGCAAAAAAGCGGTTGGGAAAGAGGTTGCATTTGGGGTGTGTTCATAGGTCCATTCCTTTACTGCGTAAAAAGCGTTTAATGTGGCTGCGTGCATTGGCGGTTTTGGCAAATTCCAACCAGTCGCGCTTGGGTTCGCCGTTTTTGCGGGTAATAATTTCGCACACGTCGCCCGTTTTAAAGGCATAGTCCATACGCACCATGCGGTTATTGACGCGGGCCCCGGCGTAATGGTCCCCAATATCGGTATGAATGGCGTAGGCAAAATCAATGGGAGTAGAACCTTCCGGCAGGGATTTAACGTCTGCCCGCGGGGTAAACACAAAAATTTGTTGCAGGTTGACGTCTGTTTTGAATCCTTCCAAAAATTCACGCGGGGCGGTCAAATCCTGTTGCCACTCAATCCAACGGCGGATCCAGTTAATTTTTTCATCAAAATTTTTATCGGCTTTTACGTTGCCCAGTTTGTAACGCCAGTGTGCAGCAATACCGTATTCGCACGTTTTGTGCATTTCTTCGGTGCGGATTTGAATTTCTATAATATCTCCGGTGGGCGAAAGTACCGTGGTGTGAATGCTTTGGTACATGTTGGCTTTGGGGGTGGCAATATAATCGGTAAATGTGCCGGCAATGGGTTTAAATACACTATGCACCAAGCCTAAGGCGCGGTAACAATCCGGCACGGTTTTGGTAATAATACGTACACCCAGTGAATCTTGTATTTCCGCAAAGGTGCAATTATGGCTTTGCATTTTGCGGTAAATGGAATAGTAGTTTTTGGCACGCGCCAAAATACGGGAATCTAAGTTCTCTTTGGCCAAGGCCGGGGCCAAGGCTTGTTTAAATGATTCTAAGGCGGCTTGGCGGTCAGCGGTGCGGGCCTCTACCTGAGATTTGATATCTTGGTACAGTTCGGGGTGTAAATACTTAAAGGATAAATCCTCCAAATCGGTTTTGATGGTAAACATCCCCAGCCGTTGGGCCAGCGGGGCATACAAAGAAATGGTTTCATAGGCTTTGAATTTTTGCTTTTCCGGCGGCATAAATTCAAGCGTGCGCATATTGTGGGTGCGGTCGGCCAGTTTAATTAAAATCACGCGCACATCTTCGGCCACGGCCACCAGCATTTTGCGCCAGTTTTCTACGGTTTCTTCGTCCGTAGAGGAAAATTTTAAATCGCTAATTTTAGTAACCCCTTGCACCATGTGGGCAATTTCTTTGTTAAATTCACTGCGCAGGGTTTCCAGTGTTACACCGGTATCTTCCACCGTGTCGTGCAATAAGCCGGCACAAATGGTGTCGGCATCTAGGTTAAAATCCATTAAGATATTGGCTACATGGCAACAATGGGTAAAGTACGGTTCGCCGCTTTCGCGTTTTTGGTCTTTATGGGCATTTTGGGCGAAAGCGTAGGCTTTTTCTATCAGGGAAGTATCCTGCCCCGGACTGTAGGTTTTAAATTTGGCCAACAGGGCATTTAAATCGGGCGCGTTCATAAATCCCCCAAAATATCTGCCGCCGCGCGTTTGGCTACACCGGGCTTGCCCAATGAAGCACGCAAGGTAAGTAGTTCACGGTGCATATCTTGTAATTGTTGCGGGTGGGAAAATAACGCTATGGTATGCGCGGCCATTTCGTCTGCAGACAGATATTGGATAAATTCTTTAACCAGCGGTTTATCGGCCAATAAATTAACCAACGAAATATATTTTACCTGAATAATCATCCGTGCAATGGCGTACGTTGGCCAAAACAGTTGGTAAGCCACCAACATAGGCACGCCCAACAGGGCATTTTCCAGCGTGGCCGTGCCGGAACAAGCCAATAAAAAATCCATCTGCCCGCGCAGTTTATAGTCGGTCTCTTTTACAAAATGTAGGTTAGGCGGTTGCGTGCCCCCCATGAGTCTTATAAATAGTTGTTCGTCGGCATCCGGCAGTAAAAACACATAGGCCTGCGTGTTAGGGAATTGGCGGCATACTTGTTGAAAGGTTTGGTAAAAAACGGGTGTCAAACGGGCAATTTCCCCCGGGCGGCTACCCGGCAAAATACCCAGTTTCCAGGGGTAATTTTTCGGGTCCGCTATGTCAAAATTTTTAGGTTGCGGGGCGGGCATATTATCTAGTAGCGGGTTGCCCAAAAACACCGCGTTGCCACCGCGCTGTTTATGAAATTCCGGCTCAAAGGGATAAATTACATACATTTTTTTAGTCAGTGCGGCCAAGCGTTTGGCACGGTATTGGCGGGTGGCCCACACTTGTGGGGTTACGTAATAATAGGCGGGGATATTTTCTTGTTTTGCAATTTTTAAAAACTGGTGGTTGAGCCCGTAAAAATCTACGGCAATAAAACAGCAGGGCCGTTGGGTGCGGAAAATTTCGCGCACTTGTTTGAGTAGTTTAAGTAACGCGGGTAATTGCTTGATAGGTTCAATAAACCCGTGGATGCCCTGGCTGGCTAAATCGGCTAAAAATACGTCGGCTATCTGCTTCAGATGTACCCCGCCAATGGCCATAATGCGTACAGACGGGTCCAATTCTTTTAGGGCCTTGGCCAAGTGGGCGGCGTGAATATCGCCGGAAACGTCCCCGGCGGAAATAAAAATAGTTTTGCCAGTAGGTGTTGTCATACGCGTATCTACTATCTATTATACTTTATGTCAGCATATTTTGTGTAGGAATTGCTAACAAATTATGTTACAATGAGTGTGTAGTAAAAATAAAAATTTGAAATCTGTTTTTGGAAGTGTTTAAGAAACACAGACCCTGAAAGGGGAACCTATGTCGCCAAGAATAGCCGATAATAGGCACAACGTAAACGGAC
Organism: Elusimicrobiaceae bacterium; assembly: GCA_045606825.1. GTDB lineage: Bacteria > Elusimicrobiota > Elusimicrobia > Elusimicrobiales > Elusimicrobiaceae > Avelusimicrobium. The sequence continues at coordinate 28,631 of JAZUSQ010000043.1, forward strand.
TAATTACCCGTTTGTGTTGTGCCGAGCGTTTTTCGTTTATACGAAAAGCCACGGCTGTTATAATTGCGTCTGACATAGGTTCGCAACTATGCCAGCCGTTTTTTTGAGGTGCGTTTCCAAAACAGAAAAAGGAGAACGTACCATGAAAAGTGAAAATGTTGTTGTAGCTAATAAAAACCCCCTCACCTGCCCTACGGGCATCCTCTCCCTCCAGGGGAGAGGCAAACGAGTTGTTTCCTTCGCCCCTTTGAGGGAGAAGGTGGGCGGAGCCCGGATGAGGGGGCACATTAAAGGCTTTACGCTTATAGAGTTGTTAGTAGTGGTACTAATAATCGGCATATTAGCGGCGGTGGCCCTGCCACAATACCAATTTGCAGTAGATAAGGCACGTTACAGTGAGTTAATGTCTTTGGTCCGTCGTATCAAAGTTGAACAGGAAGTTTTTTACTTGGCTAACGGACATTATGCCAATGATTGCGAGGAATTAGGAGTAGATTTACCTACAGGGACGTATTTAGACACACATAAGTTGATACAAGATAATAACGGAAAATTTGCGCTGCGTTGCAATACTATTACAGCAGCCGGAATTTTGCTAGATGGAAATGAAAACGTGGTAAGTTACGAACAAGTGTTAAGTTTTCCCTCTGTAGAAGATAGAACTGCTAACAAGCAATCTTGCTGGGCAACCGAAACGCTCAATCCCACCCGTTGGGAGAAGATATGCAAACATTATTGCGGAGAATTATCCCCTAATAGAACAGTCGGTACATTTTGCGAATGGTAAGATTTGGGGTAAAAATATATAGAAATTTACACGTAAAAACCGTTTGACATCCCCGTCAAGATTAGTATAATGTTTGTATGAAAGAACGTTGCTTAGTACTCATGAAACCCGACGCGTTGGAAAAACGCATCACGGGCCTGGTGGTGGACCGCTTGGAACGGCTGGAATTAGATATTGTGGCCTGCAAGACGCTGTCCGTAACCGAAGATTTAATCCGCAAACACTACGCGCACCTGGCGGGTAAACCGTTTTTGGAAAGTACCGTGCGCTATATGATGGGCGATTATAACCATATCCCCAATCATAAAATTATTGCATTTGTGTTCCAGGGCGAAAACGCCGTTTCTAAAATCCGCACTGCCCTGGGGGCTACCAACCCCGAAAACGCCGCCCCGTGTACGATACGCGGCAGTTTTGGCAAATTTGATAAAGTGGCAGACATTGTGTACAACTGTGTGCACGCGTCTGACTCGGCGGAAGATGCCCAGCGCGAAATTGCGTTGTGGTTTGCCCCGCAAGAAGTGTTAGATGCCTAAGTTGCGTGTGTTGTTAGCCGCCCTAGGGTGTGCGTGCGTATTATGGACAGGTACCCTTGCCTTGGCCGCCCCTAAAGAGCAGACCATTACCTTAACGGCCAAAGACGGCTGGAAACTGGCGGCTGTTTATCTGCCTGCCAACGGGCAGGAAAATGCCGTGGTGCTACTGCATGATTTGGGTAAATCCGGCGCGGAGTTTGCCTCTTTTAAAAAAGCGTTGGCTAAAGACGGGTTTGGGTATGTAGCCCTAGATTTGCGCGGCCATGGCCAAAGTGCCGCGCCGGAAGGATACAAAACATTTGCCAAAGAAGGGGCCGATAATCCCTTTAACAAAATGACGCAAGACGCACAAGCCGCGGTGGAATTTTTGCAGGCAAAAGGCGTTGGATTAGACCATATTTTTTTGTTAGGAACCGGATTGGGGGCCAATGTGGCGGCCAAAACGGCGGGGTTATTGCCGGAAATAGGTGGCATGGCCCTTATTAGCCCCAATGTAAATATCCGTGATGTGCTGGTGGTGCCCGCTTTAAAATTATACAAGGGAACCATTTTAATTGCGGCCAGTGCCGGGGACCGCAAAGGGTTTTTAGAGGCTAGTATTTTGCGTAATGTTGGCTTTTTATCCGCTGGGGAAGGCAATGTAACTTTTTTAACCGCGTATGATTTTACAGGGCATGAATTGTTAGACAAATATCTTACGCAATCTGTATTACAATGGTTAAAAACACCACGTAAGCCGGAGGTATTACCGGATGCACCTCGCCCGGTTGTTGCGCCTGTTACCGATACGCAAGGGCTGGATGTGCTTCCCTCATCCACCGAGCAAGCGTTGGTACCCTCTATTTTAGACGAATAGGAGCCCCCGTATGAAACCCGCCCGCATTGTATTCCCAGGTTTTTGGTTTGGTAAAAGCAGTCTGAAAGAAGCGCAGGATTTGGCGCGCCGCGGCGTGGGCGGATTTTGCTTATATGGCGGCAAAGCCCAAGAAATGCAGGATTTTATTGCCCGTATGGAAGATGTTTCCCCATATGGCAAGTTGCTCTTTTGTGCAGACATGGCAGACAATTTGCATGAAATCGTTTCCGACGCACCCCAATTGCCTGCTAACCCACAAATTGCGGCGTGCCCCCTAGCGCAAGATGCCGCCTACCGCAAGGGGTATTTAACTGCACGCATGGCACTGTCTATAGGGTTAAACTGGGTGTTGGGCCCAGTGGTAGATTTGGGGTATAGTTCTCCGGCGTTTGGGGATAATCCCCTGCAAGTAACCCAACTGGCAGGCGATTTTTCGGCCGGGCTTTCCAACGGGGGGGCCGTAAATTGCGTAAAGTATTTCCCGGGGATGTCCGGCGTATTAAAAACGCTCCCGCAGTTAGAAGATGCGGAATTTATTCCTTACAAACACATGTTCCGCAGGGCAGATGCCATTATGCCTTCAGATATGATTTTCCCCAATATTGATAACGATAACCAAGCCATGCTTTCCGACAAAGTCATTCAGGGGTTACTTAAAAAACGTCTTAATTACAAAGGGTGTGTGGTCAGTTTTCCGCTCTTTAAAGGGCATTTAAAATACGAGGAAGCCAGTGCCATTAAAATGCTACATTGCAAAATTGAAAACATTTTGGCACCCCGCCACGCGGACCGCGTGATTGATGCCATAGAACGCGAGGTGGATAAAGGTTTCCTAATGGACGAAATCATCCACGCCATTTCTAACCATGAAATGTTTTTAAGCAAAGTGTCTGCCGGGCCGGAACCGCTACCCGTAAAAGAGGCGTTTTCATTGGCCAAAAAAGATTTCAAAAAATAACCGGGTTGTTTTCAGATATACACTGCTGTTGGTAAATGCACAGCGGGACTTCTTGTTTTTTCAACAGAACTTTATTATACTATAAGTACAATTTTATCTGTTTTTGGAACCGTATGCGGAATACGGGTCTTTGCCGTAAAGGCAAATTCATGTGCGCCAAAAATAGTCGTACCGAGCATAATATGTTTCAACTGATCCTTGAAACGTATTGTGCTTAATGTTTGCTACATAAGTAGCAGATTACGGCTGTTTGTTTTGGGTGAGCACATGAACCCGGGGCATACCAGCCGTTTTTGCATGCGTTTTCCCGAGACGGGTAAATTGTGAAATTCAATGTAGGACGGATGTAAATCCGGCAAAGGAGAAATAAAATGACAAAAAGAAATACCCGGCGGGGTTTCACGCTCATTGAGTTGTTGGTAATGGTGTTAATCATCGGTATTTTAGCCGCAGTGGCTCTGCCGCAATACCAAAAGGCGGTAATCAAAGCCCGGTTTGCGGAAGCCAAAATAAACTTACAAGCATTGGCGCAGGCCCAACAGGCTTGTATGTTGGAAACCGAAGACCCGAGTAGGTGCCAGGCAGATCAATTAGACATCAGTATAGGGGAAGGAGGCACTAAATATAGGGCCCCTGATGATAGTTATCGATTTACAGAAAATTTCATTTATGAATCTCAGCCAAGCACTTCTGTTGTGGATGCAGGATACCGAAAAGACAATGTGTGCCTGGTTTATAAAATCACCACGCAAGAATTTGTATTAGGCCAGTCAGTGTGCCCAAATGACAGGGAAGGAGAAACTCCCTTATATGATTATGAAGCCTTACTGGGGTTAACAACGGATACTTCTATTTGGTGTTGTTAGCAGATGCCCCTGGTGTTACGCCGCGAGTGCGGCCCCCAGCAGGGCTAAAATCGTGCCGCCAAAAAATACAAGTAAAATTAACGGAATAGCCGCAATAATTACCGTCAGCCAGCCAAACAGGCCCGCCCACCAGGCGGCCTTTTTGGCTTCTTCGGTTCGGCCGTCATATATCAAATCGCTTGTACGCAACGAAAACACTAACCCTGCTAGTGCCAGGGGGATCGTCCAAAATCCGGTAAAGCAAGATACTAAAATAGCAATAATTACCAACACAAAATGGGTATTTATTTTTGCTTCGTTCATGTTTATTCTCCAATTATGCTATTATTGTAACAAATACGGGGGAATTTGATGAAACAGTTTCTTGGATTAGTTGTGATATCTGTGCTACTGGCGGCCTGTACCCGTGGGGTACGTACAATCCCCGTGGCGGGTACATTTCCGGCGGATTTTTCCTGGCATTGTGCACAAAATTTTCCACACGGGCAACCTATCTCCAAAATTTTATCTCCGGGGGAACTGGATGTCCGTTCGTGTGATATTTCCGGGTGGGATTTTACAGCCTACACCGCCAGTGAACTGGCCGATGTGCTAACCTTTGATTCTAAAACCCGTTTTCCGCCTGTTTCTAAATTGCCGAAGCATTTTTCTGCTAAAAAAATACTCAAGCAGAATCAAAACCCCGGGTTAGGGATACGCACTTTGCATAAACAGGGTATTACCGGCCAAGGGGTAAGTATTGCCATTTTAGACCAAAATTTACTCTTAGATCACGAACAATATGCCGATCAATTGCGCTATTATTGGCAAGACCCCGTATACCAGCAGTATGACGGCCAAGCCAGTATGCACGGGGCGGCCGTTACCTCTATTTTGGCCGGCAAAACAGTGGGGGTAGCCCCGCAAGCCCATATTCATTACTGGGCTGAAAATTTACTGGTGGATGAACAGGACGTGTTAGATGCCGGGGCCGTGGCAAAAGATTTGGAACGGGTACTACAATTTAATAAAATGCTAGATGAATCTGAAAAAATCCGGGCGGTTTCTATTTCCCGCGGGTTTAGTAAGTACGATAAGGACATCGCTCTATTTAACCAAATGGTCAAGACTTTGTCCGTTCAGGGGATTGCCGTTTTTACCACCAATGATGTAATGACGTTAAGCCGCAGTCATAGTTTGGCTTTGGCTGACGGGGCGGACTATTGCCGCCCGGCTTATTGGTTCAAGGTGCAAAACTTACCGTATTACGCGCAACAGACCTCTCCTCTAGTTCCCACAGATTTCCGTGTAACGGCCGCCCCAAACGGAGTGCAAGACTATGTACATTATGCCCATGGCGGGCTTTCGTGGGCGGTGCCGTATTTAACGGGGCTTTATGCACTGGGCGTGCAGGTACAACCCAACTTAACCAAAGAACAGTTTTTGCAAATTATTACGCAAACGGCTACTTCGTGCTTGTGTACTTATCAAGGGGTAAACTTTACGGCCCCCGCTTTAGTTAATCCCCGTGCATTTATTAACTACCTCCAACACGCAAATAATCCCGTATAAAAACCTCTCTAGCCAAGCACAGGCATATTTATATAAAATAGATACAAGAGAGGTTTTTATGATTACCAAACAAGATGTAGCCCTCGCCGGCAAGTTGGCCAAAATGGCCGTTAGCCCGCAAGAGGCCGATATTTACGAAACACAACTCAAAGCCCTGTTCGGTTGGGTAAATGAACTGGCCGCCGTGAATACAGACAGCGTGCAATTAACAAATGCTACCCTGGCCGCACATACCCGCCAGGACCGGCCCCTTACGGACGAACAAGCCGCCGCCCGCTTGCGCGCCATGTTTGCTAAAGAGCAAGACGGCCAAGCCAAAGTGAAAAAGGTGTTGTAATATGACCATTTCCCAAATTATTGCTTCCATTACCAACGGCACAAAAACGGCCGAAGAAATTACCCGCTACTACTTAGCGCAAATTGCCCAAAAAAATCCGCAAATTAACGCTTTTGTGGAGGTGTTTGAGCAAGATGCCCTGGCCCAAGCCCAAGCCATAGATGCCAAAAGAGCCCGTGGCGAAAAACTGGGCCCGTTAGCCGGCGTACCAATAGGCATTAAAGATAACATTTTGTACAAAGGGCACAAAGCCACCTGTTGTTCCAAAATGCTGGAAAACTACACGGCCGCTTATACGGCTACGGTAGTAGAAAAACTGTTGGCGGCAGATGCCGTCATTATCGGGCGGACCAACATGGACGAATTTGCCATGGGTAGTTCTAACCAAACCTCTGCCTGGGGCTTGGTGCACAACCCGGTGGATACCACCCGCGTGCCGGGCGGTTCTTCGGGTGGTTCGGCCGCCGCCGTAGCTGCCGGTATGGTTCCGGCCGCTTTAGGTACGGATACGGGCGGTTCCGTGCGCCAACCCGCCGGATTTTGCGGCGTAGTGGGCGTAAAACCGGGTTATGGGCGTATTTCGCGCTATGGGGTAATTGCCTTTGCCAGCAGTGCTGACCAAGTAGGGGTACTGGCGGGCAATGTGGCGGATGCTTCGCTGGTTATGGAAGTTATTAGCGGCAAAGATGTGCACGATTCTACCTCACTGGAGGCTCCGGTTCCGCATTATACACAACAATTTACCCGGGATTTACACGGTGTAAAAGTGGGCCTGCCTAAAGGATTTTTAGACGGCTTAAACCCCACCATTAAAGCACAAACGCAAAAAGCCGCCCAGGCGTTAAAAGACAGAGGGGCCGAACTTGTGGAAGTGGACGTGCCACTGGCTAAATATTCAGCCCCGTGCTATTACATCATTACCAGTGCAGAGGCCAGTTCCAACTTGGGCCGTTATGACGGTATCCGCTATGGGTACAGTGCCCAAGAGGCTAACGGACTGGCGGATTATTACGAAAAGTCCCGCGCGTTATTTGGCTTGGAAGTCAAAAAGCGCATCATCATTGGCACGTATGCACTGACATCAGAACGGTATGAACAGTGCTTTCTAAAAGCCATGAAAGTGCGTGAACTGATTAAAGAAGATTTCAAAAAAGCGTTTGAAAAAGTAGATGTAATTTTAACGCCTACTTCCCCCACTACGGCCTTTAAAATCGGCCAGCAGGACGAAAACCCACTCTCGCTGTACTTGGCCGATTTATATACCTGCCAAGGTAACATTGGGGGGCTTGCGGGCATTAGTGTACCGTTTGGCAAAGATGAAAACGGTTTGCCCATAGGTGTGCAGTTTTATGGACCTATTTTGCAAGAAGAAAAAATCCTAAACGTGGCCCAACACCTAGAGAACGCAACCAAATGATGGTATCGGAATTTTCGTGTGGGGGGGTAGTTTTAGACGGGCGCAAAGTGCTGTTGGTGCAAGTCAAAAACTTAAAGGGAAAAAAAATTTGGACTTTCCCCAAAGGCCATATTGAAGCGGGCGAGACACCCCGCCAGGCCGCTTTGCGTGAAGTGCTGGAGGAAACCGGCTACAAGGCCATTATCGTCCGCCCGATGATGCGCGTAAAATATGCGTTTACTTTCCAGGGTAACTACGTCAAAAAAATGGTGCAGTGGTACCTGATGAAAAAACTGGGCCGCATTGGCAAGCATGATGCCAGCGAAATTTTGGCAATCCGCTGGGTTTCTCTACTTAAAGCGCACGAACTGGTGCAATACCCCAGTGATATCCGCCTGGTGGATATGTTGTTATCCTCCATGGATGTGCCAGCGGCAAACCCCCCTGTAACCGAGTAAAGCGGTTTGGATAGACTCCCCTATATGAAAACCCCCCGGCTATGCCGGGGGGAGAGAGGATGTTTTTATCGCGACCACATCTGAATGAGACCTCCTTGGAATTTTGTAAAACCCAATTTCGGACATAGAGTAGAACTTACATTTCCATGGCAATATAACCCGTTCATATTCCCTTTAATATAAAATTCCTCAAGATTGATATGATCCCAAGAATAATTGTAGTCTAGCGCTTTAATTGATGGTTCATAATAGTAATAGAATGGGCCACGCCAATGAGGTGTTTTGATAAAAACATACGGATCGAGCACCTCATATTCACAACTGGTATCATCAATTTCTGATAGTAGTTTACATTCTGGTATTTCTATATCCAATTCATCTATGGTGCACGCGGTGCCTTTTTGTAGTTTACATGCTGCAGCAGCTTGCCCGATAACTTTTAGGTTTATCTCGTATTCAGTTATCCTGCTTTTGAGTACCGCCTTTTGGTATTGTGGCAGGGCTACCGCGGCCAGGATGCCGATGATAAGCACCACGACCAATAATTCTATGAGGGTGAAACCCCTTAACAAAGATGTCATCCCGTACGTGATACGGGATCTTCCACGCATGTAGTTTAGTAACTGCAACGGCAAGCATTGAAGATCCTGAAACAAGTTCAGGATGACTTTATGATGATGGCTTGTGTGATTCGCTTTTTGCGTACTCCCCCGCCGGGTATTTTTTACTGTCATACGTTTACCTCATTTCTGTTAATTTCAATTCTCTCTGCCCGGGAGTGCATGCAAAACGGCTATTCGTTTAAGACATCTCCACACGCCTCAAACTAAATAGCCGTAGTCTTCTGTATAACAGAAAACACTGGGCACAGAAAAATGGGATTATAAGTTCCATTTTTTTGCGCCTGATACTTAGGCTATTTTTGGAGTGGAGATGTTCATTTGAACGTCCCGTATGCTGCATACGGTTCCAAAAACAGATAAAATTGTACCTATAGTATAATAAAAAAGGCTGGCAAAAACCAGCCTTTTTTCTCACTTTCGTTCTTAGTAAAAATGTTATTTTTTGAGGGTTGCTAATTTCTTTTTGGCAATCGGTTCTCCTTGCTTGGCGGCCATTACATAATATTTGATAGCGGCTTGTTCATCCTGTGCCGTGCCTACCCCGCGTTCATATAAATCGGCCAGTAGCGTTTGGGCCAGGGGGCTTTTTGCGTCAGCGGCATCTTTTAAAATAGCAAACCCTTTTTGCTCATCTTTTGGGGTGCCGGAGCCTTGCAAGTAGCAGGTAGCCAGATTGACACGGGCTTCAAAATCTCCGCTTTGGGCGGCTTGTTCATAACAGTAAAATGCTTTTTGAGGGTCTTTATCGCACCCTTTTCCCTCGTTATACAGTCCGGCCAGGGCTACCATAGCCCGTACATGGCCCTGTTTGGCAGAGGTGTCAAACCAGTTGAATGCTTGTACAAAATCCTGGTCCACCTGCTTGCCCTGGTAGTATAAATAGCCCATATCATACTGGGCTTGGGCATTGCCTGCCGCAGCCCGTTTTAACAAAGAAGCAACAGGTTTTTGTGCGTATTTACGCAAGAAAAACCATGCCACAGCCAGTACAAAAATAAAAGCAAATGCCATATTGGTTTCCACAAGAGGTTGCATAGTATCTCCTAGTTAGTTTTAACCAATTTGCGGTTGGTTAAAGTATAGACTTCGTCTGCAAAATCAGCGGCGTGGACATCGTGCGTTACCATTAAAATACTCAGTCCTTCCTCGCGGCTCATGCGGGCAAAATCTTCAAATACCTGTACTTTGCGCTGAGCGTCTAAATTGCCGGTGGGTTCATCCGCCAGCAGTAAAACCGGGCGGTTACGCAGGGCGCGGGCAATACTGGCGCGTTGCTTTTCCCCGCCGGAAACGTCTGCCGGCAGTTTGTGTGCCATGGTCCCCAGACCAAAACGGTCCAACAAGGCTTGCGCCTTTGACGGGTTTTGCTTGCCCAACATCCAGGCGGGCATATCTACATTTTCCAGTAGTGAAAATTCCGGCAATAATCCGTCAAATTGAAACACAAATCCCATTTTAGTTAAACGTAATTTCGCGCGGGCGGCCTCGCTACTAAGTTTGGTAATATCTTTGCCGTCCACCAAAATTTGGCCGCCGGTGGGGGCATCTAACATGGCAATCAAATTAAGCAAGGTGCTTTTACCGGAGCCGCTGGGCCCCAACAGTACGGTAAATTTGCCGCGTGCTATATGCAAGGAAACATCCTCTAATACGCACAGGTTTTCTTTTCCGGGGCCGTAAATTTTAGTTACGTGTTTGAGTTCAATCATATCATCCGTACCGTATAGCATCCGTGGGGTGCACGCGCGAGGCTTTCAACGCCGGGTACAATCCTGCCACAAAGCAGATTAAATAACTGCCGCCCACTACCGCTACAATATCGCCCCATTGCATACGCACGGGTACTTTGGTTAAGTAGTAAATATCGCCGGGCAATTCCACAATATTGAACGTGGCAATAATCCAGCACAACAGGCAGGCTAGCAACAACCCCAACACAATGCCTAAGGTGGCAATGACCATGGCCTCCCACATAAAAATGCGACGTATCATTTGTGGGCTGGCCCCCATGGCACGCATCAGGCCAATGTCGCGCAGTTTTTCGGTGCCCAGTAAAATTAAGTTACTGGCAATATTTAGGGAGGCTACCCCAATAATTAAAAACAGGATGATAAACATCATGGTTTTTTCTAACTTTAACGCGGCGTAGAGAGTACTGTTGAGTTGGGCAAAGGTACGTACTGAATAACCGTAGCCGATTTTCTCGGAAATTTGGGCGGCTACTTTTTCGGCCTCGTTGATGTTATGCAGTTTCACGGCTACTCCCGTGGTGCCTTGTTTAAGGCCTAAAAAATCGCTGGCGTGTGGTAACAATGTGTAAGCAATGGTGTTGTCAAATTCATAATACCCGGTTTTGAGTAAGCCGCTAATGCGGAATTTTTTCATTTTGGGGAACATACCCGCCGAAGTGGAAATGGATTGGGGGGAAATGAGCACTACATCATCGCCAATATCTGCCCCTATATTGGCGGCCAGTTCCGTTCCTAATACCAGGGGGGGCGGAGCATCCGCGGTCCAGCCCTCCGGCTCAAAACTGCCGGCTACTAGAGAATCCGTTAAATGGTTGATTTTCTTTTCTTGGGCAGGGTCCAATCCGCGCACCACCAGACCCAAACTTTGCCCGGCATAGGTAATAATGCCTTGGCCGTAAATATGCGGGGCGGCGGCGGCAACTTCGGGCAGTTGTTCAATTAAGGCTATATTGTGTTGATAAGTTGGCTGGTTCATGCGCCCAAATACCAAAATGTGGCTTTGTGCACCGATTACTTTGTCTTTAATATCCGTTTGAAATCCATTCATCACGGCCAGGGTGGTAATCAGCGCGGCCACCCCTACAGATACGCCCGCCACACCAATCAGAGTGGTAATCATAGCAAACAACCCTTGGCGGCGGGTTAAGTAACGGGTGGCAACAGTGCGGGCAAAATTCATAGCCATATTGTAGCAAATAAATAGGTTTCTGTCCGCCCAGGTTATGCTATAATGTAAATACAATTAAGTCTGTTTTTGGAACCGTATGCAGAATGCGGAAAACTTTTGGGTATTCAAGAGTTTTGTGTCACGCCAAAAACAGCCGTTTTGGGTACAAAATTTACAGGGTAGCTCCCAGGTGAATTTTGTACCTAGTGTTTGCCACTTGTACAAGGTGGCAAGCCACGGCTGTTACTTGGGGATATGTGACACAATCCCGCATCTATCAGCCGTTTCTGCATACGTTTTTCCGGGGTTAGGCAAAATTGTGAAATTATACATAAAGAGGAAAAATCGTATGACGACAAGTAATACCCGGCGGGGTTTCACGCAACAAGGAAATGTAGTTATAAAAAATAAAGTCATCCTGAATTTAATTCAGGATCTTCAACGATTGGCGTTGTTGTTTTTAAACAACATGCGTGGAAGATCCCGTATCAAGTACGGGATGACGCCTTTATGTTATAACAGCAAGTACGTGGAAGATACCCGATTGCGACATCCGGGGATGACACCTAATTGGATAACGACACACGGTTTCACGCTCATAGAGTTGTTAGTAGGGGTGCTGATTATTGGTCTATTAGCGGCGGTAGCCTTGCCGCAATATCAAAAAGCAGTTAAGAGAGCCCAAGGTCGGGAAATTGTAACTACTTTAAAGATTCTGGATAAAGCCTATGCAGCGTATTATCTTGAGAATGGAACATTTAAAGATCCTAATACCCAAAGTATGATAACTATAGATGAGTTAAGTGTCTCAATTCCAAACTTAACTTATTTTAATTGGAGTTACTTTAATTTTACTAATGTACCGGGTATTTATTTTTCACATAAAAAGGACAGAAATACAGGTATTACATTTAGATGGGATGTATCTAAATCTAGGTTTGCTATTGTTCCTCCCAGCCAGGGGCCTGGCATTGGCGTCAATATTTGCGATTATTTGGATGGAGGTGTTTTACAAGCGGGGAGTCCGGACAAGACGCAAAAACAATGTGTATTTAAGACTCCATGGATATATTAAAGGTATTTATCTAAAGGTCAAGCGGTCTGAAACATAATAAAGGGGTTCCATGTATTTAGAACCCCTTGTTAAGAAGATTTAACTTATTTGGCCAAGTTTTTCCAGGCTTCTTTTTCGGCCTTTAAAGCGGCTTTGGCTTCTTTAGCGGCTTGTTTGGCTTCTGCCTTTTGGGCCTTGGCCGCTTCTTTTTGAGCCTTGGCTTGCGCTTTGGCTTCGGCTTTGGCGGCTTTGGCTTGGGCTTTCATGTCCGCCTTGGCTTGTTTGGCCTGGGCTTTGGCATTTTCAGCATTGGCTTTAGCGGCTTCTTTTTCAGCAGCGGCTTGGGCTTTGGCATCTTCTTTGGCCTGTTTGAGCGCGGCTTTTTGGGCTTTGGCCTGTTCTTTGGCTTGGGCTTTCTTAGCGGCGGCTTGTTCTTTTAAAGCCTGTTTTTGGGCTTTTGCATCCGTGGCAACAGCGTTTTGTTGCTTGCCCGCTTTGGCAGATTTTACTTGCGCGGCTACTTCTTGCCGTTTGGTTTGGATGTTTTTCTTGAGTGTGGTTACTTTAGACAGGGTGCAATTATTTACGCACGTTACATCCGTCATGGCGCAGCCGCAGTTGTCGGCCGCGTTTACATCAGTCGGCCAAGACATTACCATAGCCAACGCGAAGGCAGCAAATACTACTTTTTTCATGTATGTTCTCCTTATCAAATAAAATAACTTACATTTTATTCTACTAAAATTTGAAGGTTTGGCTCAATGGCCGGATTTTGCTAAAATATATACATGCAAGAAATAGTTGTTCAAACTCCGTTATGGATGAACTTGTTGTTAGGGTTGGTGGCCCTGTGTCTGTTGGTATGCCCGCTTGCAGTGCGCTGGGTGGAAAGCCACCTGGAACTTTTTTTGCTGGCTATTGGTGCGGCGGCTATCACAGTAAGTAACCAGTGGAGCGTGGCCTTAATCCGCCAAGCCTTGGCCTCACCGGTATATGTGGCGTTTATTGTAGTAGTGGTCAGTGTTATTTTTAACAATTATTCACGCTATATTTTCCGGGTATTGTTTGCATTTTTCCGCGCGTTGGAACCACGCTATAGTTTTGCGTTACTGATTTTTGTGTTGGGGATGACCTCCTCATTTGTGAGTGTTACCGTCTCTGCCCTGGTATTAGCCGAGGTATTAAAAGTAGTGAGTTTGGAACATAACACTACGGTCAAAATTACCGTTTTTGCCTGCTATGCCATTGGATTAGGTGCCGTGCTTACTCCTTTGGCTGAACCTATGGGGCTAGTTATCAGCAGTGCTCTGGCCGGGCCACCACACCATGCGGATTTCTTTTTTTTAATGCGCCATTTTGCGGGGTGGATTACCCCGGCTGTCTGTGCCTTGGCGGTGGCGGCCGGATATTGTGCGCGCCACGCGGGTACCACGTTGCAAATGCACATCCGGGAAGATAAAGAAAACTATACATCTATTTTACGCCGTACCGGCCACATTTACATGTTTGTGGCGGCGTTGACCTTAATTAGTACAGGGTTGCGCCCGCTTGCACAAAGTACCATTACCCATTTTGGGGGAAAAGTATTGTTTTTGGCCAATGCTGTTTCTGTTATTATAGACAATGCTACGTTGGCGGCGATTGAAATTGTACCCACTATTTCTGAAACGGACCTCATTTATATGGTAGTTGGATTGGCCGCATTTGGTAGTATGCTTGTGCAGGGAAATTTACCCAACATTGTGGCGGCCGAAAAACTGGGTATCAAAAGTAGAGAATGGGCCCGCGTGGCTGTGCCTACCGGGTTGGTACTTATGGCAGGCTATTTTATAGCCTTGTCTATATTTTTATAGGAGATGGTATGTTACATCAACAACAGGGTTCCGTGTACCGTGTAATTTTGGGATGTTTTATTGGAGTGGCCTTTATATTTGCTTTGGCCTGGCCGCAATACAGCAAACACCGTAACCGGGTACATTTGAAACAAGCCGTGCAACAAGCCAAGGCTCTGGCTTTTGCTGAGCAATCCTATTTCCAGCAACACGGCTCGTTTACATCCCGTTTGCAGGATTTGGGAATTGCGTTTGATTGCCCGTTAGTGCATGCGGAACAGGGGGCCGTATTAGATTGCCAAGAATATACCTATCATTTGGATGGACAAATAGTGCGGGCTACCCACAAACATTTGCCCGTGTGGGTAGAAGTAACCTTTCCGCAAGGGCAAGCCACTTGCCATTATGCAAAGCAAGATTGGGCCGGGCAGGATTTATGCCGCCGTTTGGGCCAGATTTGATATAATAAAAAAACAAAAGGAGAATTATGAAAAAACTATTAGTTGCTTTTGTGGTTTTACCGTTACTGGGGGCGTGTGCACCCAAAGTAACCCGCATGGAAACCAACGTCGTTAAAGACGTGGGCGGCGGATGGAACGATACAGACGCCCAAATGGTGGCCCAGGAAATGATTACCGATTGTTTAAACAGCGGTTGGTACAATAAATTCCTGATGCAAAAAGGCAAAGAACCTACCCTGATTGTGGGAACTGTTAACAACAAAACCATGGAACATATCAATACAGATGTGTTTGTGGAAGAAATCCAACGCGCGCTTATCAATTCCGGCAAAGTGAACTTTGTGGCTTCTAAAGATGAACGCGGCGAAGTGCGTACCGAACGTTTGGAGCAAGATGAGTTTGCCAGTGAAGAAACCCGCAAGGCCTTTGGCAAAGAAGTAGGGGCCGATTTTATGCTCAGCGGGGTGCTCAACTCGGTAGCTGACCAAGCCGGCAGTAAAGCCGTGGTTTTCTATCAAGCCAACATGAAACTGATTAACATTGAAACGAACCAAATTGTATGGAACGGCCAAAAACAAATTAAAAAATACGTAAAACGCAGTAAGGTTTCGTTCTAAACAGTATGAAAAAGGCGCTCTTAGGGCTGGTAGCAATAGGATGTTGCTGCGCTTGCGGGGCGCCTTCTTTGCGTTATAAATATCAGGTAAACCACTTAGCCGCCCAGGGTAAATTTGAAGAGGCGGCCCATACTGTGCAAGCCCAAGCCCATAAAGCATACGGCAAACGGGACGAACTTTTGTATGCGTTAGATAAAGGGGCTTTACTGCACGATGCCCAACTGCCGCGCGAAAGCGACGGGTTATTTGCCCAAGCCCAACAACATATCACCGATTTGTACACTAAAAGTGTTTCTGCCAGTGCTTCGCGCCTGGTGGTGAATGATTTAACCACCCCTTATTATGCCGCTAATTACGAAACGGCTCTTACGTTTTTTTACCGTGCCTTAAATTTTTTACAACAAAACGACGTAATGTCCGCCGCTGTAGAAGCGCGCAAAGCCGTTTTCTTTTTAGATCATTTGCGTGCAGATAAGTCGGGCGGATACAATGACGACCCGTTTGTGCAATATGTGGCCAGTTTGATTTTTGAATCTTCTGGGGAACTTTCCGATGCGCGTATTGCCCGTCAAAATGCCCTCAAAGCGTACGAAAAACGCGGTTGGCCGTCCCCGCATTTTACGGTTCCTGCCAACGCCCAAGAATTAGGGGAAATTATTATTTTTCACTATGCGGGGCAAGTGCCGCTTAAAAAAAGCCAAACCATTCAACTGGCCTGGCACAAGGCGTTATCTTTTGCTTCTTCCCCGGTGGAAAACGGTGGCCCCATTGCCCCGGAAGTACAAAACGCTATTTACGCCGGGGTTACCGGCTCGGCCATTACGGTGGCTTACCCCGTGTTAGAAGAACAAGCCTATGTGGTGGAAGGTTCGCAAGCCCAAATTAACGGGGTGCGTATGCCCATGCAACCTATGACAGACATTGCCGAGTTGGCCACCAAAGAATTACACGCCAACATGCCGGGCATTTTGTTCCGCCTGGCTACCCGGGCTGTGCTTAAACGCATGGCCGCCGTGCAGGCACGCCATGCTATAGACGGGTCTGAAGAAGGAAAAAATTTTGGTTCAACCGGGCACTTGGCCGAACTGTTTGTCAGCCTGTTAGGGGCCGCTACTGAAAAAGCCGATACCCGCCAGTGGTTTACCTTGCCTGCACGCATTTATATGACCCGCGCCTTTGTAACCCCCGGCACCCAAAACATACAACTCTTACTGCAAGATAAAAATGGTAATATAGTAGGAACCTATACATTTGATACAATCACTGTGCGTAAAGGCGAGCGCGTTTTCTTGCATCACCGCACAGCCTATTAAGGAGGAATGATGAAACAATGGACAATAGGGCTTTGTGCCTTGTGTTTATGGGCCTGTAGTAATGCTACTAAAAATACAGTTAGTTACCAACAGGCTAAGTATGATAATGCCGTTTACTACGTAGTGGCTGGGGCCGGGGTTACCAAACAAGCGGCTTCACAGGCTGCCTTGGAGGCTATGCAACAAAAACTGGCGGCACATGCGTCCGCGCAGGTTCCTGCCCAAGCCCTTACGGATATGTTAGCCCATGCCAAGGTGGAAAAAGTATGGCGCAATAAGCAAGCCGATACCAAACAGTATTATGCGTTGGCTGTCTTGCCGCGTGAAAAGGCTACGGCAGTTTTGGTGCCATTGTTGAACCAGGCAGATAGCCAATTAATTGGCCTTGCCCAGCAATTTGCCACTCCGCCCGATCCGCTGGCAGATTTAAAAGTGGCCTATGCCATGCGCCCGCTTATTGAAGAACGCGTGGCATTAGATGCGTTATATCAATTTGTCCAGGCCGACCGATCCTCCTACCAGCCGCAAACATTTGCCCCGTATAAAAATGCGTTCAAAGAAAAGATGGCTGCAGTATGGGTAGGTGTAGAGGCAGACGGAGCCGAAAATGAACAAATGGTTACGTACGTGATAGATGCGCTTAATAAAATGGGGCTGGGTGTAGTGGACGCTACAGACCCGGATAAAGTGTTGCTAGTAAAAATTGTAACCTCGCTGGATAACTATTCTTCTAAAAAAATAAATGGGTTGGTGTGGTGTTCGTCCGGGGCTACAGTTAGTTTGATAGATACCCAGCATGATATGACTTTTTCCCGTTTTAACGTGTACGACCGGGCCGGTACTTCCCGCCTGACCGATTCTATCCGCCGCAGTATGCAGGGGGTGGGGGAACAAGCCGCTACCCAAATTACTGCGCGGCTGGAAAATTATTTAAAAACAAAATAAAGGAGCGTTTATGAAAAAACTATTGGTCTTAATCAGTGTGTTGTGCCCGATGGCGTTGGCCGCGCAAGAAGCCGCTGCCCCCGCCACAGATGTAGCCGAACGTAACAAAATGTTATATTCGTTGGGGTTTTTATTAGGGGATAATTTAAAAAAGCAACTCATCTTAGATAACGAAGATGACTACAAAGCCGTTTCACAAGGGATGCGAGACAGTTTACTGGGCAAATCCTCTCAAACCGATATTGAAAAATACAAACCGCAAATATTGCAGAAATACCAGAATGATGCCCAGTTGATTTCCCAAAAGCGTGAAGCCGCCCAACAGGAATACCTGGCTGATTTTCAAAAAGAAAAAGGTGTAAAAGTATTAGATAACGGGGCTATGATAAAACTTTCCCGCGCCGGCAAAGGCAAGGCTCCCAAAGCCGATAGCAGTGTAACTGTCCACTATACAGGTACACTTATTGACGGGACTAAATTTGACAGTTCACGCGACCGAGGCGAAGCCGCTACCTTTGGCTTGTCGCAAGTGGTTCCGTGTTGGACCAAGGCCCTGCAACAAATGAAACCCGGTGCCCGCGCCAAGGTGGTGTGTCCGGCGGATACCGCTTATGGCAACCGCCCGGTGGGACCTATCCCGGCCAACTCCGTACTGGTGTTTGATATTGAATTATTGGAAGTGAAATAGTGTCTAAAACCAGTTGGTTTTTTATTAGTGTGATGGTGGCCGCCCTCATGTATATGGGGGCGGTCCGTTGGCACGAATGGAAAACCGCCATGCAAGAAGCGCAAGAAGCGGCCGCACGGCAAGACGGTGAGCCCTTTTCCTTTCAGCACATTCCTGTTTCGTTGGCCGCCCCGCAGACTGAGGCCTTGCCAACCCCGGTATTATACCGCCCGCACCATGCGGAAATTTACTTGGAAGATACCCCTTTAACTGCGGATGCACAACAGGCCCAAGCCCACGATACAATTACCTCTATCTTGGCCGATTTTAAGGATGAACCCGCCCTGGCCCAGTTCACGCAAGAGATGCAAGCCGCTACCCACGGGCAAGTACAGGGGCTGGAGGATTTAAGCACCCAAAATTTAGCGCAAGTAATCCAGCAAAACCCGCAAATTGCCGGTGTGGTGGAAAAACACTTAAAAAACCCGGATTTTGCCAAACTCATTCAAGATGTATTCCAAAACCCGCAATTTCAAAAAAGTGTAAAAGAGTTGCAAAAATCCAACTTGAAATCTGTTCAAAACTAAATCTCCGGCACTGCCGGAGATTTAGGAGGTATATTTAATTGAACATAGCGCAAATATGCGTTTCTGGGGTACTTATAGGATAACAGACTATATCCTCCCATTTATTGTTACAGAAATCAGATTCTAAATTATATGTACCATTTTTGTCTTGTGCCAGTACAGCAAAACCTCCTCCCTGATGACATACCCCATCATACAAAGCCATATACACAAAATGTGAACCGGTAAGTTGAACATCCAAGTTAGGTAGAAGGTCGTCTACTATACCTTCTGGTTCTCCATTTTCTAGCCGGTAGGCATCTGCGGCCTGTTGCAATGTGTGCAAGTTTGTACGTGCTTCGCTAAACCTGGCTTTTTGTACGGCTTTATTATACTGCGGCAAGGCTACTGCCGCTAATATGCCAATAATCAGCACTACCACTAATAACTCTATAAGGGTAAACCCCCGTTTTCTTTTACAATTCATCTTCACTTCTCCTGTTTGTTTAATTTCCAATTTTTCTGTTTGGGGCATACAAAAACGGCTGATATCTTTGAGCCAATAGAGGTGTCCCAAATATAACAGCCGCAGTTTGTTATTTAGAATAACAAACACTCGGCACAAAACGAAGGGATTATAAGTTCCTTTGTTTTGTGCCTCAAGCAGCAGTTTTTGAACCTCTATTGGACTGATGAAGTACCACCGTATTCTGCATACGGTTCCAAAAACAGATCAAATTGTACTGATAGTATAATAAAAAACCAACTAAATGACAAATGAATTTTCTATAATATGAATTATGAGAAAGAAACAAGATGACATTATTGTAGCCAAATCTGCCGGCTTCTGCCCCGGTGTACAAAAAGCCATTGAGCAGGTAATGGCACTGGAAGCGGCTAAAAAATCCCCCATTTATACTTTGGGGCCGCTTATCCATAATAAACAAGCCATTGAAATGTTGGCCATGAAAAATATTGTATCCGTAGATAGCCCGGACCAGGCCGAAAAAAAATACGGAGTGCTGGTTATCCGTGCCCATGGCATTACGCCCGCTTTCCAACGCCAATTGGAAGACTGTGGCATGGAAGTGGTAGATGCTACCTGTCCGCTTGTCAAACATGCCCAGAACGTAATTGCTAAATTTGCCGTGCAAGATTACCATACCATAATCGTAGGGGACAAAGAACACGCCGAGGTCATTGGCTTAATGGGGTATGCACAAGAGCGCGTCAATGTAGTTTCCACGGTAGAAGAAGCCCGGGACTTGCCCCATTTTGAAAAAGTACACGTGGTCAGCCAAACCACCCAGCCCGAAAGCGTATTTTATGAAATTGCCGAAGAAGTAAAAAAACACGCCGACGAGTGCCAAATTTCCAACACCATTTGCCAACCTACCAAAGACCGCCAAAAAGAAACGGTGGAACAGGCCAAAAATGCGGACCTGGTCATTGTGGTTGGGGGCAAACATAGTGCCAATACTACCCGCTTGGCGCAACTGTGCCGCGGGCTAACTAAGCATGTGCAACATGTGGAAACGGAAGATGAACTGAATGTAGAACAAGTAAAAAATGCCAAAAAGGTATTTATTACAGCCGGGGCTTCTACGCCTAGTTGGGTAATTCAAGGCGTGGAGCACTTTGTACGTAAACTGCGCCACCCGGTGGTGCTAAAAGTAGTAAACCGCTAAAGGAGACTGAATATGACGTTAAAACGGATTGGAATTTTAACCGCCGGAGGCGATTGCCCCGGGTTAAATGCGGTGGTGCGGGCTGTGAGCAAAAATGCCCTGGGCCACGGCATAGAAGTGTACGGCGTGCGTAACGGTTTTGACGGGCTGGTGCGTAATGACATTTTTAAAATTACCAATGAAACGGTCTCCGGCATTTTAACGTTAGGCGGTACCATTTTAGGTACCAGCAACATTGCTAACCCATTTAAATATACCCTGGCCCCTTTTGGCACGCCCGAAGACCCCAAAGATGTTTCTTCCGTAGCCCTGCACAATTTTAAAGCCAACGAATTAGATGCCTTGATTACTATCGGCGGGGATGGTACGCTTCATATGTCCCAGCAGTTTGTAGAACTGGGTATGCCCATTGTAGCCGTTCCCAAAACCATTGATAACGATTTGGACGCCACCGACCAGACCTTTGGGTTTGACTCGGCCCTTCACATTGCTACTGAGGCAATTGACCGCCTACACACCACGGCCCAATCTCACCACCGCGTGATGATTGTGGAAACCATGGGCCGCTATGCCGGTTGGATTGCCTTACGCTCTGCCCTGGCGGGTGGGGGGGATATTGTGCTTATCCCGGAAATTCCCTATAATGACGACGTGATTGTGGATTATATTTTAAACCGCAAACGCCGCGGCAAAAATTTTAGTATTGTGGTAGCGGCGGAAGGTGCCAAAAATGAAAAAGGGGAACTGGCCATTGCCCGCACGGTGGCCGGCAGTACAGATGCCATCCGCTTGGGCGGTATTGCTTATAAACTAAGCGATATGATTGAACAGCGTACCGGTATTGAGTCGCGCGCGTGCGTGTTGGGGCATACCCAACGAGGCGGAACCCCTACGGCCTTTGACCGTTGGCTTTCCACCTTGTATGGGGCCAAAGCCTTTGATATGGTGTTAGAAGGCAAATTTGGGTATATGGCCTCGTTTAAGAGTTTTGCCATGGCAGAGGTAAAAATTGCGGATGCCATTGCCCGTTTAAAACGTGTGGACCCGCACGGAGCCGAGGTAAAAGCCGCGCTGGAGGTGGGCATGAGTTTCGGCTCGGCCCAAATCGGCTAGGAGGTTTTATATGCAAGATAACCAAGATATCATTTACGGCATCCACCCGGTCATGGAGGCATTGAAGAGCAAAAAGCGCAACGTTACCCAACTGTATGTGTCTGACAGTAAAGCCGGGCACCGCACAGTGGAAGAAATCATCCGTTTAGCCAAACGCACCAATGTGCGTATTGACCGCATTGAAAATAAGGTTTTAGACCGCTTGACGGGCAACGCCAACCACCAAGGCATTATGGCTAAAGTACAGCCCATTAAACTGATGAAACTTTCCACGGCTATCTATGAGGCCGACGGCAAAAAGGATGAACTATGGCTGGCCGTGGACGAAATGACCGACCCGCAAAACCTGGGGGCTATTATCCGCAGTGCCGCGTGTTTGGGGTTTTCTACCATTATTCTGCCCAACCGCCGCACAGTAGGCATTACGCCTGCCGTATATAAAGTGGCATGCGGGGCCATTGAAAATGTAAACCTGGTGGAAGTGGCCAACCTTTCTGCCGCTATTACGGATTTAAAAGAAGAAGGATTTTGGATTTACGGCGCAGATATGTCCGGCAAACCCATTCACAAAATGCAATATAATTCGCCGGCAGTATTGGTAATCGGTTCGGAAGGGTTTGGTATCCGTGAAAAAACCGCCGAGAATTGCGACGAAGTTATCTCCATTGAACAAAAACAACTGGGCGGCGTGGACAGTTTAAATGCTTCGGCCGCGGCTAGCATCATCATGTACGACATGATGAACAAAATTAAACTTCAAGTAATATCCATCTTAAAAAATAATACTTTGTAGGGGTTCAAATAGACAAAACTTTTGAACCCCTGTTTTTAGAGGTGTTTATTACATTAGTGTGAATCCCAAGTGTTGATGCAAATATTCACATAGCGCATCTCCGGCAGGGGATATGCCTGCTATACAAGATCCTTTCCATTTACTTGAAGAAGATTCCCTCCAATAGCCGATATCTCCCCATTTGTCATTTTTGGATACCAACAGTATTTGACAAACAGTTGCATCACAATCAAAAATTACCGTAAAGTCTTTTTGCATATTTTCTATTTGTGCATGTAAATCTAGATCACCCGGATTTACCGTAAAATCATTTTCTGTAAATCCGTTTTCAAGCACAAATAGATCTGCAACCTGTGAAGCATTTCTTAGAAAAGTTAATACTTCTGTTGCCTGGGCTTTTCCCACGGCTTTTTGATATTGCGGTAAGGCTACCGCCGACAGAATACCAATGATGAGTATCACAACCAAGAGTTCTATAAGGGTAAAGCCGCTACTTGTCATGCCGTTATTAAATAAAGATGTCATTGCCCAGTGCCGTAATCGGGAATGTTCTCTAAAGTCATCCTGAACTTGATTCAGGATCTGCTCCGTTTTACATAACGGATGGTTAAGGTGGAGATGCTGAAACGAGTTCAGCATGACGGTGTTATAAATAGCATTTTTATTTTCTTGCGTACAACCTTGCCGATTGTTTTTCTTTATCATTTGTTTTTCTCCTTTGCGAAATCCGTTCGGTTTGCATGCAAAAACGGCTGATATTGTGGAGCACAAAGAGGGTCTCCTAAATAACAGCCGCGGTTTACCGTAAAACGATAAACACTCGGCACAAAACAACCGGGTAATTAGTCCGCTTATTTTGTGCCTCAAACGACTGTTTCTGACCTCTTTGTGAAACTACTTTCGTAGTTAACCCGTATTCTACATACGATTCAAAAACAGATTTCAAATTATCTTTTACTACCCTGTTATTGTAACATAATTGTGGGTAAATTAGCATCTAACCCAATTTTCTGCGTGCATATTGGCAGGAAATTTGCTTTAATGGGGCTATCTTAACTAAAGGAGATTGGGATGAAAAAACTACTTAGCCTTACTTTGGCCACTCTCTTAGTAGCCACGGTAAGCACGCCCGGGTTTTCCTGCACCGGGATTGCCATTAACGCCGCTGACGGTACCAAACTGCTGGCCCGCACCATTGAATGGAAAGGCGGCAATTTAGAAAGCCAACTCATCATTATGCCGCGCGGCATGAAAAACACCGCACTCACACCCGAAGGCCAAAACGGCCATACCTGGGTCAACAAATACGGGGCCGTTGGGGCCAGCACTGTCAAAGCCCCGTTCGTAACGGAAGGTGTAAACGAAAAGGGCCTGAACGTGGGGATTTTCTACTTTGCCAACTACGGCAGTTTAACCCCGTACGAGAAAAAATACCGTAAACAATCCGTGAGCGACGGCGAACTGGTACGCTATATGTTAACCAACTTTGCCACGGTGGACGAAGCCCTTAAGGGACTTAAAAAAATTGCTATTATTCCCATTGGCACACCCGATAAAAACGGCCACTACGCTACCGGACATTGGCGAATTAGTGATGCCACAGGCAAAAGTGTGGTATTAGAAATTACCAACAAAGGCGAACGCCACGTTTATGATAACAATTTGCGCGTGATTACCAACTCGCCGGGTTTCCCGTGGCATCAGGCCAATTTAAATAACTACATCCACCTTTCTGGCGGCGAAGCACCCGACAAAACCATGGGGGACGTGAACTTGTTTTCCTTTGGCGGCGGTTCTAATTTAATGGGGCTGCCCGGCGATTTGACACCTCCTTCGCGCTTGGTGCGTGCGTTCTTCTACGTACAAACCGCCCCCACACCTAAGGATAAATATGCCGCAGTTACCCAGGCGTTTCACATCTTAAATAATTTTGATTTGCCCATTGGGGCCGAATACGCCCCCGGCGAAAAAATCCCGGATATGCCCAGTGCCACCCAGTGGACGGCGGTGTCTGACGTAACGCACCCCACATTTTACTACCGTACCATGTATAATTCGGCTATCCGCAAAATTGATTTAACCAAAATCAATTTTGACACCGTGCCTTATACCGTAACCGCCATGGACGAAGTACCGCAAGAAACCTTCCACGAACGGTTGTTTTAATAACCTGTTAATATATGAAAAATCCCTGCCATGATGCGGGGATTTTTTATGCATACTTTTTGGAATAACTTAATTTTTTCTTCTTTTTTGCTATTATACCTGTATGGTTTATTTAGCAAGTGGTGTGTGTTTGTTGGCCTTGGTTTCTTTTAGCATTGGGCGGATGCGCAGTGTGCAACTAAGGCGTATGGCCCATACCCTGGGGCTTGGGTATGCTAAAACCTTGCCGTGTGTGGTAACGCAGGACACCGCCGAAAAATCCTACTTTTTACACCATGGGCAGCATCAGTTTTTCCACGTGCTTACGTTTCGGGAATCTATCGCTTTTATGCGCGTATGCACAGACCGAATATGCTTGCCCGGGCAACCTGTTTTTACGTGTACGTTGGTAACGGCGGAACTTACCCGCGGTACGTTTGCTCCGCTGGTGTTGATGCCGCGCCGCCCGGATGATACAACCCCATCTCATCCCGCTTTACCGCCCGAATTGACTCCGCATTTCCTTTTATCTGCACCAGATGACTTTGTATTACCTCCGGCCGCCCTCGGGTTTTTAAAGTCTGCCAACCCCTGTTATATAGAACTGACCCCAACGGCACTTTTGTATCATGAATTTAGAACGGTTCCTGTGGCGGAAATCCAGCCCATGCGTTACCGGGCCTTGCAACTGCTAAAAGCCTTTGTGCACCAACCGCAAGCATCTACCCCCGCATCTTTGCAACAACTTACCCAAGCCAACTTAGAAGTCTCCCTCCTGTTAAAACTGCAAGCAGGTTCTGCTTCCTACACGCAAGCCGCTGTGAAACCAGCCGGCTCCGGGCGGTGGGTATATGGGATTATATTTATCCTGGGCTTGATAGCGGTATGTGTATTGGCCGCGTATGCCCTAAAGCACTGGTTGCCGCATTAGCACGTTAGAATATGTTACAATAACTCTATGATAGCCTATTTAACCGGAACTGTATTGGAAGTACGTGAGGAAAGTGTTATTTTGGTGTGTGGCGGTGTGGGATATGAATTAAACGTCCCAACCAGTGCCACGGCGGAACTCACGCAAGGGGCACAAGCCGCTTTTTATGTGGCCGAGTCTATTTCCCCGTATGACGGCACAGTTTTGTACGGTTTTGCCCACAAAGAAGACAAAGAATTGTGGTATCTGTTCAAAACGGCTATCCCGAATACGGGCCCCAAAAAAGCCCTGGAATTTTTAAACAAGGCATTGCGCTCGGTGGCGGATTTTCACCAGGCCATTGTGGCGCGCGACCCTAAAATTTTAACCGGTATTTTTGGCTTTACTGCCAAAACAGCCGAGAAATTGATTACCTCGTTAAAAGACAAAATGGACGGCGTATCTATTCAAGGAACGGCCAAAATAAAAGTAGCAGACCAAGCCCCCTATATGGCGGGCGTATTGGAGGCCTTAACGGCACTGGGGTATTCAGCCAGTGAATCACGCCGCGCGCTGGAAAAGTTACACGCCCAAGGTGTGAAACCCACGGATAAACTGGAAAACATTGTAAAAGAGGCCTTGCGGGTATTAACCAAATGAGTAACCAAAACGAAATTTTAGACGTTAACCAACTTTCTGATGAATCCGCCGGGTTGGAAGCCGCCCTGCGCCCCACCTCGTTAGATGAATTTGTGGGACAAGAGAAACTCAAAGAAAATTTGCGCATTTTTATCCAGGCCGCTAAAACCCGCAAAGAGGCACTGGACCATTGTTTGTTTTACGCGCCGCCCGGCTTAGGGAAAACCACACTTGCTAACATTTTGGCGAAAGAGTTGGGCGTAAACATTAAAGTAACCTCCGGCCCGGTACTGGCACGCCCCGGCGATTTAGCCGCCATGCTCACTACCGAACTGGCTGAAGGAGATATTTTATTTATTGATGAAATCCACCGTCTAAACCCGGCTGTGGAAGAGGCTCTTTACCCCGCCATGGAAGATTTTACGTTTTTTATTAACACGGGCAAAGGGGCCGGTTCCACCACTTTAAAATTGGCCGTGCCGCGTTTTACCTTGGTGGGGGCCACCACCCGGTCAGGGTTACTGACAGGCCCGCTACGGGACCGCTTTGGCATTGTGTTTAATTTGGGGTTTTACGAAGTACCCGAAATTACCGATATCTTGGCCCGTTCGGCCCGTCTTTTAAATATTGAGGCCGACCGTGCAGGACTTACCGAATTGGCCAAGCGTTCCCGCGGAACCCCGCGTATTGCTAACCGCCTTTTACGTCGTGCGCGCGATTTTGCCCAAGTCAAAGGAAACGGCGTGATTACTTGCGCGATTGCTACCACGGCTATGGATAGTTTAGACATTGACAGTGAAGGTTTAGACAGCGTAGATAAACGCATTTTAGAAGCCCTTATTGACCGTTTTTCCGGCGGCCCGGTGGGGGTGGATAACTTGGCCATTGCGGTTTCAGAATCGGTAGATACGTTAACAGATGTAATTGAACCCTTTTTAATTAAGGCAGGTTTTATTGCCCGCACGCCGCGCGGCCGTGTGGCCACGCGCAAAGCCTATGAACACATGGGCCGCAAATTAGCCGGAGAACTGTTATTTTAATATGGCGTACATTTCCCGTCTGCTACTGCTTGTATTAGCCGCCGGGCTTGGGGCGTGTATGGTGCCTTCCGCGCGTCCAAAATCCCCGCAGGCGGCCCCTGCCAAAGCCACCGTAGAAACGGCACAACCGCTGGGCACGCCTTCTGTTTTGACGGAAACAGATACTGCCGGAAAGCCTGTTACCAAACAAGTCCCGTTTTCGGCCCAGCAAGATAAAACAGTGCGCGTGCTTATTGCCGAAAATGCCAAATCCGTGTATGTAAAGCATTCCGGGCGTGTCAATATCTACACGCAAGATAAGTCCAAAAAATACAAAATTTCCCAGCCTGGGACGGTGGCCATTAAGGTGCGTAACAACAACCGTGTGCAAGTGGGTACTTTGGTGGCCAGCCAACCCATTATTGTGGAACCGGTTGGCGGTACCACGTTAGAAATAGACAAAAACAAATATACCGGCAAACTGGTGGCATTGCCCGGCAATACATTCAATTTGGTGGAATATGTACCGCTGGAACAATACCTCTACGGTGTGCTGCCTTACGAAATGCACCCTTCTTGGGCGTTGGAAGCCTTAAAAGCACAAGCCGTGGCCGCACGTACCTATACGCTTAAATCCATTGAAAAAAAAGCAAATGAACCTTTTGATTTGTATGCCGATGTGCGTAGCCAAATGTACAAAGGGGCAGGCAACGTGTATGACAATGTAAAAAAAGCGGTGGACCAGACCCGCGGGGAAGTACTTTCGTACAAGGGAACCCTGTTTTTTACGTATTACCACGGTAACTGTGGCGGGGGGACTGACCATGTGCAAATTTGGAACCCCAAAGCCCCCAATATAAAACCGCTATCCGGTAATTCTTGTGCGTTTGATGCCCATTCCAAAAGCCATGATTTTAAGCAAGATATTTCCAAGTCATCCGTAGAAAAATATGCCCGTTCCCAGGGGCTAAAAGGCAGTTTAAAAAGTGTAAAAGTTTCTAAAAAAACAGGCACAGGGCGCGCGGTAAACCTGACGCTAAAAACCTCCGGCGGCAGTAAAACAGTTTCCTGTGCTAATTTCCGGGCGGCTACGGGGATACGCAGTTGCAAACTGACTAAAATTACTACCGGGGCTACCAAAGTGCATTTGGAAGGCCACGGTTACGGACACGGCATTGGTATGTGTCAGGACGGTGCACACGGTATGGCCAAAAAAAATTATACATATAAGCAAATTTTAAAACATTATTATCCGGGCAGTACGTTGGGCCCGGCCCGCTGATATATGGCATTTGAACGCTTTAAAAAACTAGACTTAGACCCGCTGATTGCCAAGCAACCGGCTACCTCGCGTGACTCGTCGCGCCAAATGGTATTGCACCGCGATACACACACCATTGAACACCGCATTTTCCGTGATATTCATGAATACTTTAACCCCGGCGACGCGCTGGTTATTAACAACACCAAAGTGTTCCCGGCTAAACTTTTTGCCCATAAACCCACGGGAGGGAAAGTGGAAATTTTACTGGTGCGCCCCTTGCAAAATCCACGTGTGTGGGCGGTGCTCACGCACGATTATAAAGAGGGAATGACGCTAGATTTTGGCGATGGCTTACAAGGCAAAATGGTGGGGACGACAGAAGAACGCGAATTTTTGTTGGAATTTAACCAGGATGACATTTTGCCTTTTTGCCACGCACACGGACTTATGCCCCTACCACAATATATTGAAAAAGCCCGCAAACATAGCGGTCTTTCCCCCAGCATAGAAACCGACAAAGAGCGTTACCAAACGGTTTACGCCAAGTATGAAGGCTCCATTGCCGCGCCGACGGCCGGGTTTCATTTTACGCCGCAACTGTTGCAAAAATTAAAGGATAAAAGCGTGCATATTTGCTACATTACCTTGCACGTGGGGTGGGGTACGTTTAAGCCCTTGCGCGGTGAACCTACCGAACATAAAATGCTGGCTGAATTGGGGGAAGTTTCCCCAGAAACGGCGGATACCTTAAACGCCGTGCGCGCG
Organism: Elusimicrobiaceae bacterium; assembly: GCA_045606825.1. GTDB lineage: Bacteria > Elusimicrobiota > Elusimicrobia > Elusimicrobiales > Elusimicrobiaceae > Avelusimicrobium. The sequence goes on from JAZUSQ010000043.1 coordinate 57,709, forward strand.
GCGGGCAAACGGGTGTTTTCCTGCGGAACCACATCCACGCGCACGTTGGAAAGTTTCACGGATGATAACCATATTACCCGTGCTGGCAAAAAATGGACGGATTTGTTTATTTATCCGGGCTACCAATTTAAAGCCATTGATTGCCTGATTACCAATTTCCATTTCCCAGACTCTACCCCCTTGTGTATGACGAGCGCCTTTGCCGGGGAAGATTTTATTTACGAGGCCTACCTGCAAGCCGTAGAAAAAAAATACCGTTTTTACTCTTTTGGCGATAGTATGATGATTTTGTAAAGGCTATAATTTATAATATCCACAGGGAACATTCCCACAAACGGCATTTTCTGTCCCTAAATCGCTTGTTAAAGCACGGCATAAACGATAGGGCCGTTGCGTTGTCCCGTACGCATAGCAACGACGAATTCCTCTTTCAGAAGAACGGTCATAATGTATTGTAAAAGCATTCAAAAGTCCCATGTTAGCGGTAATATAATTCGATCCTATATTTACAGAATAACCGCCCGGCTTAGTTGCCGCCCTTCCTGTAACCGTCCAATCTGCCGGGAAAGACACATCTAACTCCTCTAGTTCTGTAGCATAAAAACCGTTCTCTAAATAATATACCTCTTGTGCATCTTTCACTGCATTGGCTAGCGGATAAATGGTATGAAAGATGGCTTTATCCACCGCTAGTTGATACTGCGGCAATGCCACCGCCGCCAAAATGCCAACAATCAGAACCACTACTAATAATTCGATAAGGGTAAATCCCCATTTTCTGTTACAATTCATTTTTATTCTCCTGTTTATTTAATTTCCAATTTTCTCTGTTTGGGGCACGCAAAAACGGCCACCTGTTTGAGCCTAGTGAAATACCCAATACCAAATAGCCGTAATTTATCACACAATATGATAAACGTTCGGCACAAAACAGCGGGTTTGCAATGCCAACTGTTTCGTGCCTAAGTAGGCTATTTTTGGAGTTCACTAGTGCTTTTATCAGCAATCCGTATTCCACATACGGTTCCAAAAACAGATAAAATTGTACCTATAGTATAATAAAAAAATCCCAGAAAAACCAGCAAAATATTTTGCGGTATTTAGGGCATCAAAACCCCAGCTGTGGTATGCAGAGATTTAGTAAAAGATCCGGTTTTGCTTATTTATAAATACATCTCAAACTTATCTAATTGTTTGCCTGTATCGCTAAACACGGTAAACGTAAGTTTGCGGTCCACAATGTTTACCCGCGCATAATGGCGTGCAGATACGAAACGGGCGGTGTGTTTTTCACTACTGGTACGTTTGCCCGGTGTGGCAGCGGCTGTACCTAATGTTACATATGTTACTCCGCGCGGGTGGGTTTCTTCGTTGCGCCAAGGGAAGGAGCGTTCGTAATTCGGGTCGCCCCCTTGCAACACCAGGTGTACGCGGTAATCCTCAAAGATTTTTACCCAGTTGTCGAATACACCCTGACTGGAACCTGCCAACCCGGTGGAATAAGCCGGCGCATTTAAGACCACAATTTTCCACTTGTCTGCGGCAGAACCCAAGGTGGTTTTAAGCCATTTGGTTTGGGCGGATTCTTCATCCATCTCCGGGGCCCATACGGCCCCTTCCACCAGGTTGCTGTCCAACACAATCAAACGCACGTTGGCCGTATCAATATAGTAATACTTGGGGGTGGCATTGCTCCAGGGCATATCGTGGTAACGGGTATAGTTTGAGTATAAGAAAGATTTGCTGTCCCGGTTGGCTTTGTCCGGGCCGTACTCGTTGGGGCCCAGTGCCACGAGCAACGGTTTGTTTTGCAGTACCGGCGCAAACGGGCCGAATAATTCCGTATCGGCATCTTCATTGAGCCCGCTATGGGTTAAATTGCCGGTATGAATGACAAAATCGGCTTCTTCCCGCGCCATTAAATCAGCAATGGCCTGGCGGGCCGTGTCTTGGGTGGAATCTTCGGTGTCCGGCTCACTGCCTGTGTTGCCTAATGCCAGAAAGGTAACCACTTTGCGTTCCGGTGAGAACAAGGTACGAAAGCTACCGCTAATGGGCTGCTGCACACCCGTTTTGGCGGAATTTTCTACATATAAGTGATAGCAATAATCTTGGTTGGGTACCAGCCCATATAAAACGGCTTTGTGGTTATACGCGGCCGGGGTGAGCGTCATAATCTGGTTACAACGCGGAGTCGGGCCATACTCCAACCAAGCTGGGGTGGGTGTATTGGTTTGCCAACGTAACGTCATAGCGGTAGGAGTGGGGTTTTCTAAATAAGGGCCGCGGATAACTTGTGCCCCGTAGCCGCACACACTGCTAAAACAACAAAGTAAAAGTAAAAGTTTCTTCACATTTTTATTTTACCAAAATAAAGAGGCATATTTCTTTAAAAAAATATACCGCAATCCCTTCAAATTTTGTTAAATGAGTGTATATGAAAAAAATTTTATGTGTAGCCACCCTACTGGGGGCTTGTGTTGTAACAACATATGCCGGACAACTGACCGGCACCGCCGGGTATGCCGGCTCGTCTGAATTTAACCAAGTAAAAGCCAGCGCGTTGTGGAACTTTGCCATTAACTGGCAAGCCGGGTTGGAAGGCAAATACGCCAAAGAAGATATATTTAAAGACCCGGTATATGCCGTAAAATTGCCGTTTTCCTTCAATAGTGATGCGTTATCTGTAACGCTTTCTCCCTTCTATTATTTCAAAAATAAGAGTGATACCCAACGTAATTACAATGCGTTTGGTATCAATGGTAAATTGGTTTTAACGTTGCAGGATGATGCCGTAAATGAACTTTATTCACATGCGTATTTGGCGGCCTCATTTGCCCGGCAAGAAGGCACCCGTACGTATGATAGCGGAAAACAAACACATAACTATTTTTCCCAAGCGGCTTATACCGTTGGGTTGCACCGTAATTTTTACCGTACGTTTAGTTTTGAAGCATTGGGGAGTGCTTTCCAATACCCGGATGGAATTACCGGCGTTACCCAGGTACGCGGCATTTTGGATCAGCAAGATATGGCCTACTTGCAAAGTTATGATATTGTACATGAATTACCTAAATATACGGTAGGCGCACGCATTACCCGCTTATGGACGGACAACCGCGCCACCATTTATGCCAGCTACCGCTTTGGGGAATTTTATACGGCCTTGCCGGAACATTCTATTGTAGTGGGCAATACATTCGCGTTGCGTCCGTCTATTTTGTGTGATTTTGCATACAACCACTTGCAAACCACGCATAATACTAACAAACGTGATATTTTTTATGCCCAGTTGAAATTTATTTTCTAGGACGCATTATGTCTGATAACGAACACGCACTTTCATCTAAAGCCTTAACGCTGATTTCGCACAAGTTGCGTACGCCGCTTTCCATTATTAACGGTTATTCAGAGGCGATTTTATCCCAAACAGACAAAGAAAAATTTTCCCCGTTTACGGCTAAAGCATTGGCGGAAATCCATAAACAGGGGGGGCGTATGTCTGTGTTAATGGATAAGTTATTAGCCTTTACCCAAGTGATGGCGGCGGATAGCCATAGCCTGGAGAAGCAGCCGTTGACGTTGAAGACACTGATTAAAGAGTGTGCCGCCCAAGTAATTGCGGCAGAAGGGGAAGATGTGCTTCCCGCCCAACAAAGTAATGGAATTAAACGGGGCACATTTATTGAAATTGATTGTTCCAGTACCCTTACCTTGCAAGCCAACGAGGAAATGTTGCGTCTGTGTATCCGGGAACTATTGGCCAATGCTATTAAATTTAATACCAAAATGGAAAAGACCATTAAAATACAAGGAACCAACCACGGGGACAGTATTTCTATTTCCGTGCGTGATTACGGGGTGGGTATCCGTCCGCAAGATGTGGGTAAAATTTTTGAGCCATTCTACCAAGTGGACGATTATTTTACCGGGCAGGTAAACGGATGGGGGCTTGGTTTACCCATGGTCCAGCGGGTGTTAGACTTGCACCGCGGCTCTATTAGTGTAGTATCTGACAGAGGATTAGGTTCTATTTTTACCCTTTCATTTCCGTTATGACACCTGAACAGTTATTAGAGCATCTTGGCATGCAGTGCGATACAACCCGCGTTTTTTTACAACAACAAACCACGGTCTTGGCGGATTTTGCCCGCCGGCTGGTACAGATTGCCCAACAAATGCGTAAAAACATAGAAGTGCGCGATATGGAATTTGCGGGGCAGTTTAATGCCTTCTGCCAACAATTACGCGATACGTTGGACAAGCGCGAACCTGCTTGGACGCAATTACGTCAAGAAATGCGCCAAGTTTCTTCAAGCCGGTGGAGCGGGGATTTGGCCCTGCTTGCCAAGGGTTTAAACAGCCGCGCAAAGGATTTTTCCCGCACGTGCGACGAATTTAACACCGCGTACGATATTTTTATAAAGCAGTATCAGAATTTTACCGCATTTAAGTTAAATGTATGGTTGTTAACTTCGGTGCAAGCGGATATTTCTAACCAGTGCGGCAAACTGCTTTTTTTAACGCGGGAATTAGTCCGTAAAACTACCCAAAACAGGATCCCCCATGAGAGATAAACCCTTATACTATTATTCCAAAGCCAGTGCTGTCTGTTTAACCATTATTGCTGCCGGTGTAGTAACGGCTTTTTTGGTCTATACCAAAGCTTTGATGATTCCGCTGGTTATTTCTATTTTACTTTACATTATTTTGGCACAGATGACACTGTTTTTGCGCCACAAGTTTTCCTTCCCTAAATGGTTGGCCCTAACAGTGGCGGTTGTTCTGTCTGTTGCGTTTTTTGTAGGGGTTATTACGTTCACGGTAAACTCTGTAGAGGGATTTTTAAAAGGGAGTGAAATCTACCGCCAAAATTTGCTGGCTACCGTGTCTGACGTACTCAACCGTTTGCAGGAACACGGCATCACATTAGACCGTAACTTAATAGAAGGATATTTGCACGATTTACCGGTATTTAACTGGGTACGCAATTTGGGCGGGCGGCTATTTAGTATAATTTCTAACTTTACCATTATTATTTTGTTTATGATTTTCTTTTTCTTGGGTAGCAAAAAAACACCGCCTATTACCAATCCGGCAATTAAGGAAATGTTGGCCAATGTGTCTGTGTATTTATCGGTTAAACTGATGGCGTCCCTTATTACCGGCATATTAGTTGCAGTAGTTTTGTTTGGCTTTCAAGTAAAATTGGCCCTGTTGTTTGCCTTATTTGCGTTTTTGCTTAATTTCATCCCCAGTGTGGGTTCTATTACAGCAGTGCTACTACCGGTGCCGGTATTGTTTTTCCAGTTTGGGTTATCGGCTAACTTTTTTATTGTATTGGGGTTACTCAGCACGATTGAATTTGTAATTGGCAATTTGGCAGAACCACGTTTTTTGGGTGAAGGAATGGATTTGCACCCTGTAGTTGTGATTGGGTCATTGGTGTTCTGGACATTAGTATGGGGGGCCCCGGGGGCTTTCTTATCCGTACCGATTACAGGTTCTATCAAAATTATTTTAAGCAAAATCAAACATACGCGGCCGGTGGCCGAATTATTAGCCGGCCGTTTGCCGCATTGACGCTACAAAAAAAATACTTGGGCAGGGCTTGTTTATTGCAGGACAGGGGCCGGGTCATACCTGTTACCCTTTACCCATACTGTATTTCCATCCGTAACATCTGGCTTAACCAAGGCATTTTCTACTGTTTCGTTCCGCACAAAAGGCTGGACACGAAAGACAGTTTGCGGGTGAAAGTGGCGCATCCACGTGGCCAGGCTGGCAGGGGAACGGCCAGTTAAAAACGAGTCTACTATCAACGGAAAAAAATGGTTGTTTTGTTCGGCTATTACTAGCACTGCCGTATGATAACGCCAATGCAAACCGGGTTGTCCGTTAGCCAAGGTAAAACGTCTGCCGTCCGCCGGGGTTAAAAATTCGCCCTGTTTAGGGTAAGCGGTTAATAAATATACGTGACTGCTTTTCCAATCCGGCCGGTTCGCCCGTATTTCCTGCACCAGTTGGCGCGCTGTTAGATAACTGTTATAGTAACACTCGTCCTGCACGCGACGGTAAGTACGTTTGCGCTTAGGGGTATGGGAACCGATAGGCGTGTCAAAATCTTCCAGTTTTACGTCTGGTTCATCATACAAAATGACTTGTTGGGCAGCCTGTCTGCCGGCTTGTTGCAACGGGAAATGAAACCACATGGATGTATCCGGCAACGTATCCGTCAGGGTATTTTGATCCGGAAACGAATAGACTGCCTGTTGGTTACGACGAGGGAGTGTTTTTAGCAGACCAACCCAACGCAATAAGGTGGCCTGTGACGGTTGTGGCCAGGGGTGGGGACGGGCTTGCAAATAGGAAAGAAATAACGCTTCAATGGCTGCTTTGTTTTGTTTGTAAAATGCATCTGCTTGGGTAAAAGGGAACGGCTTTTGGCACATTTCAAACCCGTCCAGTACCCCTAAAAAATGAAGGGAAAGTTGGGAAGGGGCAGGTTGGTTATATACATTGGTGCTTACATACATATTGAATAAATACATAGCCAAGGCGCGTTGTTGCTGTTGTTGAAATGTGGATGAGAACCAGCGGTTCCACAATCCGGGTTCTTGGCGCACGTGGTTGCTGGGTATAAAAAAACGCATCCACGCAAAACGGCTTGAGCCGTCTGCTTGGGCTTGCAAAGCAGCCGCCTGGGTGCGGGCAAGTAAACTATCCTGTGGCGGGGTGGCTTGTACTCCTGATATCCCAGCCGCCAACGCGCTTAGTAATAATAAGAGACGTTTTTTCATATTTATACTATAAGTCCAAAATGATTTTTATACAAGGGCCATTAGGCCTGCCAGCCTAGTGGGCCTTCTATTGCATTTTAGCAGATATTTATTATAATGAAGAAGTAGAAAACTTACATAGTAAAGGAGATGAATATGTGGTACGGACTTTCTGCCCTGCGGCCGTTTGAACAATATGCCCTGTTTGGGGTATTAGGCATAGCGGTAGCCGGGTTATTATATGCTTTGTTTTTGCGCCGCCAAGTCATGCGCGAGGACGGCGGCACTGCCAATATGCAAAAAGTGTGGGGGGCTATCCGCGAGGGGGCCAATGCGTATTTAAAACGCCAACTTAGAACCATACTGCCACTTATCGGGCTTTTAACGGTATGTTTGTTTTTATCAGTTTACATTGTGCCGGTGTCGCAGGATTCTATGGAACGTTTTGCCGGGCTGGATGCCGGCACCGTTAAACTTATTGCCGCGTTTGGGCGCGCGGGTGCATTTATTTTGGGGGCATTTTTTTCCCTGTTAGTGGGTCAATTAGGTATGCGTATTGCCGTGGATGCCAACGTACGTGTGGCGGCAGCCTCTAAACGCAGTTTCGGGGATGCTTTACGCATTGCCTACCGTGCGGGCACTGTAACCGGCATGCTGACTGACGGGTTAGGCTTGTTTGGCGGCACCCTTATTTTTATTATTTTTGGTATTGCCGCACCGGATGCTCTGTTAGGGTTTGGATTTGGCGGTACCCTATTGGCCTTGTTTATGCGTGTAGGCGGCGGGATTTACACCAAAGCCGCCGACGTGGGGGCCGATTTGGTTGGCAAGGTGGAAGCCTCAATTCCCGAAGATGACCCGCGTAACCCAGCCGTAGTGGCCGATTTAGTAGGCGACAACGTGGGCGATTGTGCCGGTATGGCCGCGGATATTTTTGAATCGTACGAAGTTACCATCGTTTCCGGCTTAATTTTAGGGATTGGCCTGTGGCGTTTGACAGGGCATTATGAATGGATTGTCTATCCGCTTTTGGTGCGCGGCATTGGGGTGCTGTGCTCTATTATTGGCACGTATGCCGTTAAAGATTCTAAACGCTCAGCCGGTAACGCCATGAAGGCTATTTTCAAAGGCTATTCTATTTCCGCTACTATTTCAGTAGTTATTTTTGGAGTATTGGCCTACTATTATATGCGGCAGGTGCCTGGCGGTTGGTGGCGTCCGTTTGCGGCTACTACCATTGGTATTTTGCTGGCCATTTGTATTGACCGTTTAACCGAATATTTTACCGGCACCGAAAACAAACCCGTGCAGGAAGTTAAAAAAGCCACGGCTACCGGGTCCGCTACTACCATCTTATCGGGTATTGCAGTAGGGTTTGAATCCGCGGTGTGGACAACCTTAGTCATTGCGGCATCTATTTTCTGCTCGGTTGTTATTTTTGGTACAATTGACGGCCTAAATCCTGTTGAAAAATTTAATTTCATCTTGTATGGAGTGGCCATGACCGGCATTGGAATGCTTACCCTAACCGGCAATAACGTGGCTATGGATTCTTTCGGTCCGATTGCAGATAACGCCAACGGTATTGGCGAAATGGCCTGGCATGGACAAGAAGACAAAGAAACCCAAAAAGCGCGCCAAATCATGGCCGATTTGGACGGAGTGGGCAACACCACCAAAGCCATTACCAAAGGGGTAGCCATTGGATCCGCCGTGATTGCGGCCGTGTCTTTGTTTGCCTCGTACATGGTGGACGTAAGCAACGTACAACGTTTGCTAAATGAGGCCTGGGCCGCCGCCGGTAAAGACCAAGTGCTTACGTTACTCAGTGAGGTGGGCATTGTGGTTTCTAACCCGGTTGTGTTTGTAGGGATGTTAATTGGTGGGGCATTACCGTGGTTGTTTTCATCATTTGCCATTAACGCAGTCAGCCGTGCGGCCGCTTTAATTGTACAAGAGGTACGCCGCCAATTTAAAGGGGGAGTGTTAGAAGGTAAAACCAAACCGGACTATACCCGTGCAGTAGGAATTTCCACCGTGGCCGCACAAAAAGAATTAGTCATTTTAGCCTTGTTGGGCATCATCTCCCCAGTGGTGGTGGGGCTTGCGTTTGGAGTGGAAGCCCTGGGCGGCTTTTTAGCCGGGATTATTGTTTCCGGCCAACTCTTAGCCGTATTTATGTCTAATGCCGGGGGCGCGTGGGATAACGCTAAAAAAGTGGTGGAAGATGAACCCGCCAATTTGGCCGCCAATACCGGCAAAGGGTCGCAGCGGCACAAAGCCAGCGTGGTAGGTGATACAGTGGGCGACCCATTAAAAGATACGGCCGGCCCGGCGGTAAATCCGCTAATCAAAGTGGTTAATATGGTGGCCGTGATTGTTGCCCCGATTATCGTAAACTATCATAACGATTTTACCCCGTTGGGTAAAATAGGTTGGCTGGTAGTGATTGGGCTACTGGCCGTGTTAAGTTGGGCTATTATAACCAGCAAAAAACCTGCACAAGATGTAACTAAATAACGTTGTTTGCTATCTTGACACGCTCTGCTACATTTACACACCTAACAGAGCGTGTTTTTTATGGATATAATATACCATAAAAAGGCAGCCGCGCGGATACGGATAGTATTTGGGCAACAGTGGAGATATTCTTTTATTGTACATTTCTGGCTGATGCGTCTTGAACCCGTCTCACATCTTTCCGATTCCAAACACAGTGCATGACAGAAATTTATTTTTTTGTTATAATATATGTACCTAGTTGTTTAAGTAAAAATCGGTAGGATGGCTGAGCGGTCAAAAGCAACGGTCTGTAAAACCGTCGGGCTACGCCCTACATAGGTTCGAATCCTATTCCTACCAAATTTTAGACCACCCGCAAGGGTGGTTTAATACTTTGTAGGAAAGTAACGCAAACTGCTTTGCGTTACGGTAGGAGTAGAAAGCCGCAACATTATATCAGTTTGAGTGCAACGCACGTAACATGAGTACCGCAAGGGCAGGCCTGAATATGTGTTGTTTGCCCGCCGGGACGACCTGGCCGAACGTGCCCAGGCAAGACCCGCGTACCTTGGCTTGCTATCCGCCACCTCTACCAAGCCAAGTTACAACCTTGTTCTATTTCAGGAGCCTGACTGCACCCCAATTTAACACATGTTTGTTGGCCTTTTTCATTTTTAGCGTAGCAACGCCACTGCTGTTTAACATCGTTAAAAGCCGTCCAAATAGCCACATTGGCTTTTTCCGGATAACCAATAACACGGGGGGCGAATATCCCTGGACGTATTTCAATTTCAAAATCATATTTCAGCAATCCCGGTTTAACCTCAGTTTGAGAATCAGCCAAATCTATATCCAATTTTGTAATATCATCTGTATAAGTCCCATGTTCCAAGTAATACACCCGTTCGGCCTGTTTAATGGCTTTTAGAATGGACACTATTCCCATAATTCGGCTTTTTTCCACGGCAAACTGATACTGCGGCAAAGCCACCGCCGCCAAGATGCCTATTATCAGCACTACTACCAATAATTCTATGAGGGTAAACCCCTGTTTTCTTTTTAATTTCATTTTTATCTCCTTATGATTTATGTTCAATTCCACCCATTTTCTCCATAAAAAACGGCTCATACAATGGGGACTCTAGCACGAACCCACACCATAATAGCCGTAGTTCACCCTTATAAAGGGCAAACATTTGGTATAACACAACAGGCTTGCAATTCCTGTTACGTTATACCTTGCATGGGCTATTTTTGGCGTGCTAGAGTATTTGCGGATGCAAACTCCCATATTCCGTTAATATGGTTCCAAAAACAGATAAAATTGTGTCTATAGTATAATAAAGTTTTCCGACAAAAACAAGCCCGCCGCAAATAAACGGCGGGCTTGCGATAAACAGTAAATGCTACTTGGTGGCTTGTTCTTGGCGTACTTTTTCAAACAAGTTACGCTGCGTGGCACGTTGTAAAAATGCTTCCCATTCGGCCGGGGTAAGTTCAAAATCGTCCATCACAATGTACGAAATGTCCTTCGCGGCATTTTTGGTGTCTTTATGCTTGCTTGTGTACTGGTTTTCCAATTCCACATAGCGGTTGGCAATAGCATAATCTACATCCGCTTGACTATAGGTAGGGGCCGTGGGTTCAGCCGGTTGGGCAACCACGTTAGAATTGGTATCTGTTACCGTTGGTGCATCTTGCGCTTGGTCAGACGGAACAGATTGCACATCCGCAGGGGCGTTTTGCGGTTGCTCTGCCACAGGGGTGTCCGTTTTAGCCAGAGGTTTATCCCCGGTAGGGGCTAAGAGTTCACGGTTGGGTTTATCCTGCGGCAACAGGGCGGGTACCTGTTCGGTAGAGTTTACCACACGCCCGCTAAGTAAATTGGAACAGGCGGACGGATTGACAATAAAATAGATGCTTAATACAATACAAACTAAAATAGCGGCTTTCACAATAATTTTAACCATAACAACTCCTTTCGTATAGCATACCATATTTTGCGGGGAAAAAACGAGTACAAAATTAGAAAGAAATTATGTTAGAATAGAAAGGTAGGAAAACAATTTTATCTGTTTTTGGAAGCGTATGTGGAATACGCCGCGCCGGAAACCACGGCAGAATAACGAGCCAAAGACAGCCTTTTAAGGCACAACATTGACGGAATTGCAAGCCGTTTTGTGTTGTGCCGAGTGTTTGCCGTTTTAAACGGCAAGCCGCGGCTGTTTATATTTGGGTTATCGTTATTCGCTCAATGTAGGCGGCCGTTTTATATGTGTTTCCTTAATAGATAAATTGAAAAAACTAATTAAGGAGAAAAAACATGAAAAAAACAGTAACAAACCGGGCGTTTACGCTCATTGAGTTGTTAGTAGTAGTGCTCATTATCGGTATATTAGCGGCGGTAGCCCTGCCGCAGTACCAAAAAGCCGTAAGTAAAGCGCAAACAGCAGAAGTGTTAAACGCTATAGACGCGTTAAATGTAGCCTTTGCTGCGTACTTTTTGGAAAATGGAAATGTGTCTAGAGAGATATCAGCAAATGAGTTACATATACAAATTCCTGAACTAAAACATTTTAAGTACACTACCTTTGGCCCCATGGGAAGGACTCCAACTAGCGAATTTCAAATGGGCAGTTCTCATGGTAGTATGACTAATGGCGGCATATTGCACCTTAGACAGAATGTATCGTTTAAAAAGGATGGATTTAAACTAGACCTATATTGGGAAGACGGAAAAATAGTAAGCAAATCATGTAATAGTACCCTTTCCACATTGCCTTGTTCAAATTTTTCGCGATTATAGGTACGAACGAGAACGGGTTTTTGATTGCCGGCCTTATCACTAGGTAAAATAAGGCCTAAAATAATCATTTATAGGTTAAGTGTTAACCTGACGTTGGTAAGGGAAATCAGGCTTGCGCCTGGCCTATAAGTTCTGATAGCATTATCGGGGTGTTGTTCGCCACATCACCGAGTAAAATAGAAGATAAGATGATTTTTCAAAACCGAGGGCAGTTTGGCGGACGAGTTTCCCGAAGTTGTACTGATAGGTACTGCGAGAGGCAAGGTACGTCAAAAAGGCCCAGTTTTGGAAAATTGTATTGCTGAAAAGTGCAACCCCTAAAACATTTTGTCTTAGGGGTTGCACTTTAAAACGGAACTTTGCAAGAACGTCGTTAAAACCTACCAGTTTTTGCGGCGCCAATAAAACATCACCAGCCACACCAACATCAGACACACCCCCATCAGCATCCAAAATGCCTGCGGATGTTGCGCCATGGGCAGGGCTACGTTCATGCCATACGCACTGACCACCAGGGTAGGTACCATCATCCAAATGGTAATGACGTTTAATTTTTTCATCAGTTGGTTTAAATTATTATTGATAATAGACGCACGCGCATCTAATAACTGTGCCAAAATGTTGGAATAAATATCTGCCTGTGTTTTGCATTGCATATTTTCCACAATAATATCATCCAGCATTTCCACGTCTTTTTCGTCAAAACCAATCCGGTTGGCTAAAGTGCGGGTCTTTTCAAATACAAAGCCGTTGGAAGTAATCGCCTCGGCATAGTACACCAGGCTTTTAACCAAACTAAACAAGTTCAGCAAGTAGCGGTTATCCATAGAGTCGGCAATTTTATCTTCAATTTCTTCAGAAATTAAATGGATAATGCGCAAGTGCTCTACGTAATGGGAAATAGAATTATAAACCAGTTTTAAAAATATATCTTTGATAGAACTAACCTGTTGGAACCGTTTACCCACAAACAGAGGGATGTCTTCCGCCAATACAATGACTAATTTATCCTTAAATAAAAACATCCCTACAGAAGCCACTTTAAATTCCAGTTGGTCCTTGCCGGAGTAATTTTTAGGGCGTTTGTAAATCATCACGGTGTGGGCAGGCTCAAACTCCAAGCGGGGCAGTTCGTCCGGGTCCAGCGCGCTGGCCAAAGTATGTTCGTCAATTTGATAGGTATCAATTAAAAAGCGTTGTTCCTGCGGCGTAGGGTTGGTATAAACATACACCTGGGCTTTTTTATCGGTCGTTTCAATGAGTTTATGTTCGGAAATTTGATATTCTTTGAGCATACTTTCTTCCTTTTTTACATCATAGCACTATTTACGCGCAAAGCGCAACTCGCCAGTCAGGTATGTTTTGGTTTCGCTAACTACTTCTTTGCGTAGTAACCAGAGTGACAAAAGATTGGGAATACACATCACGGCAATGGCTGTGTCGGCCAGTTCCCACACCAATTTAGGCTGTAAAAATCCGCCCGCACACATCACGCATAGCCAAGCCCCATAGACCCATTTCTCTACATTTATCCCTACGCAAAATTCTACCGATTTGGCCGTATAATAACTCCACCCCACCAGTGTGCTAAACGCAAACAAAGACAAGGCCCCAATCAGCAGGTGTGAACCTGCCGGTAAGGTGGCAAACGCATTTTGCGCCAAATCCGCCCCAAACAAGGTACCGCTTTGCCAATCCCCGGCGATAACCACGGTAATGCCAGAAAGCAAACAAATGACAAGTGTATCCCAAAATACCGTGCTGGCGGACACCAACCCTTGACGCACCGGGTTAGGCGTTTGTGCCGCGGCGGCGGCAATGGCACCGGAACCGCTTCCGGCTTCGTTAGAAAGTACCCCACGCGCTAGCCCGTAACGCACGGCCTCGCGCACGGTAATACCTATAGCACCGCCCACCACGGCAGTACCGGTAAATGCACTTTTAAAAATACACATAAAGGCCCAAGGGATTTTGTCTGCATGTAACAAAATAATGACCACGCACAACAGCATGTATAAAAGAGCCATCACCGGTACCAGGTATTTGCACACGGCGGCAATTTGCTTCACGCCTCCTAAAATAACAGCCGCAGTCAGCATGATAAGTACCCCGGTGGTAAGGGCCGGCGGAGCCTGGAAAACGGAATGATACACCGCCGCAAGAGAGTTGGTTTGAATGAGTGCATCGGCAAAACCCATCAGTGCAGTAGCCATGGCAAATACCAAGGCCCACGTTTTAAACCCCAAGGCATTTTTAAGCACATACATGGGGCCGCCTACATATTCCCCTAAGGCATTTTGCTGGCGGTATTTTACGGAGAGCACTGCCTCAGCATACTTGGTAGCCATGGCCAAAAACGCACAAAGCATCATCCAAAATAAGGCCCCCGGCCCACCGGTGGAAACGGCTGCCGCCACACCTACAATGTTGCCCGTACCTACCATGGCGGCCAAAGCAATTACCAAGGCCCCAAAATTACTGATAATCCCGGCCGCGTGTGATTTTTTGACCGACAGTAAAATAGCCGTCCCTAAATGCCGTTGGATAAACCCCAATTTAAATGTAAAATACAAACTGATGCCCACTAACAATAACATCATGGGCAACCCCCATACAAAAGCATTGAGTTGTACCAGGGCAGTGGTAAATCCTTCCATAGTGTGTTCCTTTTTGGTATAGTTTAATAAAAGGGTACTTTAAAATTCTACAAAAATATGAAGATATTATTCCCAAAAAATAAAAAACCGGCTTTGCCGGGCATTTCCAGTGCCGCCAACTATGTAAAACATGTGGCGGCCGGGCTCAAATTGCCGCAAAAAGCAATTATTTGCCCTATTACGTCTTTAACCAAATACGTAACCGCACACCACAAATGGAAAAAATACACATGTGAAATGGACATTTACGTACTGGAAGGCACTAACTTGTGTTACGTAACCAACTTTGGCTATGGGGCCCCGGCCATGGCCATGAAGTTAGAGGTGTTGATTGCGTTGGGGGTAAAAGAGTTTGTATTTATCGGTCTGGCGGGCAGTTTGCAGGAAGAAGTGCAACCCGGTGATATTTGTGTATGCAATGAGGCGTTGTGTGACGACGGCACTTCCCCTTGTTACGTAACAACCGAAACGACCAAACCCAATAAGACGTTGCTAACCGGTTTGGCAAAATCCTTGCGGGCCCAGAAACAAAATTTTCACATTGGGCGTAACTGGACCACGGATGCCATTTTCCGCGAAACCAAGGCGGAAATTAAACACTACCAACAGCAAGACGTACTGAGCGTGGAAATGGAAACAGCGGCGTTTTATGCCGTGTGCCAAAAACGCAAAGTGCGTGGTGTGGCGGCGTATGGTATTAGCGATAAACTCTACCAGTACAAATGGGAAACCTGTTTTGGACAACGTATGATTTACCGTGCACTGGAACTTATTTTTGAGGCCGCTAAAACTACCTTAAAGTAGCAAAGCAGTTCTAGCATAAAAGAGGCTGGCAAATGCCAGCCTTTTTTATTATACTATAGGTACAATTTGATCTGTTTTTGGAACCGTTGCAGAAACGGGTTACTTTAGCTCTGCTAAAGTTTCAGTAAGTTCAAAGGCAGCCAAACTAGGGTACAACGCAAATGGAATTGCAAACCGGATGTGTTGTACCAAATGTTTGCCATTTTATATGGCAAACTACGGCTGTTATGTGTAGAGTAACTTACTGAACTCAAGTGTATCAGCCGTTTTCATTGGGTTTCATAAGCGGGAAAATTGAAAAAGGTGGAGATCCCCGACAAAAACTCTCGGGGATGACAAATAAATGTAGGTTAGGTTTTACCTGACCTAAAAAGGAGAAAAACTTATGAAACACACAAACATTATTACAAAAAAACAAACCGTGGCTTATACCTCGTCCCTGAAAGGAGAGGGGAGCCGTAGGCCGAGTGAGGGGGACATACAAACTACCGTCTCTAGCATTTTCCCCTCATTTGCCCTTCGGGCATCTTCCCCCTCAAGGGGGGAAGGCAACAGCGGTTTTACGCTTATTGAGCTCTTGGTGGTCGTCTTAATTATCGGCATTTTGGCGGCCGTCGCTTTACCGCAATATCAAAAAGCCGTGGAAAAAAGCCGTTTAAGTCAAGCACTTGTTGGCCTAAAAGCCATGCAACAAGCTTGTGCCTTATGCGCATTGCATAAAAGTGAAGAGGAGTGCGACCTTCAAGTATCAGCCTTAGATAAATTTGGAATCAGTATTCCGGGAACGCTACAACCATTCGAAAAATGCGTAAAAGAAACTGGCCCTGATTGTAAAACTACTTCAGATTGGCAATTCCAAACTGTTGGGTGTGGGGAATTACATGCTACCCGTTTAGATGGAAACGATTGGAAGTTTGATCTAAAGAATGATGGTACCCTTGCAATGGGCCAATATAAGTGTATAGAGAACAATTCCAATGGCTCCTGCAAAAATGTATGCGGCGGCGACAATTGTATTTTTACCTTAGACAAATAAATACATCTCAATAACGATCCCCCGGCATAGCCGGGGGTTGTCTATATACAAAGCAATCAAGGCCCCATTTCAGGGGCCTTTTTTAATAATGTGTTTTTTCCGGGTTATCGTCTTGGTCCGGCTCAATGGCACTGAGCCGTGCCCTTGGAACTCGAACGATAACTGCTAAATCAGTATGCCAAAGTTTAGGAGCGCAAGATACAAATATGCCGGACGGATATTATTTGCTAAATTAATCCATCCTGCTTTAATTTAACAGGTCCAACCGCTATTAAGGTCCGTATGGTAACAGGCCTTGCTTTTTCCCTCCTTGTTTTTGTTATAATGGGAAGTGAAGTACACGGCTTAGTACTTTTCTATTTCACTTGCCGCAGTTTATTATAGGAGACACTACATGACTGACCGCTTCGCCCCTGCTGCCAAAATCTTAAAAGATTTTGACAAGGACTCTGCTAAACTCATCCCCATTTTGCAACAAGTGCAAGATGCTTACGGCTTTCTGCCCGAAGATATTATGCGCTACATTGCAAATGAATTGGAAATTTCGCCCGCCCGGGTTTTTGGCGTGGCGACTTTTTTTGCCCACTTTGCTATTACCCCCAAAGGCAAACACATTGTGCGCGTGTGCAATGGTACGGCATGCCATGTAAAGGGCTCCTCGTTTGTGATTAACACCGTAAAAGATAAACTCAAATTAAAACCCGGCCAAGATACCACCGAAGACGGCATGTTTACCCTGGAATGTGTTTCTTGCTTGGGTGCGTGCGGGCTGGCCCCGGTTATGGTAATGGACGAAACCGTACACGGTCAAATTACACCCGCTAAAGCCGCACAAATTATTGATGAAGTAATCAAACAGGAGGCCGCAAATGCCCACAAATGATATTGAGAAAATCGCAAAAGATTATAATAACGCGTACAAAAAAATTACGGGCCGTGTGGTGATTTGCGGCGGAACCGGATGTATTGCCGGCGGGTCTTTAAAAGTATATGAGGCCTTCCAGAAAGAGATGGAAAAGCGCAAGGTGGGTTTTTGTTTGCAAATTACCAAAGACTGCCACGAAAATTATTTAAGTTTAAGCGGTTGCCGCGGGTTTTGTGCCATGGGGCCTTTGGTTAGTGTGGGCGATATTTTTTACACCAAAGTAAAGCCGGAAGACGTGGCAGAAATTGTGGAAAAAACCGTCTTAAAAGGGGAAGCAATTGACCGCCTTTTATACCACAACCCGGCTAACGGGCAGAAAGCCAAAACCATTGAAGATATTCCGTTTTACGCCAAACAAAAACGTATTTTGTTGCACGATTGCGGCCGCATCAATCCGGAAGATATCAACGAATATATTGCCCACGGTGGTTATGCCCAAGCCAAACGCGCTTATACGCAAATGACTCCGGAACAAATTTGCAAAGAGATGACCGATTCCGGCCTGCGCGGGCGCGGCGGAGCCGGATTCCCTACCGGTAAAAAATGGGAATTTGCCCGCATTGAACCCGGGGATAAAAAATATGTCATTTGTAACGCGGACGAGGGAGACCCAGGGGCGTTTATGGACCGTTCTGTTATGGAAGGCAACCCCAATGCCGTATTAGAAGGGATGATGATTGCCGCGCGTGCCATTGGGGCGGACGAAGGATATGTATATGTGCGTATGGAATATCCGTTGGCCATTAAGCGCATCCGCAAAGCCATTGAACAAGCCGAAGCATTAGGCATTTTGGGCGAAAATATTTTTGGTAGCGGCTTGAATTTTAAAATTAACGTTATGGAAGGGGCCGGTGCGTTTGTGTGCGGGGAAGAAACGGCGTTAATTGCCTCGGTGGAAGGCAAACGCGGTATGCCGCGTGTCAAACCGCCTTTCCCCAGCCATAGCGGTCTGTTTGGCAAACCCACGGTTATTAACAACGTGGAAACCTTAGCCACCGTAGCCAAAGTGTTTGAAATGGGCGCGCAAGAATTTAAGAAAATTGGTACGCCCACCAGTGCGGGCACTAAAACCTTTGCCGTTACCGGGCATATTGCCAACACCGGGTTAGTAGAAGTACCCATGGGCACCACCCTGCGCCAGGTAATTGACGACGTAGCCGGCGGTACTACGGAAGATGACGGAACCGTGAATAAAGAGGCTTTCAAAGCCGCTCAAATTGGCGGCCCTTCGGGCGGTTGTTTAACGCGCGAACACTTGGATTTGCCACTGGATTATGACTCCTTAAAAGCCGCGGGGGCCATGGTTGGCTCCGGCGGGTTGGTGGTGATGAACCAAAAAACCTGTATGGTAAATGTAGCGCGGTTCTTTTTGGAATTTACCCAGCGTGAATCGTGCGGGAAATGTGTTCCTTGCCGCGAAGGAACCGAGCAAATGCTTAGCATGCTTAACGATATTGTAGAAGGCCGTGCCACGCTCAAAACCTTGGAAAACCTGGAAGATTTAGCCAAAGCGGTGCAAGTGGCGTCTCTCTGTGCGTTAGGTAAAACGGCCCCCAACCCGGTGCTTTCTACTTTAAAACACTTCCGCGAGGAATACCTGGCCCACGTGGTAGACAAACGTTGTCCGGCCGGGGTGTGCAAAGCCTTGGCCCGCTATGAAATCCAGGCGGATAAATGCAAAGGTTGCGGTATGTGCAAACGTGCCTGCCCCGTGCAAGCCATTAGCGGTACAGTGGGTAAACCGCACCAGATTGACCCCAAAAAATGTATTAAATGCGGCGGCTGTAAAGCCACCTGTAAATTTGGTGCCGTTAGCGTAAGCGCATAGGAGATTTTTATGGAAAAAGAGCAATTTGTAACGATTGAAGGCAAAAGAGTACAAATAGAAGGCGAAAAAAACCTGCTGGAACTCATCCGCAAAGCCAACTTTAACATTGTAACGTTCTGCTATCACCCAGAACTGGCTGTGTACGGGGCGTGCCGGTTGTGCTTGGTAGAGGTGGAAGGCATGGGCATTGTGGCTTCGTGCACAGTACCCCCCAAAGACGGTATGAAAGTGCGCGTAAACAGTGATGAAATCCGCCACTTGCGCCGTATCAATTTAGAACTATTGTTGTCGTCTGGCAATCACAACTGCACCCTTTGTTCCAAATCCGGCAACTGCAAATTACAGAAACTGGCCAAAGATATGGACGTAACGGAAATCCGTTTTAAATCCAAAAAAATTGATTCCCATAAAGATGCCACTTCCCCTGCCCTGGTGCGCGATCATAGCAAATGTATTTTATGCGGCAACTGCGTACGCATTTGTAACGAAGTGCAAGGCATTGGGGCTATTGATTTTGCCTTCCGCGGGTTCCGTTCCAAAATTGCCACGGCATTTAATAAAGAACTGGGCCAGAGCCATGAATGTGTTTCCTGTGGCCAGTGTGCCCGTGTCTGCCCGACGGGAGCCTTGATGCCCAATTCGCAAGAGATTGAAAAAGTGTTTGAGGCAATTAACAATCCCAAAAAGAAAGTAGCCGTGCATATTGCCCCTGCTGTACGTGTGGGCCTGGGGGAAATTTTTGGCCTGCCGCAAGGCACAAACGTGGATGGAAAAATTGCAACTGCTTTGCGTATGTTGGGGTTTGACTATGTGTATGATACTGCGTTCGCGGCTGATTTAACCATTGTGGAAGAAGCCACGGAGTTTATCAAACGCTTTACCGAAAAAGACCGTTTGCCACAATTGACCAGTTGTTGCCCGGCATGGGTAAACTATGTGGAAAAATACGCGCCCGAATTTATACCCAACCTTTCCAGTGCGCGCTCACCCATGCAAATGATGGGGCCTGTCATCAAGGCGGATTTTGAGCAAAAAGGCGGCAAACGTGAAGACTTGGTGGTGGTGGCCATTATGCCGTGTTCGGCCAAAAAATATGAAGCCACGCGTGAAGAGTTCTCCGTCAACGGAAACCCGGATACAGACTACGTGGTTACTACCGTTGGCCTGGCACGCATGATTAAAGAGGCCGGCATTGACTTTGTCAACCTGGAAAACGAATGGTTTGATATGCCCTTTGGTACCAAAACCGGTGCCGGGGTTATCTTCGGGGCCTCTGGCGGGGTTATGGAAGCCGCCCTACGCTTTGCCTTGGCCGAATTAGACCCGCAAAATGCCCATAGCGTTAAATTTACCAGTCTGCGCGAAGGAACTGTATTTAAAGAAAAAACGGTCAAGATTGGGGATAAAGAAATCCGTGTGGCCGTAGTCAGTGGGCTCAAGAATGCGCGTAAACTGCTGGATGATATTAAAGCCGGTAAAAATAAGTATGACTTTATTGAGGTGATGTCTTGCCAGGGTGGTTGTGTAGCCGGGGCAGGCCAACCGCAGTTTGACGGCTGGGCGCCGCGTAAACGCCGCGCCGAGGGGCTTTATCAGGAGGATACCGAACTGGCCTATAAGTCGCAAGATAACAGTGGGGTTATGGCCCTGTATGGGCGGATTATGGACAAGATTGGGGGCAAACGCGCCCATGAACTGTTGCATACGCACTATACAGACAGAAAGGATCGGACGGGACAGAAGTAATAAAGCGACTTCCCTGTAATGTTTGATATTACGCACGAAACCCAAAACATAGCGTTTTGGGTTTCGTTGCACTATATCTAACAAAATTTTACGGAGTGTGTAGGTTGGGATAGCACGGTACTAACTTTACAAACAGACAACTGGAACCATGGTAATTAGGGAAGTGCATAATAGTCGCTCATGTGTCCGGTTGGAACAAGAGTTGCTTTGAATAATTGGATGCAATATTCTCCACGGTTTCGTTCAAAATTATATTTTACTGCATTTCCTGTATGTCCTTCTATGCAAATTATTTGCTCTGTAGGTGCCTCAACTCCCATGGAATTATTCGTGCGCGCGGCCTTAGTAATGGCCAGGGCGGCTCCGGCATAGGGTCCTGAAATACGGCCGACAAGTACTCCTGTCCCGTAATCTTCCCCTTGCTCCAAATGGATAGCCCAATCTCCATTTGATTTTCCGCTTGTGGTAAGCGTCCACCTGTCCGTTCCCGTCCAAGGGATGTCCACATCTAATTGGTCAAACGAGGTAGGCCAACTCCCGTTGGCCAGTTCATAGGCTTTGGCGGCTTGGTAAGTTGTTTTGAGTAACGCTAACGCCTGTATCGCTTTTGATTTTTCTACCGCTTTTTGATATTGCGGCAAGGCCACCGCTGCCAGAATACCAATAATCAGCACTACTACCAAAAGTTCTATGAGTGTGAAACCTCGTTGCATATACACTGCATTTTTTAATGTGTGATACATAATTACTCCATTTTCATTAGGTCGGTATCCCCATGGGCATACAAGCAGTAATCCCATAAAAAGACGACTGCTGTTGATATTCCAGAGCAGGGTATACCAAATAGCAGTCGTAGCCGCAATAATTCTTAGCATAGAAAAATTCTAAACAAGAAAATGCGAACATTCGGCAGAAAATATTGGGCTCATGACTTCCCATATATTTTCTGCCTAGATGACCGCTTTTGGACTGCTCTGGAAATTGAGTATTACCTCAATAACCATCCTATTCTTCATAGGATTCCAAAAACAGTATGAGTTAAATTGTAAATAAGCCGTGTAAGGGCTTTAGAGTATTATACAATCCTCCTGTACGTAAAATCTGACCCCTTATAATAGCATATTTGCCCCAAAATTAAAAACCCCACGCCAGGCGGGGGTTCAAATTTTTACGGTGGGTGTAGTTTACCTAGCACTATGCTGATTTTTCAAACAGGCAATAAACAGGCAAAAAATAGCCCTTTTTTCTTTCCAAAGCGGCAATAAAGCGGCAAAAAATGGCAGTTTTTAATAAATTTGAAGCGGGGGGAAAGCGGTGAGAATTGTTTTCAAACAGGCGCCAAACAGGTAAGAAATGATATTTCCCTGTTTATCAGGGTAAATACAGGGAAAACAAGGAATTTCTTTTAAATTTTAAAGGGTTTTCGCTCTAATACCCAATACGGTTTTACCCAATTCCCTAAACTCCGAAACAGGGAAAAATCAGGGAAATTATTTGCCAAATAGCCAAACAAAACATTGCCAAATGACCGAATTTATAAATATCCCAACGGGATGGCTGTTACATCTTCCGTAATAGGCAGATGCGTGCTTGCCAAACAAATTACCGCCCCCGGCCCGCGTTTGAGTTTCAACGTATCCAGCACCTTAAACGCACGGACGTCTTTGCTGTCCGGGTTGGATTTCTTTTTAATCTCCACCGGGTAAAAGGTTCCGTCTTGCTCTAACAGTACATCTATTTCCCGTTTGTCTTTATCCCGGTAGTAGTAAATGTTGGGTTGCTTGCCATTGTGTAAATAGCTTTTGAGGATTTCGGACACGACGTACGTTTCCAGCATTTCCCCGCTCATGGCCCCGGCTTCTAAGGTTTGCGGAGTTTTCCACCCGGTTAAATAACAGGCAAGCCCCGTATCCATGAAATAGACTTTTGGCGTTTTAACAAAACGTTTGCCCACATTGTTTGAGTAGGGTTGCATCACGTACACTAGCCCGGACGCTTGCAAAATAGACAGCCACGATTGGATCGTATGCACGGTAACCCCCACATCGTTGGCGATTTCCGTATAGTTAATAAGCTGTGCCGTCCGTGCGGCTAGAGAACGCATAAATTTCACAAAGTTTAACTCGTTCCCCACCGCACTTAACGCTTTGATATCCCGCTCTACATAGGTTTGCAAATAAGAGTCATAAAACGCTTCCCAGTAGGTATTATCTGCCGGGTATAACTTGGGATAGGATCCCTTCCAAATACGCTCATACACGCGGTTTAGATCCGTTTCCTGGTTGCGCCCGGCCTTGTCCTTGATATAATCAGCCGTAGGCAGGAACGGGCCGGAATTAGCCCGGTTATCTTTTTCGTCCTGGGACAGTCCCTGTAAGTGCAAAATCCCCACCCGCCCCGCTAGACTTTCGGACACATTTTTCATTAAATGAAATTGTTGCGAACCCGTCAGCCAAAACATCCCCGGCTTGTTTTCTTTATCCACTAAAGATTTAATATAAGGCAACAGCTCCGGGGCGTACTGGATTTCATCTACCAGCACCGGGGCCGGGAAGCGTTGCAGGAACAGTGCCGGGTCCTGCTTGGCTAGTTCTCTGTACTCCAGCGTATCTAAGGAAACGTATGCACGCGATTTTTTCTCGCAGTTCTGTAAGATGGTAGTTTTCCCAATCTGCCGGGGCCCGGTAACGAGTACCACCGGGAAGAATTTACTCATGCTTTTAATGCTTTGTTCTAGGGTTCTTTTAATGTACATAAATATCGTCCAATTTGTAGTATAACTACATAATAGCCGATAAATGCCGATTTGTCAAGTAGGTACGTTTAACAGGGGTGTTTGATAGTAATAGTATGGTAACAAGAGAGTTAAATCCCATTGGTTTCTATGAGAAATACATAAAAAGGGAGTTTATTGGTAAAAGTTATTTTTGTGGCGTCTCTTTTTTCTCCCCATTGTTCTAAGGTACTGAAAATATTGTCGAAAAGAGAAGATGGTTCATTATGAATAAAATTGGCGCGATGCAGCACACTTGATAACCATAGGACAATAGCGGGATATCTCTCAATAGGGGCTCCCACTTCTCCGTTAAGTAAATGGTATATAAAACAGTCTATTGTACAACTGAATATATGTTCTGGGTAGTGGCGGACCGTAGATGTTCTATGATGACAACACCGAGGAAAATTAGGGGAAAAGAATAATTTCTTCCGTCGGTTGATCGGATCTAAAAAATCTGGGATTGTATATAACATGTCAATTTTATTAGCGCAGTCTTTAAAAAATATTCCATAAGCAGTAATACTTTTGTATTTAGTAAAAGATAAAATGTCTTTCGGAAAGTTCATATTTTGTGTTGATTGGATAAGCATATATCTATGGCAAAGCAAATCCCACTGTTTTATATCAGCTAAAAAACCAGGGAATAGATATCCTTTTCTAAGATATTTAGCTTGCAAAAAACAAATTCTAATTTGATGAGTAGGTCGATGATGTACTACAAATAATAAATCGGCAATTTCTCTCGTTATAGGATTATTCAGGGTGAAATAGGATGAGTTAAAAGTTACATATCCTTTTGCTCCATGTACCTCTTTTACAAAGATGGAGCGAACATTAGGATAATAATGGGTAGAATCTAAAATTTTAGCCATTGCCCTAAAGATATCTACTTCGTTACAAGAAGGATTTATAGTAGCATTTAGTTGTTGTTTCATATTGTAATTTTTTGCTATTTTAGAAAATATTAGAAAAAATAAAATGAAACGTCAATTTTCCTTTATCAATAGTTTAAATTCGTTCATACGTCAGTTTGGATCCCTTGAAACTAATCACAAGGCTAACGCACTTATTTATCCCTATAACGCATCCTGTGGGTACTTGGGGGCTAATGCTATATTATAATCTTTTTCGGTTTGTGTAGGGAAGATTTTAACACCCAATTGCTGAAAGCCTGCTGCCATGCTTTAATTATACCACTCTTGGGCACATAATCGTTGGTAAGCGCGGATAATTTAGCTTTGATATACGCTTTATAGATTTTTAAGATTAAACTTTTTCTTCTATATATTTATTCTAAAATGCAAAAATACGACACTTATACTATAGAAGTACTATAAGTATTAAACTCAAAAAAATCAAAGTGTAGATATCGATATAGTCCAAGATGAATATGGATGAAACGCCGGCAATTGACTGTAAAGGACATCCTTTATCAATTCATGATGTGCGATAGAAGGAAATAATAATTTGTTGACAGGATGCTTAGCGTGTGGATTGTGAAAAAGATTCATTCCTTCTGCCCATGTTTCATTTGAATTTAATCCAATTGTTTGAATCTTAAAACGAGGTTTTGTGGCATTGGGGGCGTCATTGTGGAAACATACGATTCGTCGATGTATATTGTTATCAAGTGCAAAACCAGCTTGTATGCCCATTCTATTGAACTTAGATAAAGTAGCAGTAGCAGAAAATAAGATTCCGCTTATGTTTTCTGTGCCTGGTTGTTCAAAAAACCCGGAAGGAACGCAAGCGCCAGATTCCTTATGATATGGTTGTATCGGAATCGATGTAGAAATAGGGTTTTTGTTCGAATCATACCGAATAATTGAATGTTTTCCATATAAATAATCAATAAGAGAGGGAAAAGACCAAGTCATGGAAGCAGCTTCATGAAAATCTGCAACAGCAATTAAAAAAGGAAAATTGGAAATATGTGACAATTTCCAATACTCTTTTTTTAATTTTCTATTTAATACACTAGCGAATCTTAATGGCATATCATTGGTTAATTCTTGTTGAAATTGTGCAGGAGAGAAAACAGGAGGCATATCTTTACTGGTTGGCGGATTAAGAGAATTTCTGCCAACTACTACTGCTTCAATAGCCAAATGTTGAGTTTTGTTAGCAGTAATAAAATCAGGAATTGAATGCATATTATTTAATAAAAAACCTTCCTCCCTTAAAAAACAATGTAAGTATAATTCCCATACACGGGAATCAAAACCAGAAATCGATTGAAAATCTTTTACAAAATTTCCATCTTTATCAGGTATATACATAGCGAGTTCACTCATGATTTTTTTTGCAGCATATAATTGCGGTGTACTGTTCAAATATAAAAAATACGGATGTAGATTTTCGTGTTTGGTACGGATGGCAAACAAATTCATACCATCAAAACGTTTACCTGATATGTATTTAGGGATGGTGTTTAACGTAGCAATTAATTTACTCCTAGCATCTTTTAAAGACGTGATATCACAAATGCAAGATTGGATCTGAAAACATTCATAACAATTGCGGGCTAGTGCTATAATAGAAAAGTTTTGATCTGTCTTATCACGCAAGATAACGCCCAATCTATCTTCTTCTGTGTTTATGTAATATTCTAATTCTGTCGCAAGAGTTTCTAAAGCAGGATTGCGTATGAATAAAGCGAAAGCATTGAATGTATTACGAGATGTTTGTTTTATCATATTAATTTTGTAATTGCGTGATTTGTCCCGGATAATTAGTTTTAAGATATTCGATAATACTTTTGCAACAATCTATTAAGTTGTCATCGGTACAAGCTGAACAAGTTCTAATACGTCCGTGAGACAAATCATGGATCAAGCTATAACTAGACTTACATGATTCAAAAACATGTTCTTGATTTACGAAGTCATAAAGATCCATTTCTGGGTGTTTAAAATTACAAATTGTTTCTAATACATGCCGGATAGAATTAGGAGTTTGAAAAGTTGGTTGTGTGCTTTGTACGCTAATGTCAAAAATGTGTCGCAGATGGTGCTCATAAGGTAGTAAATATTTTTTATTTAGTTCTGTTAATTTTGATTGATTTAGTAATAATGCAGTTGAGATGATTTTATTTTTAATTAAAACACTCATAAATTCAATATTATGAGTTAAGATGATAAAACGGGAGTATGTTAGTTTAAAATTTATTTTCAGGTCTCGTATTTCTTGAGCCACTTGATAAACAAAATTAAAATCAAGACTTGATATGGGATCGTCAATTACTAATAATAAACGTTGATAATCTTCTGCTCGACTTACTAACGAATGAATCAATGACAGAAAATAGCAAAATGCGAGAATACTCTTTTCTCCTTCGCTTATTTTATCGGAAGCAGATTCTTGTAATGGATAAGTATCATTTAGTTTAAGAACATGATTTTTGAGATCATAGGTGTATCTGTCTTTAAAAAATTCTTTTAATAGTTTGCAGAATTCTTTATCAACAGCATCTTGTTTTGTTATTTTTGAATTTTCTTGTTTGCTCTTTATGTCCTGTTCTAATTTGCTTATTTCTTGTTGATAGTTTGTAATTTGGTTGATGTCTTGAAGATTTTTTATGCGTAATTCATATAATAACGCAATACAAAGGTTTTGGCGTAACTTCTTTTCTTCCCCATTCTTTGAAATTTTTTTGCTTTCTAAATCTAAGATAAGCTTATTTTGTAGAGGAAGTTCTTCTTGTATTTTGTCTACAATATCTGCAATAGCATCTACTTGCGGGTTACAATCGAAGTTTGTTTCCCTTTTTGAAAGCATTTTTTGATCTAGCAGAGTATCAATAGCCTGAAGTTCTTTCTCTAGAGTTTTAAAATCAATATCCAAAGGAAAAGTTTGTTCCTTTATTGTTGGGAAATATTCCTTTTGAGTGTTATAGTGAGCTACGGTGTCTAATAATTGCACACGATAGTTTTGAATTTGTTTTTTTAATGTTTGTAAATAGTTTTTGGCTTGTGATATATCTTTTGCACATTTTCCTTCTTCATCATTGAAATACGTTATATAGGTGTCTATAATACTTTTAGCAGTTGTACTAAGAGATTGCTCACAAAAAGGACAAGTATGTGGCGGGGTATCTAGTAGGGAAACCCCGGTCTCTATAAAAGCATAATGAGTTTGGATTTTCTTTTTATATTTTTCTGCTATGTCAACAAGTGACACTTTACGTGTTAATAATTTGTTGAGATTATATAGAGTCTTCATATCTAGTTGAAAATGTAATGCAGATAAAGAAGGTAAATCTTCGGGTAAATTTTGGAGCTTTTCTAAGCTGCTCTTTATATCTTGAACTTTTTGAGTTGGTTGTTGTTCTTCAAAAATATGTTCGTAAGTAATGTTTGCATATTCCTTAAGACTAGAAATATATTTAATAGTAGTACTGATGTTTTGCTTTTCTTGATTGATGTTATTTCTTACTTTTTGTTCAAGCTGATTAAGTTGGGAAATGATACTGTTTTTTTTGTTTTCGAGTTCCGCAATTGCTGCATTTGATTCCCCCATAATAATTTCTCCGGGGATAGCATCTCTGAGCGTAAATGTATTAGGGACGAGATTTTTATTTATAAAATCCCTATTAAAAGTGTGTATGATCCATTGAGAATCTTGAGAGCAACGAGGATTCTCATTAATATTTTCCGTTAATGTAAAAATATTTTTTATCGACGGAGAGTCAGAACCTGATTTGGAAGAAAAACTAAATTCAAAATTTGCTTGTTTTTGTCCAAAAGATACTAGCGGAGAAGTCACGACCGGTTGTTTATTTTGTTGGGCATCTTGAAGACAGGAGAAAGCCCTACTAATAAAAGTTTTCCCAGAGCCATTATTGGCAAAAATTGCCAAATTAAGTGCTTTTATATCTTTTGTAAAGGATAAATTGCTTAATGGTCCTATGTTATTGATGACCAATTTGAAAGTATTTGTCATATTTAGAAAATGAAATTGTTAATAATATAAACAGTATATCATATTATATATAAAACTAATTAATTCTTGTTTGATAATAAAGTTGAATTTATGAGGCAAGCATGTAGGACTGTATTTATGATTGTTACTAATATATTTTCTTACTATAACGGATAATATGTGTAAACTAGATGAATGAATGTTTTTATCTAAATAAAAGCCCCGCGAGTGCGGGGCTTGGGGTTAGGGTTAGAAACAATAACTTATTATAACGTAGGAATTGTGTCGTTGTGTTATATTCTTTCTATAGTTTCAGCTTCAAACCAGGGATCTCCCGAAGATTCTGATATTACACTAAAGTTACCGACAACTTTGAAAGCTGTTCCACAGGGGATCGTGTCGGGATCAACATTAAAAAAGTATGAAGCCTTATTTGTTTTTCCATAACGTATTTCCATATCTTTTCCTTTAGCGCATCCAGGACGACTATAAAGACGGATATATTTATATGTTGTATCTATAAAGGAATAAGACGGAGCATAACCTATAATTTCCACTCTTTTTCCTTTGGTAACCAAATCTAAGTATTTATTATATATTCTTTCGTCGTATGGAGTAGGCCAACGCCAGTCATGAATTTCCGATAATAGTTTATCAATGGTTGTTTTTTCGGGTTTATATCTTTCCTCTTTAATTTGTTTCAATATAGAATTATATTCATCATTCTCTATTAACGCTTTAATACTATTGGCTTTACTGGTTGCTGCTCCCCATTTGCGTTGGGCGATTAAAGAAGTTATCTCTGCTTTTGTATTGGCCACTTTTTCTATATTATCTGCCTTATTTCGGGCTTGTTGTTTGTGTTGTTTCGCTGATTCTAAATAATTTGAAGTTGGAAATTTTTCTATAAAACTACCAAAAGTTTTTTCAGCTAAACGGTAGCTTTGCATATCATTAGCAGTATTAAATAAATCTACTACTTTGTTGAAACGGTTTTGTTCTGTTTCACTTAATTCAGCAACTTGCGCTTTGAGCGACGCATTTTCTTGGCGTAATCGTTCAATTTCGCCATTATTACAGGCACCAAAGCTAATGCAGATAACCAGCAAAATTAGAATTGTTCTCATTTGCTATTTCCTCACTATTAATATTGTGCAGATGCAGCGGCACGGGTACGAGCTTGTTCTACGGCTTTTTTGTATTGCGGGAGTGCCGCGGCCATCATTAAGCCAAGCAAAATGAATATTCCAACTATTACACCAAAAAGACACCCTAATTTCCCTTTAGGAGAAGTTATTTGATTGTATTTCAAATCGAATTTATCTTGTGGCATGGTCCACAATTTAACAGCATAAATAATTGGAATGAGGAGCAAAAGGGCTAATATTGGTAGCGTCGCAGTTGCTATGGCTGCAATTCCGCCGATGATTATCCATGCAATAGCGTTTCCGACATTGCCTAAATAAAACTCGTGTGCACCAAATCCCCATAAAAACAAACATAAAAAGCCAGCTGTAATTTTGCTTTTTCGTTTATCCTCTGGAAGCAAAGTTTCTTCTTCTTTCTTTTTACGCTCAAGGGAGGGATTGTACCCGCAATTGGGACATGCCGCAGCCATGTCCGAAAACTCTTTACCACATTCTTTACACTTAATTAACGCCATATTTCATCTCCTTTACAATTTGATTTTATTTTTCTTCTTCAACAAACATAAAAAAGCTCGCATTCCCACCTAAATAAGCCTGGGCGGATTTTTTAAACTGCTGATTCACTTCTCTTGTGATATCGGCCATTCCGTGTTTTTTTAAAAAATCTTCAAAAATCTCTTTATCAATTAATTTACCTCCGGCAGGTTCTCCCTGCTTGAAATAGATACATCTGATTGCCTTATTTGCCATTTGTACTCCCTCCTTAATAGTTTTAATCCAACAAAAAAGACGACTGCCATTTGAGGGATTCTGAGTTCTCAAATATAACAGTCGCCTACCTGTCTGATTTCAAATCAAATACAGGATTATCCGCCAACAGAAACGGGTTATAAGGCCGTTTTCATTGGCAAGATTGCGA